>DATELY010000017.1:0-30762 GCA_035276085.1 Steroidobacteraceae bacterium | reverse complement strand
ACCCCCGCGTGGCTGACGCTGGCATTGCAATCGAAGACACCCGGCGTAACCGTCCGTGCTGCGGAAATCGTCGACGTCGTCCGCGGCACGTGCACCAAGGTTCGAATTCGGCTCGACGTGGACGAGGCGGGTCGCCGTGCGGGCATTCCAGAGCGCGTCATCCTCAAGGGCGGGTTCGAAGCGCACAGTCGCCACATGGCCGCACTGCACGAACTCGAAGTTCGCGGCTATCGAGATGTGCTGGGTCATCTGGGATTGCCATCGCCAGCCTGCTACTTCGCACTGTATCGCCCGGATCAGCTGCAAGGCATCGTCATCATGGAAGATCTGTCGGTGCGCAAGGTGGACTTTTGCGACGCACTCCGGCCCCAGACGTTCGAACAGGTGGCTGCCAGGCTGACCTTGCTGGCGCGGTTCCATGCGAAGACCTGGGACAGTCCCGAACTGGAGCAGGGGCGGTGGACGTGGCTGACCCGCGGGATGCCGGCGATTCGAGATCTCTTCGAGCAAGATCATCTGCAGCCCGAAGTGTGGTCCCGCTTCGTCAAATCACCTCGCGGCGCCGCTGCATCGGTCCGATTCCATGATATGGAGTGGGCGAGAGAAACCCTGGATCGACTCGTCAGGTTGAGCAACAGGTTGCCGCACGTCGTCCTGCACGGCGATGCGCACTTGGGCAATACGTACATCGAACCCAACGGCGCTCACGGCTTCTACGATCCGTGCACGCAACGCGATCACGTGATGCGCGATGTGGGCTACCACCTTGCAGCCGCATTGGACACTGCCGATCGACGGCGATGGGAAGGGCCGTTGCTCCAGCACTATCTGGACGAGCTCGCTCGCAACGGAGTCGAAGCGCCAGCGTTCGACGAGTTTCTGCACATCTACAAGGCCTATCTTGCGCTCGGCCTGTTGATCTTTCTCTGCAACAACGCCGTGTTCCAGTCCGAGGCAGTCAATACCGCCAACGTGGCCCGCTTCAGCGCCGCGATGATCGACCACGATACCGTGTCGGTGCTCGAATCCATCGATAAGGAATAGCGAATGGCAGAACAGCTCATTGTCCCCAAGCTCGGTATGGCGGCGGCGGTCGCGACGCTCACGAAATGGCAGGTCGAAGAAGGCGGCCGGGTCGAAAAGGGCGACATTGTTCTGGATATAGAGGCAGAGAAGACCACATTTGAAATGCCGGCACCGAGTTCCGGTTTCGTGCACATCCTTCTCGAGGAGGGTCAAGAAACCGATGTGAACACGATCGTGGGTTTGATTGCAGCGACCGAGGAGGAATACGCCGCGCTGAAGGCAAACACGTCTGCGAGCCAGATCGAGCCATCAACGGTCGAGGAGCCGGGGCCGGCATCTGCGAGGTCGGACGGTGCTCGAGTCGCGATATCGCCCATCGCACGGAAAATGGCGATCGAGCACGACATCGACGTCACGAAGGTCACCGGTTCGGGTCCGGGTGGAAGGATTCAAAAGGAGGATATCGAACAAGCCATTCAGGCGCGGAAAGCTCGCGCGGCTCAACCTGCAGCGACGTCCAGCGATATCAATCTCGGCAAGCGGGTCAAATCGACGCTTCCGTACAAGGGCATGAGAAAGGTCATTGGCGAGAACATGATGAAGAGTCTCGCCGTGAACGCGCCCAACACTTTTTTTGGCGACTTCGATCTCACCGAGATGGTGCAGTACCGGGAGAAGCTCGTCCGCCAGGAGCAGGAACTCGGTACCCGGGTCACCTATGCGGAGATGCTGATCTTCGCCGTGGCGCAGGCGTTGAAGCAGTTTCCGTTGATGAACTCGAGCTTGATCGACACTGAAATCAAGCTGTGGGAAGACATCAATATCGGTATGGCCGTGGCGCTCGGCGACCAGGGCGAAAGAGGCCTGGTGGTCCCGGTCATCAAGAATGCAGACACCAAGTCCTTGGTTGAGATCTCCATCGTGGCGAAGGCATTGGGTCAAAAGGCGCGGGCGGACCAGCTCGTGCCCGATGAGATGACCGGCGGCACGTTTACGGTCAGCAATTTCGGCTCGGTTGGCGTCAGTGCGTATTCCACCCCGATCATCAATAGCCCGGAGTCAGGCATTCTCGGCATCGGCCGGCTGACCAAGAAGCCGATCGTGAAGAACGACGAGATCGTCATCGCACCGATGTTGCCCTACAGCCTGACCCACGACCATCGCGTGACCGATGGCGCAGCGGCGGAACGTTTCATGAGCATTCTGAAGCAACTCATCGAGCAGCCAGCTTCGCAATGATCGGGTGACTGCCCGAATGACGGTCAGAATCTCGTGCTCAACGTGACGCCGTACGTTGCAGGCATGCCGGCGTAGTGGTGGATCTCATCCGAGCCCTGGAAGACGCCCGTGATGTAGTACTTGTCGAAGATGTTCCTGCCGAATACCTCCACACTCCAACGATCATCGTGCGAGCTCACGCGCGCGCGCACGTCCACGAGCACGTAGGACGGCAAATCGTAGATGTCCGGCACTTCGAAGCCTTGCACCGTGAAGGCCGTGCGGTCGCTGCCGTGGTAGATGAGCGTCGTGCCGAGCGCCGCGGTGAACTCGCCGATGTCCCATTCATACTCGGCATCGGCGTTTGCGGTGAACTTGGGCGTATAGATCAGCTCAGAGCCGCGGAAATTCCCTTGCTGTCCCACCTGATTGTAAACGGGCGCACCGTTGAAGGTTTCGAAGTCCCCGTTAACCTTGCTGTTCAGATACGTGCCGCCGGCTTTGAGGGTCAAGCCCGCGATGGGATTGAACGTCAGGTCGCCGTCGATCCCCCACACCCGCGACTTCGGAATGTTGAGCAAGCGCTCGAGCAGGTTGAAGACCGGGTCGAAGATGCGCGCCCGGACCTGCTTGTCGCGGTAGTCGTAGTAGAAGGTCGACAGGTTGAGGTATGCAGTACGGTCGAGGAACGGCGTCTTGAGGCCCATTTCATAGGCGTCCAGTTCCTCCTGCTCGGCGGGCAACACCTGGCGATCGATCGAGGCACCGACGTTCGTGATGACGCCGCTCTTGTAGCCGCGGCTGAAGCTGGCATAGAGCAGGCCGCTGTTGCTCAGCTTGTAATCGATCGAGGCGCGAAACGCGGTGTTGTCCTCATCGAGCGGGATGCGGTACTCCCCTCGCGTGCCGGTATCGGTGTCCAGGTTGTGACAGCCGTCGGCGCCGACCGGACTGCCGATGCTGGCAAAAAAGGCATGCAGCGGCAGACCCGGTGTACGGTCCGCGCTGCAGAAATGGCCCGTGCGCTCGCTGCGCGTATAGCGGACACCGCCCTGCACGCTCAGGTTCTGCGTAAGCTTGTATTCCACATTGCCGAACACCGCATAGCTGTCGCCGCTATGTCTGAGGATGGAATCGGCGACGGTGAAGGGCTGAATGTTGGGGACACCGAGCTGACGCACCGTTCCTTCTCTGATGCGGAACCGTACGAGGTCGAGCACCTTGTTGTCCTGGAAGTTGCCGCCGACCAGCCAGACGAGGCGGTCGGCGTTGCCTTGCAGGCGGAGCTCCTGATTGAAATCGCGGATATAGCCGCCGACGTTCGCTTCGTTGGTCTGCGCGGCCATGCCGTCGGTGTCCGTGTACCAATCGGTATCGAGGTCCGAATAGGCACTGATCGAAGTCAGAGCGAGCTCCGGCGTCAGGTCGTAGTCGACGCGCAGAGCTGCCTGATAGAACGTGTCGTCCTTGCGGATGGATTCGTCGGGATTCCAGTCGGCGGAACGAGCATTGTCGCGGGCGAGCGGCGCACTCAGGTACGACGGTGTTTCAAAACCAGGGATGCTGGGAGTCTTGCGAACAATCTGCGTCGCGACCGTGTCCGAGCGGTCCCGGTAGCCGTTCAGGTTGAGCGTCGCACGCAGCTTGTCGCTCGGTTGCCAGTCGAGCAGCCAGCGTCCCAGGAGCTGGCGACTGTCGCCAAGGCTGTCATCGCGGGTCAAACTTTTTTGCCAGGCACCACCGGAGGTGCCCTGCACGGCGACACGCGTCTGCAGCGTGTCGCGCAACGGACCGCTCACGAAGCCACGCACGGTCGACTTATCGAATCGCTCGTAGGTGAACGAAGCGCCGGCTTCGAACTCAGGCGTGGGCTTGGCCGCGATGTAGTTGATCGAGCCGCCGGTGTTGTTAGCGCCGAACAACGTGCCCTGAGGACCCTTCAAAACCTCGACCCGCTCGAGGTCGAGAATGGCGCCCGGCGTCATGATGGAGAAGGGCAGCGGAACCTGGTCGACATAGACGCTGACGGTTGGCGACGATGCCAGACCGGCGTCGTAGAGCCCGATGCCGCGCAGGACGTAAACGGGTTGCCCTTGCGTCCCGGGTGTGAAGACAAAGCCCGAGACCATCTTGCCCAGATCCGCCGTGTCGACGATGCCGCGCTGTGCCAGCTCCTCTCCTGACGCCGCCGTCACGCTGATCGGCACGCTGCTGAGCGTCTGTTCGCGCTTCTGCGCAGTGACGATGACTTCAGTGAGAATGGCACCGCCGTTCCGAGTCTCGGCAGCGCTCTGCGTCGTTGGGCTGGTCGGCGCTTCTGGTTGGTTCGACGGTACCGCCTGCGCGTGAACTCCGCAGGAAATCAGCATGGAAATGCCCGTGAGCATTTCGGTGAGCCTGTTCATAGCCCATATCCCCCATGATGAGTGTTATCGACGTGAGCGCGCCGCGAAGCCTTCGCGAACAGGAAGACATGCTTGAGAGTTGCCACGTTCCGACCGTGCAACAGTCAACATCATCTTCCTAGTGCAATTGCCGGCGTTTAGCAGCCGCTACGAACCCCACGGTCAAGTCTTGAACAGCGTCACAAGAGAAGTCCAATACGCGAAATCGAGAAAGGAAGAGGGATTACGTATGACTCTGCTCTATGCGAGATCAGGTGCTCGCTCGTCCGACGGCTTTCACCTTGGTGCGGACGAAATTGAACGCGATGGACGGAGCGTTCGCGCTTGCTTCATCCGCTCCTTCCCTAAGGCACGACTACCTCTCAACGCGGGCCCTTCGGCAAGCCAAGAACACGCTCGGCAATGATGTTGCGTTGGATCTCGGCCGTGCCGCCCGCGATCGTTTCGGAGAAGACATCGAGGTAATCGTGTCCCCAACCGTGCGCGCCGACGACTTCGGGTCCGTCGATGCCGTAGAGATCGATCGCGGCCTTCGCGACGCGTTGCGCGAACTCCGCGAAGCTCAAGCGCATCATCGAGCCGCTGGCATCGGGCACGCCGTGCTCGGAGTCGAGTGCGAAACGATACGTCGCGGCGCGAATCGAGGCGCCTTCGGCGCGCAGGCGCCCGAGTCGCAATTTCAATTCGTGACGCTCGGAGGGACAGGCGGCGAGGAGCTGTTCGACCTTCATGAGGTAGCCGAGCAGGAGCGCGAGGCTTGCGGTACCGCGCTCGAAGCCGAGCGTCGACATCGCCGTCGCCCACCCGTTGTTCACGCCGCCGACGACGTTCGAGAGCGGGATGCGCACGCCGTCGTAGAACACTTCGCAGTACTTGGCGGGACCGGCCATCGTGCGAATCGGACGCACGGTGATGCCCGGCGTGTTCATCGGGCAGATCACCCACGACAACGCGGCGGAGGTCTTGGCGTTCGGATCGGTGCGAATCAGCAGCTCTTGGTAATCGCCGATGTCGGCGAAGCTCGACCAGATCTTGTGGCCGTCGATGACCATCTCATCGCCCTCGATACGGCCCCGCGTGCGCAGGCTGGCGAGATCCGAGCCGGCGCCCGGTTCGGAAAATCCCTGGCACCAGACCACCTCGCCCGCGAGGATCCTCGGTAGATGGAATTGTTTCTGCTCCGGCGTGCCGCAGGCAATCAACGTCGGGCCGGCGTGATTGAGGCCGACGAACGAGGCATTGAGCGGTGAGGGTCCACCGGCGCGCGCATATTCTTCGAACCACACGATTTGCTCGAGCACCGACAAGCCGCGGCCGCCGACTTCCTTCGGCCACGCAATACCGGCCCAGCCGCCTTGCGATTGCGTGCGTTGCCACGCGAGGACGTACTCACGCGAGGCGGGACCGTCTTCGGGCGAAGGCGTCGTCGGTACGTTCGCGGCGAGCCATTCGCGCGCCGCGCGCCGGAATTCGGAGATGGGTTTCGTCATATCAATGAGGGTCAGACGTTCGCCGCGAGCGTTGCGCGCAGCTGGTGTTTCAGCACCTTGCCCGCGTCATTGCGCGGTAACGAGTCGGCGATGACCACTTGTTCGGGCACTTTGAACGTCGCAACGCCGCGCGCATCCAGAAAGGCTCGCAAGCTCGCGACGTCGGGGCCAGGCCTTTGTGTCGGGACGATCACGGCGCATGCGCGTTCGCCCGTGCGCGCATCGGGCAAGCCGACGATCGCGATCTCCGCGACCTGGGGATGGTCGATGAGAATGTCCTCGATCTCCTTCGGTGAAATGTTCTCGCCGTTGCGGATGATGATGTCTTTCGCGCGACCGCTGATGACGAGGTAGCGATCGTCCACCCAACGGCCGAGATCGCCGGTGCGGAAATAGCCTTTCGCATCGAATGCATTCGTCTCGTCTTCGGCATGCAGGTAGCCGACCAGCATCTGCGGTCCGCGTACGCACACTTCGCCTTCGCCCGGCCGCGCGCCAGGATGGTCGGCGAGCTCGATGTCCGCAATGCCGGCGCGGCCGTCGGTGTCGGCGGCGAATGCCGCGGCTTCGCGCCGGGTGACGCCCACTGTCGTGACCGGCACTTCCGTGGAGCCGTACACGCGCGTGACGACGGCGCGTTCGAAATACTCGCAGGCCGTGCGCACCAGCGAAGGCGGCACGGACGCGCCGCCACAGATGAATACTTTGAGGCTGGGCAGATGGGTGTTCTGCGTGCGCGCGGCCGCGAGGATCTGCTCCAGGAACGGCGTCGCGCCCGCCATGTGCGTGCAGTGCTCGGCGTCGAGCAACTGCACGGCCTCAGCCGCATTCCATCGTTCCATCAAGACCGCCGTCGTGCCGAGCAGCAGCGTGCATTCGAACGCATAGATCGAGCCGCCGATGTGCGCGATGGGCGAGGGAACGAGGAACTTGTCACCGCGCTCGATCAGCCAGTGAGTGCGGATTTGCGCGATCAGCGCGTGCAGCGTGTTATGCGTATGCAGCACACCCTTCGGCCGGCCTGTCGTGCCGGAGGTGTACAGGATCATGCGCACCGCATCCGGCTCGACGTTCGGCAGCGTGACTGGCGCGGGCGACGCTTGCAGCATCGATTCGTAGGGTGTGAACGTGCCGGCCTCGCCGCGCACGACGACGACTTCGGGCGCGGAGGTCATGTCCGCAACGACACGTCCAAGCATCGCTCGGTAATCGAACTGTTTGATCGCAGGCGGAATGAAAATCAGCCGGCTCGATGCGTCCTGCAGAATGAAGCGCAATTCGCGCTCGCGAAGTGACGGCAGGATGGGATTCACGGCCATGCCCGCCAGTGTTGCGGCCAAGTAGATGACGGCGGCCTCGTACCAGTTCGGCAGCATGAACGACACCACGCTGCCGGTCGGCGCGCGCCTCAGCAGGGCCTGCGCCAGGGCGCTCGCCTGAACATACAGCGTGCGGCAGTCGAGACGGTGCTCGCCGTCGACGAGCAGCACGCGCTGGGGCGTCTCCCCGGCACCGCGCCGCAACGCATCGGCCAACGTCTCGCGGACCCACAGGCCGCGTGCATACGCGTCCGCCGCTCGCGCAGCGTCCCAACGGAGCCAGTGACCTGCGATGAGTTTTCGATTCGAGTCGCTCGACATCGGAGGTGCATGTTGCATCAAAGTCGAACCGCGTTGCGAGCGCAGGTCGCACGGTATCCCCCTTGTGATGGACGATCGATACGAAGCCTTTCACAATCCTCTGGCTTCATGTCATCTGCAGGCGAGGTGTGTTGTGGAGGCGGAGTCGCGCTATCACCCCGATGCCGATCAGGTTGCATTGGCCACCACCATGCACCAGTCCCTGGCGGCGCTGCTGCCCGTCGCGCGCCTGCACGCCTGCCATGTCGAAGACGCAGGAACGTGGTCGAGTCTCGAGCAGATCGGGATCTTCGGGATCGGCGTCAGCGAACAGCGCGGCGGCAGCGGCCTGGGCTCTGCGGAGGAAGCGCTGATCGTCATCGGTCTGGGGCGGTGCCTGGCGGCCCCTGCGGTGTTGGCGACGATCGGCGCGACGCATGCGCGCGATGCGGCCGGCGCCATCGATCTGCAAGGCCGGAAGGTCGCGGCGGCCTATCGCCGCGGCGCTCGCATCATCGTCGTCGATGATCCAAGCGCCGATCTGGTGTTGGTGAGAGATCAAGGCGCGGCTGCACTCCATGAGATCAAAGACACGCATGCCGCATCGATCGACGATCGTCTGTGGCTGGCTCATTTGCGCAGCGCCGAGAATCTCGGTCGGCCGCTCGCGTGCTTCGACGCTCCGCAACTGCTGCGGCTGAAATTGATCGACGCTGCGGCCCTCGCCGGAATCGCCGAGGCGACGCTCGACATGGCTGTTGCCTACGCCGGCATACGCGAGCAGTTCGGCCGTCCGATCGGCACATTCCAGGCTCTCAAGCATCATTGCGCGAACATGGCGATCGCGGCGCGCTGTGCACGCGATCAAGTGAGCTTCGCTGCGATCGCGATCGACGAAGACCGCGACGACGCTCCCTTGCAAGTGGAGAGCGCTGTGTTCGTTGCCGGCTCCGCCGCGCTCGAGAACGCCGGCAAGAACATTCAGATCCACGGCGGCATGGGTTTCAGCGACGAAGCCGATCCGCACTTGTTTCTGAAGCGCGCGCAGTTGCAGCTCGCTATCGCCGGCGGCTTGGAGGCCGCAAACTCGCGTCTGGCTAATATGAGCTTGGGTGCTTGATATGCAGGTGGCAATCGTTACGGGCGCAAGCAGCGGTATCGGCTTCGGTACGGCCGTCAAGTTGGCCGAGATGGGCATGGCCGTCATCGGCAGCGGTCGCGATGCGAACAAGCTCGCGAAGCTGGAGCAGGCGATCAACCAGCCTGATCGAGTCGCAACCCTTGCGGTCGATCTGACGGCAGACGACGCGCCGAGGCGCATCGTCGAGCTCGCGCTCTCACGCTTTGGCCGCATCGATTTTCTCATCAACAATGCGGGCGTCGGCAGCCCGAAGCCGCTGCATGAAACCGACGACGCCATGTTGGATTACTTCCTCGGCCTCATGCTGCGTGCGCCATTCCGCATGGCGCGGGAAGTGCTGCCACACATGCAGTCGGGTGCGGCGATCATCAACATCTCGTCGACGTTTGCCGTCGTCGGCGGCATGCGTGGCGGTGCCTATTCGGCGGCGAAGGGCGGCTTGACGGCGCTGACGACGCACATTGCCTGTCAGTACGGCGTGCAAGGCATTCGCTGCAACGCCGTTGCTCCCGGCGTGACCGTGACGCCGATGACCGAAGGCCGTTTGCAGGATCCGCGATTCCGCAAAATCAACGTCGAGATGACGCCGTATCCGCGCCTCGGCACGGTCGAAGACATCGCGAGCACGATTGCATTTCTGTGCACGCCGGGCGCGAGCTTCATCAACGGCCAGACGATCGTGGTCGATGGCGGCTGGAGCTCGACGAAGTATCTGTCCGATTACGCGCTGACGTCGGAGTGGTCAGCGCCGCATTCTGGATAGCCGCATCATGACGCCGCTCGCAACCGCGCCGGTTCCGACTTACCAAACGCTCCTTCTCGCGCGCAAGGAGCGGCTGCTCACGATCACGCTGAATCGTCCCGAGTCGCTCAATGCGGTCAATCTGCAGCTGCACGAGGAGCTGGCGGAAGTGTTCGTGTTCGCGGCGGCGGATGCGCATTCGGATGTCGTCGTGCTGACGGGCGCGGGCCGCGCGTTTTCCGCGGGCGGCGATCTCGATCACCTCTCGCACAATGCGGCGCACCCGCATCTGTTCGATCACGAAGTGCGCGTCGCGAAGCGCATCGTGTTCGCGATGCTCGATCTCGACAAGCCGCTCATCTGCCGCATGAACGGCCATGCTGTCGGGCTTGGCGCAACGCTCGCGTTGTTTTGCGATGTCATCTTTGCGGTCGACACGGCGAAGATCGGCGATCCGCACGTCGCCCTGGGCTTGGTCGCCGGCGACGGCGGCGCGGTGATCTGGGCGCAGCGCATCGGCCTTACTCGCGCGAAAGAGTATTTGCTCACGGGCGATCTCGTGTCGGCGAAGAAGGCTGCGGAGATTGGTCTCATCAATCAGTGTCTGCCGGCAAGCGAGCTGGATGCGGCGGTCGATGCGTTCTGCAACCGTTTGCTGTCCGGCGCGACCAAGGCGATTCGCTGGACGAAGATCCTCACGAACATGGAGCTCAAGCGCATCGCCTCCGCCGTCATGGACGCCGGCATCGCCTATGAGGCCATCGCGGCGCGCACTGCGGATCACCGCGAAGGGGTCAATGCACTGAAGGAAAAGCGTCCGCCCGTGTTCGGCAAGCCAGAGGAATAGTCTCTTGGTTGGCGCAACGTCTTCTGCGTGCGGATATGCGAACTCATTTGCGTCCGCGTTTATCAACGTTCGAAGGGCGAGCGAATCGTGTCAGCCGCGAACGCCACCTTTCCTTGATCCAGGCGGTGTCCAGAATGGATTTTTCTTGGAACCCTGAACAACAGGCCTTCCGCTCGGCTGTTCGAACCTTTCTCGCGCAGCACTTGCCGCCCGATTGGGAGTCGCTGGCGCACGGTCCGGGCTCGGCCCATCAAAGTGCGTTTTCGAAGAAATTCTGTGCGGCGCTTGCGCGCGACGGCTTGCTCGTGCCGCATTGGCCGAGGCGTTGGGGCGGACGCGACGCCGATCCTTGGATCGCATTCATTCTGGCCGAAGAGATGTGGGCGGCGGGCGAGCCGCGCGGCGGTCAGTACATGAACGTGAATTGGATCGGCCCGACGCTGATGCGGTGCGCATCCGAAGAGCAGCAAGAGCGCTACATCCCGCCGATGGCCCGCGGCGAGACGATCTGGTGCCAAGGCTTCTCCGAGCCCGAAGCAGGATCGGATCTCGCATCGCTGCGTACGCGCGCCGACGAGCACGGCTCGAGCTATCGCATCAACGGCCAGAAGATCTGGACCTCGTACGCAGGCGATGCCGATACGTGTTTTCTGCTCGCGCGCACCTCGCCCGGTCGCGGTGGCATTTCGATTTTCTTGGTGCCAATGAATACGCCCGGCATCACGGTGCGCCAGATTCCGAGCGTCATCGGCGAGGGCGACATTCACGAAGTGTTCTTCGATGAAGTCGAAGTGCCCGCGAGCGCGATGTTGGGCGCGGAAGGCACAGGGTGGGACATCGTGCGCACGGCGTTGTCGCTGGAGCGCGTCGGTATTCCACGCTTTGCGCTCGCCTCGCGGATCTTGAAGCGCGCGGTCGCGAGGCTGCAACAGGCCGGACGCTTCGGCCATGGCGCGGTCGAGCAAGCGGCACGCGCGCAAGCAGCGTGCGAAGCGACCCGCCTCTACAGCTACAACATCGTCGATCAGCGCACGCACGGCATCGCGACCGGACCTGAAGCAAGCGCCGCGCGTTTTGCGACCGTCATTGCGGAGCGATTGGTGGCCGAATTCGTGGTCGAGCACATTCCTGAAGCGCTCGCGGGTGGCGATCCCTTGCTGCTCGCACATCATCAACGCGGCATCGTCGCGGGCATTGCGTCGGGCGCTGCCGAGATTCAACTCAATCTCATCGCGACCGACTTGCTGCGTCTGCCGCGGGAGCCGCGCTAATGAATCTCCAGCTCACAGCAGATCAAGAATCGCTGTCGGCGGCGATCGACAAGCTCGCGCTGCAGTTCGAAACGAAGCCGACGCAATTCCATGGCTTCGCACTCTTCGGGGAAGCCCTGGAGTGCGAACTCGACGAGGGGCAGTACTTCGACATCGCCACGGTTCCAGAACTCGGACCGCTGTCGGCGGCGATCGCAGTGGACCGACTGGCACGGCTGCCGTTCACGTCGGAATTCGCGCTCTCGATGTTGGTGCGGCCGCAGCTTTCCGTGGAACTGCCGCGGCCAATCGCGGTCGTCGAGAACGGTCGTCCGGGCCGCTTCGTCACGAGCGCGAAAACGCTCATTCTCATCGACGGCGACAACATCGGCATCGCGCATCCCACGCCCGATGCGCTCGAGGCCGTCGAGTCGCTGTATGCGTATCCGATGGGACGGTTGAAGGGCAAACCGCAGGTCACGCCGTTGAGTGCCGAAGAAGCCGCGAACGCTCGCACGTGGTTGCGCGTTGCGCTCGCCGCCGAGGCGAGCGGCTTGTTGCAGGCAGCGATCGCAGCGGCGGTCGAGCACCTCACGTTGCGCAAACAATTCGGCCGGCCGCTCGGCACGTTCCAAGCGTTGCGACACCGCATGGCCGAGTGCGCGGTGCTCGCAGGCGGCGTACGCTGGTTGGCGTTGAAAGCGGCATCGACGGGCGATCCGGGCGACGCGGCCCTGGCTGCGTTTCATGCGCAGGAAAGCGCGACGCGCGTGACGTACGAGGTCCATCAAATGTTGGGTGCGATGGGCATGACACTGGAGCACTCGCTGCACCTGTGGACCTATCGATTGAAGGCTTTGCTGTCGGAGATGGGCGGACGCGGTGGTCAAGCGTCGGCGGTCGCCAGGTATTGCTTCGGTACGGGCGCGTAGGGCAGGCAGGTGAGTCGAGCGGCCGGCTGGCGAGCTGGCTTGTTGGCCAGAAGGTTCTGCCACTGCTTCTGGCCAGCCGACCAGCGAGCCCGCGAGCCAGCCAGCACGCACAAGCCTCGGTATCGAATCAGCTGCTACACGCCACTAAACCTCCCCTTTGAAGTCACCCGAGGCGATCGCCGCTGTTTTCGCCGGGTGCACGGCACCGCGCGAAGCCATGACTCTCAAACGCTGGATACGCCGCTGGGTGAAGAGCCAGCGGCCGTCACGCTTCTCGTAGCGCTCGTGGTAGAAGCCGAAGCCGTGCAGCCAGTGGTCTTCCTCGCCCTGTTTCCAGAAGTGGTAGTCCTCGAGATACCAGATGCCCGACGCAGTCGTCTGCGACTCGATCGTGATGTCCGGCGTGTGCGAAAGGTGTTGGATATCGACGTGACCGATGTCGTATCGAAGGTGATTCACCATGTCATCGCGCGTCCAGGGCGGATAGCCGTCATTGATCGACTGGTGATCGGGCGCATGCAAGTCTCTGTAGATATCCCATTCCTTGAGATCGACCGCGCGGTCCCTTCGGGCTTTCAATTGCTTGATCTCTTCGATGGCAAGCAGCTTCTCAATGTCCGAAACCGGGTTCATCTTCGATGCCTCCTCGGCTATGTGAAAGCGCTGGCGGTGGAAGTCTGTTCGTAAGCGCGAATCATCCCTTCGCCATCTCCCAGAATCGGCCGGCGGCCTCGGTGTGCGAGAGCCGCAGCCGCATCAGTGCCCAGCAGACCTTCACGGGCGGATTCTCGATCTTGCGGATGAGCAGGTCATTGCCCAGTTCCGGCATCTCCTTGGAGAAGTCCGGGGACAACGTAACGACGTTCAGCATGGACGCGTAGCGAAACAAGGCTTGGAAGCTCATCTCCGGACACTCTTTCCACCGGATGTCGAGGCTCTGCAGCGATGCTTTGAGCCAGGCAAAGAACGCAGGATGGTAGGTGTCCTGCAGTATCATCACCTCGGCATTCTTCAGTCCGCCATGTTCATCGGCCGGATAGTCCGCCGCCTTCGACCTCGGCACGATGGAGCGCAAGTCGTATTCATAGAGCGGGAGGACTTCCCAGTCCTCCTCCGGCGCAGGGCACAGCGTCAGGATGATGTCGAATCGTCCGCTCTTGAGACCATCGAACAGCTCAAAGGGAGGCGAGCTGATGATGTGCATATCGACATCGGGCGTCGAGCGCAGGAATTCGACGATCAAGCGGTTGCGATCCGGTACATACAGCGTCGCCGGGTCGACTCCGAGGTCGAGCTTCGAGCTGTTGCGCCGCCTGATCGAGCGCATTTCATCGCTGACCTCCTTGCACATGGCCAGCAGGCGTTGCGCTTTCGGCAGCAGCTGTCGCCCGGTAGCCGAAAGTCCGATCAGCTTTCCCTTCGACCGCTCGAATAGTCTGGCATCCAGCAGCTCCTCCAATTCTTTCAGTTGGGCGGAGATCCACGGCTGAGCAAGATGCAGGCGTTGCGACGCGCGTGTGAACGAACTTTCTTCGGCGATCGCGACGAACGCCTGCAACTTCCGTATGTCCATGAACAGTCCATGCCACTCGCCACTGGAGGGCGGTTCGGTTCTGATCAGGTGTGGTTGCGACTTCGGATGCTTTTCCATGGGACGCATCGGCTCTATGGGCTGGTCATTGTATTGGCAGAGCGAGACTGGTGGCGTGCAACGGCTGATTCGATACCGAGGCTTGCGCGTGCTGGCTTGCTGGCTTGCTGGTCGGCTGGCCAGAAGCCGTGGCAGAACCTTCTGGCCAACAAGCCAGCTCGCCGTTGTTACAGGCCACTAGCGGTCACGTTGCTGGAAGCCTCCTGTGCTCGATCAACGTTCGCGTCGTACGGGAGAGCGTGGAATCATCCCCATAGACGGCTCCGTCGAGATAACCGAAGAAGTGCACGTGCTCTTCGCTGCGTTTCATCTCGCGAAAGAACGTACGGAGATACCAATCGAACTCGGCAAACGCCAGTTCATCCCAAGGCATATCGTCTTCGGAGTAGTACCTGACATCCAGACACTCATCTCCGCATATCGGATCGATCTCGTGAGGCAGCCTGACGACGAAGCCGACGTAGATCTGGTTCATATGGGTCAGGCTCGAAATGGCATAGAACCGTAACGCGCCGATATCGAGCGAGATGCCTGTCTCTTCTCTGGTCTCACGCACCGCCGCCTGTTCGAGACTTTCGTTGTGCTCGACGAAACCGCCAGGAACGGTCCAGTAGCCGATCCGCGGCGCTCGCGCTCTGCGGCACATCAGCACACGACCGCCGGCTTCCACGAGGGTGCTGACCAGCACGATGGGACTCTTGTATGTCACGACGCCGCAACTCCCACAGATCATGGGGAAGCGTGTTTCAGCCGTTGATTGACCGGCGACCAGCGCAGTACCGCAAGCACTGCAGTAGCGCGGTGAGTGTAGGTCTGGCGGCATTTTCTGCGTGGCGCTAGCGAATGACGCCCGCATTCCTCCAGCTCTGAATCTGTTCCGGACCGAACCCGGCGGCGAGCAGTATCTCATCGCAGTGCTGGCCCTGACGGGGACCCACACGGGCGATGAGGCCCGGTGTTGCGGACATCTTGATGGGAATGCCCGCAAGGTAGAGCTGGTCGTCGATGCCATCGATATGGATCGGAACCAGCATCTCACGCGCTGCGAAATGCGGGTCTCGAGCAATGTCATCCATGGTGTAGACGGGAGCGAAAGGAATTTTTCCGCCAAGTCGCTGTACCAACTCGGCGCGGGTGAACTGCTTGGTCAAGTCACAGACGGCCTGGTCGAGCGCACGGCCGGCGACAGCGCGCGCCTTCTGGGAACTGAAGGCATCGATGTCGGCGAGTTGTGGCGCATCGAGTGCCTGACAGAACACGCGGAAGAATTCTTGTGAGACCGCGGCCACGGCGACATGGCCATCCTTGGCCGGGTAAAGACCGAACGGCGACATCAAGGGATGAAAATTACCTTCCGGCTTGGCAATGACTTTGCCGAACGACCACTGGTGGACGATGCGCTCGCTCGTCGCCAGCACGGCATCGACCATGGAGACATCGACGAATTGGCCTCGTCCAGTCTGTCTGGCGTGGATTACAGCGCAGAGCACACCGATCGTCAGGTAGAGCGCCGGAATGATGTCTCCGACACCCGGGCCGATCTTCATCGGCTGATCGGCGCGCGGACCGGTGATGCCGCTGATGCCCCCCATGGCTTGGGCGACGACATCGAAGGCAGGCCAGTCAGCGTAAGGACTGCGACCGCTGCGTGGATCCCCGAAGCCGCGGACCGTTGCATACACCAGCTTCGGATTGCATTCACGCAGCACTTCATAGCTCAGGCCCAGACGATCCATCACGCCGACCCGGAAGTTCTCTACCAGCACGTCGTAGCCGGACACCAGGTTGCGTATCAGCTCGCATCCTTCGGGTCGCTTGAGATCGACGACGATGCTTTTCTTGTTGCGGTTGATGCTGTGAAAGTAGCCCGAGTTGAGATGCTCGGGATCCTGGGCGTGATACGGTCCAGTCGTCCGTGCCAGGTCCCCGCTCACCGGCGGCTCGACCTTGACGACCTCCGCACCGTGATCTGCGAGCATCTGCGTGCAGTACGGACCCGCAAGCGCTTGAGTCAGATCGAGCACGCGAAGTCCCGCCAACGCACCCCAGCCGGTTTTGACTTCAGCAGCGTCCAGTCGACTGTTGTTGTCCATTGCAGGTTGGGCTAGATGCGGTAAACCCGCTCGGCAACGCCTGCGAACAAAGCCGTTTGCTCGCGGGCACTGAATTTTTGCGCCACTGCCTCGAAGGCCTCGAACACTGCGTCAGCGTGCCCGTAGGAGAGGTCGACGGGAAAATTGGTAGCGAACATGCAGCGCTCCGGACCGAAGAGGTCAATGCACGCCTGGTAGTAGGTTCCGAGCACCCGACTCTCTGACTGATGAGTCCACATGCCGACGCCGGACAGCTTGCAGTACGTGTTCGGCAACGCGGCAAATTCGCCGAGTTCCCGTCGCCAACGGATGAATTGATCGCTGCCGTGAGCCGACGGCCAGCCGCAATGCTCCAGGACCACGGTGAGATCTTCGTGCCGCCGCAAGGCGGTCGCAGCAGCGGCAATACCCTTATCGAAGTGCGTGACCGCGTCGTAAACGAGATTGCGTCTGGCCAAGGTCTGCAAAAGACCCTGACACAGACGATCGTCATAGTCCATTCCGCCCAGCATCCGGATGCCACGAAAGCGCGGCGATGCCATCTCACGATCAAGAGCTTTCTCGATCTCGTTGCCTGGGGCAGCGAGGTCCACTGTGCCCACGGTGGCGCAGATGAGCGGTTCGGCCTGCGCGATGTCCTCGAGCCAACGGCTTTCGGCGGCCGCGTCCTTGGAGTCGGTCACGGCGGTGACGTGGACGCATTTCCTTACGTCCATCGAGGCAACGGCCTGGCGATAGTCGGCGCTCAGAAAACGCGCTGGGAAATGATCTCGAAGGCCGAGTCCCCAATCGCTACCGGGAACGGGAAACGCGTACCACGGATTCGTAATCGAATCCCACAGGTGTATATGGGCATCGACGAATGGTCTTTTGTTGTCGGTCATTCGCGCGTCCTCTCTTCCTGCGGGCTATAGCGCCGCATCATGGGAGTTGCGTTGCGTGCCTGCCGAGCGCACGCCGACGAAGTCGGGAAGAGTTCGGCGGCGAGAGGTATTGGAAAATAGCTGATGCCTCTACTTCCAGAACCCTGTCGGCTTGAGCTTCACATCGAGATCGACATCGGATTTCCGCAAGGATGGGGCACCGCCGCATTCACGACGCAGCACCGGCATGACTTCCTCCGCGAACGCCTGCATCTGATCCTCGACCTCCTGAGGGAGAAGACCTCCGGTTTCAAACCAGACGTTCACGGCGAAATCGTCATAGCCGCAGATCTCCTTGGTCCGCATCAGTCCATCGATGATCTTCTGCGGGGAACCGCAGAGCGCAAGCTCCTTTTGTTCGAGGATCTCGGTCGTGATGCGCTTGTCCATGGGCCAGAACGGTTCGTTGGCTTCAGCCAGTATCGCGGCGAATCCGAAGCTGCCGTAATAGTCCCAGCCCAGCTGCACACCGCGCTCCCAGCGACGACGTGCGCCCAGCTTGCCTTGCTCGATATGAATCCAACGGCCCGGAACGACGCCGCGCCGCTTTTCCGAATCCCAACCGCGTTTGAAGGCGCCTCGGTTCTTGTAATCCGGGAAGCCCAAGCGCTCGGCTTCGCCGTGATAGATATCGATGTTGCGTTTCAACCGGCTGTTGTTTTCGGCGAGGAACTGGCCGTTGATGCCTTTCTCGGCAGCCCAACGGATGGTGCGGTCGCTGGTCATCGGCGCCCAAACTTGCGGATAGGGACTCTGCAACGGTTGCGGAAAAACGCTGATCTGTTTCAGCACTGTCGTGGTCGCCTGCACCGGGTTGCCGCCGGAGTACATGTCGGGACGTCCGAGCTTGAGAACCTGCTCGACCGTGCGCTCCATGCCGGGCTCGCTGAACTGAGCGATCGTCTGATTGTGGCCCCATTTGGTGTAAGCGGGCGGGATGGAGAAGTTCTCTCCGCAATGACTGAACGAGAGCTCCGTCCAGCACTTGATCAGGATCTCGAAGGCTTCTTCGAAATTGGCGCGATTGCGCTCCTGATCCTGAATGGTCGCGCCGAAGTTGCGACCCATGACTTCCACTTCGCGCGGCTGATAACCCCGTCCGATGCCGACCTCCACCCGGCCGCCGGATACGAGATCCAGCATCGCAACCTGTTCGGCAAGACGTACCGGGTGATGCATGGTGATGACATTGGTCGCCTGGCCGAGACGAATTCGCCGGGTATGTGCCGCGATCGCCATTTCGCTGAGCACGGGATTCGGGCTGTACTCCGCTCCTTCGGATTGGAAGTGATGCTCGGTTTGCCAGAAGGAATCGAAGCCGAGCTTGTCCGCCAGAATGCCTTGCCGGATCGCGGCAGTAATGCCGCGTTTGCAGGATTCATGGATGGCCGCGAGATTGCCGTCCGGAATCACGATGCCGTTGGGCGCTTCTTTCAAGGGGACGTCCACTGAGCCGTTGTGGAATACGCCAATATCGATCATGTGAGGTTCTCCCAGGAACGGGGTGTTCATCCTGCGCCGCAAGGAAATCGCAGCAGCACCGTATCAGCGCGGGAAATCGCAGGTCCAATATCAATTTCCGAGAACGTATACGAAACGCGTATAGCCGAGCTACGTCAGGGCCGAGCGTTGTCGAAGACATCAGCGTATTGATACTTGCGAGCGTGGGCGTCGCTGGCGATGTGCGTGTGGTATTAGATCCCGCCGCTTGCCGGTTCATTACGCAACTGGAGTTGGTCACATGAAGATCGACGAGAATGTCGCTGACAAGACTGTCGCCCATGATGCAAATGCGTGGCGTCGGCAGACGCCGGGCCATCAGGGCTGGCCGCGTGCGGCACGCGCCGGTGCGCCGAAGAAATTTTTCATGGTGTCGGCGGACACACATATCACGCCGCCGAAGGATCTCATCAAGGACCGCATCGCAGCGGTCTACCGCGACCGTCTCCCGCGCATGGAGGTCACTGCGGCAGGCGACCGCATCCTGCACATCGAGGGGGCCAAACCAAGCCGATTGGTTCCGGGGAATCTCGAGGGCGAAGATGCCTACCGGGCGCATGCGGACGTGATCGGCGATGATCCCGAGACGGATGTGGCCCGACGCATGGCCGATCTCGAGAAGGATGGTGTCGACGCGGAGCTGATCTTTCCAAACGGACCGGCGCTGGGCGCGTTCTGGACTCCGGACCCGAGCTTTGCGCAGGCCCAGTTCCGCATCTACAACGAATGGGCGGCCGAGATCACCAAGCCTCATCGTGCACGGATGAAGATGGCCGCATGCATCGCCACCGGCGACGTCGACCTGGCGGTCAAGGAGGTTGCCCACGCTGCCAAGCTGGGTTTCGATGTCCTGACGTTGCCGTCGGTACCTTCTACCGACAACAAGGAACGCAAATACAACAACAAGGAATTCGACCCACTCTGGGCTGCCATCCAGGATGCGGATCTCACGATGACGTTTCATGTGGCGACCGCGGGCGACCCGCGGGCAGCTCGTGGTCCCGGTGGCGCAATCATCAACCGCGCTCACTCGCACCAATCGGTCACCGATCCTCTCGCTGCGTTGTGCACTTCCGGCGTTCTGGATCGCTACCCGAAGCTGCGATTTGTCTCGGTCGAGGCGGGCATCGGCTGGATACCCGCGCTGTTGGATCTGATGGACGAGACCTACCACAAGCATCACATGTGGGTTCGGCCCAAGCTGCTTCACGGGCTTCCCAGCGACTACTTCCGCGCCAATGGCGGTGCGACGTTCGAGGAAGATCGCTCGGGCCTGCTGCTGGTGGAGCCCTACAACCTGACCGACAATTTCTGTTGGGCTAACGATTACCCTCATCACGAAGGAACGTTTCCCCATTCCGCGGCGGCCATCGAGCGGGAGATGGGCCATCTCGAGGACGAAACGCGAGCCAAGTTGCTCGGGTTGAATGCGGCGCGGCTGTTCAAGTTTCCGGTGCCGAAGCGTTACGCCTGACTGCACTGCCCATAGAGAATGGCTAACATCTGCAATATCCCCGCGATCGACGAGATCACCGCACCCTGGCTCACGATTCAATTGCGGGCGGCGGGGTTTGAAGGCCTGACGGTCAAGGGCTTTACACGCAACCCCGTAGGAACGGGGCAGGGCGGCCACTGCTACCGGCTCGCGCTGGACTACGAAAACCCGAAGCCGGACTATCCCAAGACACTCATCGCGAAGTTCCCCACCAGCAGCGAGCTCGGTCGGCAGGCATCGGTGGAACAGAAGATTTATCTGCGCGAAGTGCAGTTCTTCAAACAACTCGCGCCGCGGGTGTCGCTCACGCTGCCGCGCCTGCCACGCAGCTACTACGCGGAGATCAACGGCCACGGCCCGGAATTCCTGCTGCTGCTCGAAGATGCCGCACCGGCGGCGCAGGGCGACCAGATCAAAGGCTGCAGCACGGACTTGGCTCGGTTGGTGGTGCCCGGGCTGGTCGGCCTGCATGCGCCGAGCTGGCACAACCCATCGATCGTCGATCTGGATTGGCTCGTGGATGACCAGAAGGTCCGCAACGAATGGATCATGATGATTTATCGTCAGGGCCTGCCGCATTTCATCGATCGCTGCGGCACGGCGCTGAAGCGGGACGAGCTGAAGCTGGTGGAGCGCGTCGCCGAAGCGACGTTGTTTCCGTCGGAAGCTCCGGCGATGGCGCCTCACTGTCTGGTTCACAGCGACTATCGGCTCGACAACATGCTCATCGACGACCGTACCTCGACGCCCGATGTCTTCATCGTCGATTGGCAGACCATGATCGTGGGCAATCCCATGCGGGATGCGTCCTACTTCCTCGGCGGCTGCCTGACGGCTGAGCAGCGCACGCCGATCGAACAGGATCTGGTGCGTGACTATCACACCACACTGGTCGAGGCTGGCATCAGCGGCTACACCTGGCAACAGTGCTGGGATGATTATCGCCAGTCCACATTTCACGGCATCATGACCGCAGTCGTCGCCATGCTGTACGCAAGGCAGACCGAGCGCGGCGACGCCCTGTTCAGGATCATGGGGCAGCGTCATGCCCTGCAGGCGTTGCAGCTTGGCGCCGCCGAGTTCATCCACTAAAGAGAACCGCGAATGCTCATCAAGTATGACGACCTGCCGCTGCAACAGACGGCGGAGTCGTTGGCCTATCTGGCGACCAGCGATCGAGAGGCCTACGGCCGCTACTGGTTCAACGGCTTTTCGCCCAAGGGCGATTTCTATTTCGGCATTGCGTTCGCGGTGTATCCGAACCGCGATGTCATGGACTGTGCGCTGAGCATCGTCGACAGGACGGGCAAGCACAGCTCGTTTCGCGCCTCCCGACGGTGCCCGGTCGACCGCACGGAGATGAACGTGGGTCCGTTCACGCTCGAAATCACCGAACTGATGCGCGTGCTTCGCGTGACGATCGCCGACAACGACACGGGCATCACGGCCGATCTGACGTTCATCGGCAATACGCCCGTTCATGAGGAGCCGACGGACCGGGTCCGGCCGGGCGTGCGCATGATCATGAAGGCCAAGCGCTATACACAGTTTGGCCGTTGGAACGGCTTCATCGACGTGCAGGGCGAGCGGCACGACATCCACGATGCCTACGGTATTCGCGATCGTTCCTGGGGCTGGCGCTTTTGCGGCGAACCTCAGGGCGGCACGCATTACCTGCAGCCTTCGCAGGCGTTCTATCTGTGGTCACCCATCGAGTGGGAAGACTGCTGCACTCACTACGGCACGTGGGAAGATGCCGAAGGGGTGAGCATGAAGATGTTCGGGCAGGTCTTCCCGCTCTACGACACCCGGACGAAGTTCGACACGCTGGACCCAAAAGGATTTCGCGAGATCGCCGCGGGTCCACACCGCTTGAAGTTCGAAGACAAGACCTCGCGCTTCGTCACCGGCGGCGAATACGATCTGCTCGATGGCAACAGCATCAAGACCATTAAGCTCGACGTGCTGCTGCGCTTCCACATGTACGGCATCGGCTACAGCCACCCGGAATGGGGACACGGCTTCTGGAAGGGCGAGGAGGCGTACACGGCCGAGATCCTGACGGCGGACCAGATCGACAAGTCGGCGCCGAAGTTCCAGCACGCCCAGCAGGTGATTCGCGCCACCATGGGCGACAAAGTCGGGTATGGCGTGCTCGAACAGGCGCTATTCGGAAACCATCATCAATATGGTTTCCAAGGACTCACAGATCCGTTGCAGTGAAGTCGCTTATCGCTACTTGCTTGATGCCCGCATTTCAATGACTTCGAGCAAGTACCCTTCGGGATCGGCATAGAACGCCAGACGTAACACGCCCGTCGGCAGTTGAAGCGGTCCGATGGGCTGCGCGATCGTTCCCCCGGCAGCCAGGACGCGTCGCTCGAACGCTTCGATATCCGGCGTGTAGATGCCGGTGATCACGCCGCTGGGCTCCGGCAGCGGACCCTTGCCGTCCTTGTAGACCAGAATGAGCACTTCGGTCTGGCCGTCGGGCCCGAAGAGCACTATTTCCTCGATCGGCCGGCCGGCGATCTCGCCTTCGATGAACTGCCCGTCACCGCAACCGAGCACAGCCTGGTAGAACGCCACTTCTTTCTTCAGATCGCGCACCACGAGCTTCAAGAACCCGAAACGCGCGGGTCGTTGGTGTGCCATCACATGTCTCATCGCGAATGATCGCGGCCCCGAGCTGAGCTGCGAGCTCGCCATTGCTCGGGCAGTCGGGCCGCCAGCCAGCGGACGAGGGCGGCGTTGACTTCCACGCCCTTCTCCTGCTGAACCCAATGTCCTGCCTCAATAATCTCTTCGGTCAAGTCAGTGCAGTGCTTGCGCATCGGGGTCGAGTACTCGGAATCCACGGTGACGCAGGTGGGATCGTAGAGCGCGTGGATGAACAAGACAGGCATGTCGAGCCGCCCGCCGTTGACTGACTTGGCGCCGTAAGCCGCGTTGCGCTGATTGTTTCGATAGCAACAATCGGGACCCCGGAAGCCGTTGCGCTGCAGCGCCGATGCGTACGCCCAGTAATCGGCTTCGTCGAGAATGGCTTCGTCGCGCTGCAATCCCTTCGTGGCCTCGAAGACGGGTTCCCAGCCAGTCGGTGCCTTGATGTCGGCCGCTCCAGAGACCTTGCCCAGCAGCTCCGGGAGACCTCTGCGAAAGATCATGCGAACGGAATGTTCGATGTCGGCGCCCAGTTGTTGAGCCGCTTGCTCGGGGTGCTCCACATGGTGGTTCCAATAGCCCCATTGCCCATGCGGATAGCGGTCCTTGGGGTAGACGTCCCGGTCTACCAGTGCCACCGAGTTCTCCAGCGTGAATCCGCCTGGCAGATAGGGCACACAGAGGTTCGCGACAGCGATGCAGGCTTCGGGATGATGGCTGGCGAGTGCCCAGACGACTGCCGCGCCAAAATCATGACCAACCCAGATCGCTTTATCGCACTTCAGCGCCGCCAGCAGCTCGAGCAGATCTTTGACGCATTCCTCGTGCGAATAGTCTTCCACCCGTTCGTAGCAGCTCGATCGACCGTAGCCACGCGTATCCAGCGCGATTGCGCGAAAGCCAAGCTGCGCGAACACCGGGATCTGGTGCCGCCAGCTGATGGCAAGCTCGGGCCAGCCATGCACGAAGATGACGGGAACGCCGTCCTCGGGACCTGCTTCGAAGTAGAACGTAGTGTGGCGCTTGGTGGCGGCAATACGTTCGGTGGTTGGAAACAGCATGGGTGTCCCTTCGGTTCGTTCCGAGCCGAAGCTAGCACAGAGAGCCCCGTTGGCAATCACATCTGAAATTTATCGCTGCAACGGGCTCCAACCACGGGCGGCGAAATACGTCTCGTCAACGCTCCCGATCCAACCGCCTCTTCCTTACGACTTGCCGAGATGCTTGTTGAAGAACTTCACGATGACGTCATAGGCGTCGCGTGCTTCCGGCAGGTTAGAGTTGTAGATGTAGCAGTGGCTGAGCCCTTCGCCGACCAGCAGGTTGCTGTCGACACCGGCTTTCAGCAACTTCGCGTGAGTGTCGATGGAACCGCTGAAGTCCATCGCCCGTCCGCCCGTGATGATGAGAGTCGGCGGGAATTTCGCGAGCACGTCGGGATGAAGGACCGGCGACACCAGCGGATCGTCGTAGCTGGCACCTTCGAAGTAAGACAGGGGCGCCATCGGCGGCGGCGGGAAGATACCGTCGATGTACGCAGATACGTAGGCTGAGTCGCCGTGCCCCACGCGACCCGCGGCAGCGCCGAAAATTCCGATTGCAGCCGGCGCCGGTAAGCGCTTCTTCTGGAACCAGGCCATCGATTCGGCCGTCAGCATGCCGCCCGCCGAGCAGCCGTACAGACCGATATTCTGTGGCTTGTATTGCTTCAGCAGCGCTCTGTAGACCTTCTCGACATCCTCGCTCGCAGCCGGGAACCGATGCTCGGGGCCCTGGCGATAATCGACGCTCACGACCTTGATCTTGCCCACTCCCGCAATCGGAATGGATTCCACGAGGCCGCAGGTGACAGCGCAGCTCATGAACGCACCGCCGTGAAGGTTGATGAGAACGCGACTATCGTCCGCGACACCATCCTTCGGAACGACGATGTCCGTCCGCACGCCCGCGATCTTCTCCGTGGTGATCGTGACGGGATAGCGGGACTTCGACTGTTCGATCATGGGCGCCATCATCTGATCGAGGCCGGCCCGCATTGCCTTGGCGTCCATCGTCAGATCGGTCTGCGGGATGGGCATGACGGCCCGATACTTCATCATCTGAACTGCTTCGGGGCTCGAATACTCGGACGGTGGAAGATCGAACGCCGGCACGTGGACCGTGCCGTCCGCTGCGAAGGTCGGCCGCTTGGCGGCTTCGGCAGCCATGAGGGATGGAATTCCAGCACTGCAGATGATCGCAGCGGCTGTGAGCCGAACGGCGCGTGTACTTGGCAGCGATCGTTTCTGTGTCATGAAGGGTTTCCCATTGGTATGTTCAGGGCGCGACCAAATTCTCGGCAGGGAGAATCGACGCCGCAAGCGCGAACATTTCGGCATTTCGTATTTCGCGCCACGATGGCTACTATCGCCGCGGGGATTGCCGGTTGAAAAAGATGCTACAGAAAACGCTGCGGGCGGAACTCACGCTTCCGGGTATCGAGGCGCAGCTCTGCGATTACAGTTGGCCGGAGCACTATGGCGGCGAGCACGTGGATTCACGCCACAGCCTGTCGCTTTCGGTTACGCCTGTGCCGCGCTGTCGCGCGCGTCTAGGTCGCATGGGCCCGATGCAAGTGGGCGATTTGGCATTCGTGCCCGCGGGCGTGCCGGTGAATCCAATCGGCAGCGACGCCGGTCCACAGACCATCGTCCGTTGCCGCATCAGTGAGGCCTGGCTGGAGTCCTTCACCGGATCGCCCGCTTGCTGGACCGAGACCGATCTGAGCGCGTGCCTCGATCTGAAGAGCGAACGTCTGCGCACCGGGCTGGAACGTATCGTTGCTGAGATCGCGAGCCCGGGTTTTGGCAGCGCCGCGGCCGTGGAATCCCTCGTTGCACTCTCGATGGTGGATCTCTTGCGGGAGCTCGGACGCGAGCCGACTCGCGATACTCGCGCCAGCGGGCTCACGCGCCGGCAGATGAAGCTGATCAAGGAGCGCGTCGACGAAGTGTCCCTGCCGCTGCCGAGCCTCGCGGAGCTCGCTGCCCGGATCGGTATCAGCCCGCGGCATCTCCAGCGAGGATTCAAGCAAGCAACTGGCGTAACGCTCCGCTACCACATGCGACGCAAGAGCCGCGAGCGGGCGGTCGCTCTCGTCGCGACGACGGATCTCTCCTTCAAAGAAATCGCCGTCCGCCTCGGGTTTCAGCGGCAGGGCAGCTTCTCCAGCGCTTTCCGCGATGCCGAGGGCGAGAGCCCGCGCGAATATCGGCGCAGGCGGCGGTAGTCATGACGTCGGGCACGGTCCACCGCCTGGGCCCACTCACGAACTCGAATATCGCTCGCTGGATCGCAGGCGATCCGGATCGAGCAGGGCAAAGGAGGCGCAACTGAAATGAGCACGCGAGTGCATTGGGTTAACACGATGACGCGCAGGAGCTTGTACGCGCTTGGTCTCACGATGGCCGTGGGCGTTGGGGCTGCATACGCTGGAAGCCCGACGGTGACTCCGCTTGCCGGTCAACCATCGCTGCTGTTCGGCGCCTACGACACGGCGTCGGTCGGCTACACGAATCAGGAATTCGTCATCGCGGGCGAGGCGACTTCCTATTCGATGCCGCAGCCGCCCTCTCGAGACGGGCGCTGGAACGCTTCGCCCGCGGTCAAGGCTCCGTACGTCACCCGAATCGTGGTGATGCGTCCGGCGGATGCGAAGCGCTTCAATGGCACGGTCATCGTGGAGTGGCTGAACGTGTCCGGCGGAGTGGACTCACCCGCGGTCTGGCTCATGGCCCATCGTCAGATAGTGCGGGCGGGATATGGATATGTCGCCGTGTCGGCCCAGAAGGTTGGCGTGGAGGGCGGCCCAAGCGTGATGGGCCCTGACAGTTCGCTCAAGAAGACACAGCCCCAGCGCTACGGATCGCTGCGCCATCCGGGCGATGCGTTTTCCTACGACATCTTTTCGCAGGCCGGCAGAGTGGTTCGCAACGCGCGGCCAGGCGGCATTCTCGGGCCGCTCACGGCCAAGCACATCATCGCCGTGGGCGAGTCTCAGTCGGCGGTGTTCATGACGACCTACGTCAATGCCGTCGATACCTTGGCCAGGGTCTACGATGGTTTTCTCATCCACTCACGGTTTGGCGGCGCCTCGCAGCTCGATGGTGTCATGGCGATCGATGCGGCCCGTGGACTCGCGGGCATTCGGCTGCGCCCGGACCTGCGCGTGCCGGTGCTGACATTCATCACGGAAGGCGACTTGGTCGGATTCCACGGCGTCATCGGCTTCTACACCGCGCGGCAGCCCGACACCGACCGGTTGCGCACGTGGGAACTCGCCGGTGCATCGCATGCGGACAACTACACCATCGTAGTGAGCCCGATCGACACGGGTTCGGTTCCGGTCGAAAAACTGGCGGCGGCCTATGCGCCCACGACTTCGATTCTGGGCGAGAAGGTGCCGAAGCCCATCAATTTCGGACCGCAACAGCACTACATCGTGCAAACGGCGCTGGATGGTCTGGAACGATGGGTACGCACGGGCGCGGCACCGCCGACGTCGCCACGCATCGAACTGACGGATACGAACTCGGTGCGCCTCGTGCTGGATGAACATGGCATTGCAAAGGGCGGCATCCGCACGCCGTGGGTCGATGTGCCCACGGCACGACTCTCCAGCGATCCCAACCCCGGCAGTTTGATGGTGGCGCTCTTCGGGACCTCCGAGGTGTTCGAGCCGGCGCAGCTGAAGACGCTCTATCCGGGCGGCAAGGCTGACTACCTGAAGCGCTTCGAGGCTGCCCTCGATCGGACCATCGAGCAGGGATTCATTCTGCGGGCGGACCGGCAGGAGATCCTGGATCTCGCAGCGGCGATGTATCCCGCCGGATCGTCGAGATGATGGGCGCGTCCTTCGAGAACGAGTCGCTTCAGCCGTTCGGCTGGGGCGAAATTACATGCGTGATCGGGAGTGTTGTTGTCGAGTGTTAGTGTGGCTCCACGTTCCGCTGCTGCCACCTTGTGTCATCCGGCGCGATCGGCTGTCTGAGAAACAAGGCGCAACTCTGAGCATCCAAGACAGCGGAATATCCTAGTGTCCAGGTCCGGCTCAGCAAGCATCCGCGGCAAGGCTGCAATCGTCGGCGTCGGCACAACGCGGCAAGGCGAGCACCCGGGACGCACTGCCGAGGAGATCGGCGTCGAGGCCTTGCAGCTCGCGTTGGCCGAGGCCGGGATCGGCAAGACCGCGATCGACGGACTGATCACTTGCAAGACGAGCGAAGGTTTCGGTGTCGATACGGCCTATGGTTCGCTGCTCGGCATCGATCCGGCGTACAGCGCCTCACTGGATTACGGAACCTGCAACTTCTCACTGCACCTTGCGGTGATGGCCATTGCGGCGGGGCTTGCGACGACGGTTGCCCTGATCTATGGCTGTAACCAACGGACCCATCGCGTGCGGTTCACCAGCACCGCGAATCCTGCAGTCGATTTCACGCTTCCATATGGATACCTGCATATGGGAGGGCCCTACGCGATGGCATTCCGGCGTCATCAACATCTGTACGGGACGACGGAAGAGCAGCTCGGGCATGTTGCAGTCGTCCAGCGGGAATATGCGCGTCTCAATCCGTTGGCGATTTTCCGTGAGCCGTTGTCCATCGACGACTACATGGCCTCGCCCTATCTGATCGCCCCGCTGCGCCGTCATGACATGACCATGATTTCGGACGGTGGCGCGGCGCTCATCGTCACGGCGGCCGAGCGCGCGCGCGACTTCAAGCCAGCTCCCGTTTACGTGCTCGGAATGGCGGAACATGCAGGGCTCGCCGCCAGCGAGATCGAGGACAACGTCATGCGGCCTTGGCTCGAGACCGTGGCTACGCGTCTCTACGAGAGCGCAGGGGTCGAGCGCAGCGACGTGGATGTGCTCTATATCCAGGACCCCTTCAGCTTTTATGTGCTGACGATGTTGGAGAGCTTTGGTTTTTGCGGTCCCGGTGAGAGCGGGCCCTTCGTCCAGGAAGGCCGCACTCGCCTTGGCGGAGAGTTGCCCGTCAACACCAACGGAGGCCACTTGTCCGAAGCGTATATGTGGGGCTGGCTGCATCTGTGCGAAGCCGTGCGACAGTTGCGCGGTGAATGCGGTGCGCGGCAGGTCGCGGGTGCCAAGATCGCCCAATACTGTTCGGCCATGGCGAATCAGAAGGGCGCTGCCTCGATCCTGGGGGTGGAGCCGTGACCAGCCTGCACGCACCGCTGTTGCCCGATGTGTCCGCGTCATTGACGGCGCCCTTTTGGGCCGCCGCGCGCAAGCGCCGATTGGTCATGCAGCGGTGTGCGGGCTGCGGCGAGCTGCGTTGGCCGCCCAAGCCAGTGTGCCCGACCTGCTTGCGCACGGCAGCGATCGAGGATTGGCAGGACATTGCGCCTGGCGGGGAAATCTGGTCATTCATCGTCTACCACCGTGCATTCCATCCGAGCTTTGCCGACAAGCTTCCCTACAACGTCGCTTACATCAAACTCGACGCCGGTCCGATGTTCATCGGCAACGTCGTCGATACCAACGAGCTGTCGATCGGCCGGAAGGTCCAGGCCTGTTTTGACGATGTGACACCTGAGGTCACGTTGATAAGGTTTCAGTTGCTACCGAGTTCGGCTATCACTCGGCCGCAGACCTGAACGACCCGTTGACCCAAAGGTGCGGCGGCCCTCGCAACCTCGAGCCGTCACCGATACAAACTTTGCTACTCGTGATTCAGGTATTCACGCAGCATTTTTTTGAGTTCGGCTCGACGCTTCAGTATCCGCTCTTTCGGGCCGGCAATGGCCAGGGAAATGAACTCCGCACCCGGCTTGCGTGGAATCAGCGTCGCGATCGCATGGACGTCGCGATCGCCGCTGATCACAGAGTCCGTTTCGACAAACCCCATTCGGTGGAACTCTTTAACCGACTCGATCACTCGATCCTCGCTCACACGAAGCCGCGCCTCTGCGATGTTCCGGCGCACAATGCGCCTCATCGCCTCTTCGCTCAAAACGCTCAGGAGAGCGCGTCCCGACGCGCTCATCGTCATGGGCCGCGTCGTCCCCTCTTGCATGTAGAACTGAATTCCGTGGTCCGGCCGAAGGATGTACACATACTGGATCTGGCAGCCTTGCTGGCGGCCCAGGAGAACCGTCTCGCGCGTTCTGTCCTGAAGACTGTCGAGCCTTTCGGTGAGGCTGTCGGCGGGCAGTTCGGGCTTGAGCCAATCGCCGAGGAGTGTGACCCGCAGCGTTGGGCGGAATTTGCGAGTGCCGGGCAGGCATTCCAGATATCCGAGCTCGGTGAGACTGCGCAGCAGGACAGATGCGCTTGATTGAGGGATCTGAAGCGCGTCCACGATCTCAGATACGGCGGCGGGACGCCGAACGCGCGAAAAAAACTCAAAAACCGAAACGGCCCGCTCGGCGGACTTAACGATTCTGGCAGTCACTTAGCAGGATCTCTCGTGATGGTTCGCGCTGCTGGCAAAACAGAATTTCAACCTGCACACGAGGCTACCGCGTGCATCGATCAAGCCGAAGTCACATGCTCGTCGCTTGGAACGCACGAACGAACCTGACGTCCGATCGATCGCCATCGGGATGCATGACGGGCGTAAGCCCGATATCGGTACGTGTGCGGCACCGAACGCTTTCCATCGAGTTGATCGAGCGCTCCACCCCACTATGGGCTCACCGAACCGGAATATCACATAGTGGATAACGAACTGTATGTCCGAGCACCCGCCTTTCGATAG
>DATELY010000016.1:0-9213 GCA_035276085.1 Steroidobacteraceae bacterium | reverse complement strand
ATGTCCTCCTCCATCCGCATCCGCGGCGCGCGCACGCACAACTTGCGCAACATCGACCTCGAGCTCCCGCGTGATCGGCTGATCGTGTTCACGGGATTGTCGGGCTCGGGCAAGTCCTCGCTCGCCTTCGACACGATCTATGCGGAGGGCCAACGCCGCTATGTCGAGTCGCTGTCGGCATACGCACGACAGTTCCTGTCGATGATGGAAAAGCCGGAGGTGGAGTCCATCGAGGGCTTGTCGCCGGCGATTGCGATCGAGCAGAAGTCGACGTCGCACAATCCCCGTTCGACCGTCGGCACCGTCACGGAAATCTACGATCACCTGCGCTTGCTGTACGCGCGCGCCGGCATCCCGCGCTGTCCCGATCATGGGGTGGAGCTCGCGGCGCAAACCGTCAGCCAGATGGTCGATCAAGTGCTACGCCTACCGGAGGGCACGGCGTTGATGTTGCTCGCGCCCATGGTTCAGGGGCGCAAGGGCGAGCATGGTCAGGTGATCGAGCAGCTGCGCGCGCAAGGCTTCGTGCGCGCACGCATCGATGGTGCAATCGTGGAAGTCGATCCTGCACCGAAGCTCGATGCAAAGCGCAAGCACACGATCGAAGCCGTGGTCGATCGCGTCAAGGTGCGACCCGACATCGCGCAACGGCTGGCGGAAAGTTTCGAGACCGCCTTGCGCCTGTCCGATGGCATTGCAGTGGTTGCGTTCATGGGAGACGCAGCCGCTGCGGACATCGTGTTCTCCGACAAGTTCGCGTGCACGCAATGCGGCTACAGCCTGGCCGAGCTGGAACCCAAGCTGTTCTCCTTCAACAGTCCCGCAGGCGCCTGCCCGGTGTGCTCAGGCTTGGGAGTACAGGAGTTCTTCGATCCGGCGCGCGTCGTGCACCACCCGAAGCTTTCTCTTGCTGGCGGCGCGATCCGTGGCTGGGATCGTCGCAATGCGTATTACTTTCAGCTGATCCAGGCGCTCGCGAAGCATTACAAGTTCGACATCGAGAAGCCGTGGGAAGAGCTGGCGCAAGCGCATCGCAAGGTCATCCTGTACGGCAGCGGCGAGGAGCGCATCGAATTTCGCTACGTCAACGCAAAGGGCACGACGAGCAAACGGGCGCACGCGTGGGAAGGCGTGATACCGAATCTGGAGCGCCGCTATCGCGAGACCGAATCGATCGCAGTGCGCGAAGAGCTGGCGAAGTATCTCGGAACCCGCCCGTGTCCGGACTGCGAAGGCACCCGGCTCACGCGCGCGGCACGCAACGTGTTCGTCGGCGGCCGTAGCCTGCCGCAGATCGTGGCGCTCTCCGTCGCCGACGCGCTTGCATTCGCCCAGCAGTTGAGCCTGGCAGGCTGGCGCGGCGAGGTGGCAACAAAGATCGTGAAAGAGATTGCTGAGCGCCTGCGCTTTCTGGCCGACGTTGGCCTGGAATACCTCACGTTGGATCGCAGCGCGGAGACGCTCTCCGGCGGCGAAGCACAGCGCATTCGACTGGCGAGTCAGATCGGCTCGGGATTGGTCGGCGTGATGTACATCCTGGATGAGCCATCGATCGGCCTGCATCAACGCGACAACGAACGCCTGCTCGGCACCCTCAAGCGCTTACGCGATCTCGGCAATACGGTGATCGTGGTCGAGCACGATGAAGATGCGATCCGTCATGCCGATCACGTTGTCGACCTCGGACCGGGCGCGGGTGTGCACGGTGGACGCGTGATCGCGCAGGGCTCCCCCGGCGATGTCGCTGCAAATGCCGAATCGCTTACAGGTCAATACCTGTCTGGAGCGCGGCAGATCCCCGTGCCACCTTTGCGCACGCCCGCGCAGCACGGTCGGAGCCTCAAGCTCATGGGTGCACGCGGCAACAATCTGCAAGGTGTCACCGCCGAGTTCCCCATAGGACTCATGACGTGCGTCACGGGCGTATCGGGGTCCGGCAAGTCCACGCTCGTCAACGACACGCTCTATCGCATCGTCGCACAGCAGTTGAACGACGCATCGACGCCGCCCGCGCCGTTCGATGAGCTGGTCGGCATCGAGCACATCGATCGCATCATCGATATCGATCAAAGCCCGATCGGCCGCACACCGCGCTCCAATCCTGCGACGTACACCGGATTGTTCACGCCGATGCGCGAGATCTTCGCGAGCGTGCCCGAAGCACGGGCACGCGGTTACGAAGCGGGTCGTTTCAGCTTCAACGTGAAAGGCGGACGTTGCGAGGCCTGCCAGGGCGACGGCGTCATCAAGGTCGAGATGCATTTCCTGCCGGACGTGTACGTCACGTGCGATGTCTGCAAGGGCAAGCGCTATAACCGCGAGACGCTCGAGATCCTTTACAAGGGCAAGAACATCAACGACGTGCTCGAGATGACCGTCGAGGACGGGCTCGTGTTCTTCCGCAACGTGCCCACGATCGCGCCCAAGCTACAAACGTTGCTGGACGTCGGTCTCTCGTATATCCGCCTGGGTCAGAACGCCACGACGCTCTCGGGCGGCGAAGCACAGCGCGTGAAGCTCGCCAAGGAGCTGTCGAAGCGCGCCACCGGACGGACGCTCTACATTCTGGATGAGCCCACAACCGGCCTGCACTTCTATGACATCGAGCAACTGCTCGGCGTACTGCATCGGCTGCGCGACGAAGGGAACACCATCGTGGTCATCGAGCACAATCTGGACGTCATCAAGACGGCGGATTGGGTGATCGATCTCGGGCCGGAAGGCGGTGTCGGTGGCGGAACGATCGTCGCGACAGGTACACCGGAGGAGATCGCGCGACATCCGGGGTCGCACACGGCGCGCTTCCTGAAACCTGTGCTGAAGATGAGTGATGAGCGGAAGCGAAAGAGGGCTTGATCTGTCCTTGCGAAGCGGGTGCGGGTTGCGGCGTTCGCGACACTCGGAGCGAGAAGCCCCCATCCTGTCCTGGCGCGCCACTTCCTCCGGTCGTTCTGATGTGCAGGACGCACGAATGGCGCGAGCGCATGGATGCGCAGGAGCGGCCCCCGCTTCGCAAGGGAAGGGACGCTCTCATCGACAACGTCACTGGCCGCTAGCCCGCATTTCTCACAGGGATCGCGAGGCATGGCGAGTCTGCGAGGTTGGATCGCGCCGCTCTGGACTGAAACCCATAGCCGCAGCTATGGGTTGAAGGAAGAGCAAGCGAGGCGACCTCGCAGGCCGCCAGGACCGCGATAGGTTTGGCGCAGGAACGCGGTGTGTTCAGGCCAGATAACGAGAACAGCGGTTGCATCATGTAATTGCCACTTGCGCCAAACCGACCTGTGAGAAATGCGGGCTACCGCCGCTGCTGCTCCGAGCGAAAGTACTGACGCACCTCGCCATTACCGAGCGCTTCCTTGTAACGCCCACTGGTGAACTCCAACACCACCGCACGCCAGAACGCCACCGCACCTGCATTGGACTGAAACTCGCTGATTTCCCAATTGCCGGAGAACCGTCGAAAGATCAGCTGTGCCGCAAGCCGGCCCAACCCGCGCCGGCGTGAGCTTTGCAACACGAAGAACTCCGCCATGCGGTAATCGACCTGCGTGCGCTGATTGCGCGGCGGGCGGCTGACGAGCGCGAAACCAACGGGCTGGTCGTTGTGCAGGATGAGTAACGGATAGGAGCCGTCGTCGGCAAACCAGCGGCTGAGTAAATCGTCCTCACGCTCGCCAAATTCGCCTGATACCGGAAACATGCCGGTGTTCATGCTGACGGCGGTGAGATCTTTCAGATACTCGCCATAGGTGCTCTGGACCCATGCACGGTCCGGAGCAGAACGAACATCGCGGATAGTGACAGGCACTGCAATCGCGGCGCTTCCTGCGCCCCCTCTTCTGCGCGAGTCGTGTGCGGCTTGCTAGCGGGCCGGTCGGCGGGCCAGAAGCCTCAATCGCTCTGGCTGGCTGACGAGCAGGCCAGCAGAGCCATCAAGCGTTCGGGCGGGCCGAAGCCCACCCGAACGTCGCGGTCGCTGCACAAGGCCGCGACCGCGCAGCGCTCATCTTACTGAGCCGAACCCGGAGCAGCCGGAGCGGGCTCTGCAGGAGCAGCACCGTCAGCCGGAGGCGTACCTTCCGCAGCAGGCGCATCAGCCGGAGGCGTGGTCGCATCAGCCGGAGGAGCGGCATCAGCCGGTGCAGCAGGAGGTGCTTCAGCAGCAGGTGGCTCAACGGTGGTCTCTTCCTTCTTGGCGCAAGCAGCCAGAGACAGGCCCAACGCGAGAGCGGCGAGGATCATCTTCGTGTTCATGTAATGGACACCCCAGGGTTAAAGTTGGAACAACACACCTCAATGCATCTCGGGATCAAATGGCCTTCCCGAGTGAGAGCGGCGCAAATTCTAGAGGCTTTCATATACGTTTCAAACGGCTCGCAAGTTGCGTTGTGCACTGGCATTTCACCCTGAAAAAACAGGCATATCCGTGGTTGTTCCTTGCTGCAGACACCCGTTAACATTGACGAAACGTTGACAATTGCACGCTCGCGACATGCGTTGTAATTGCGCTGTCCGCGGTCTGCTCTCAAATGCAGGTGCTCCATGATCGCTTCACTCGCCACAGCATTCGCGGAACATTTGCAGACGTTATGCGAGCGCATGGAGCAGGCGCTGCAGGCAACACAGCTGGATCGCATTGCGATTTATGCGGGTCGGGCGCCCATGCAGTTCCTGGACGATCAGCCGTATCCGTTCAAAGTGAATCCTCATTTCAAGGCGTGGGCGCCGCTGATGGACGCACCTGACAGCTGGATCGTCTATGCACCCGGCGCAAAGCCGGTGCTCGTGCTGCATCAACCGGAAGATTACTGGCACAAACCACCCGCGTTGCCACGCGCAGAGTGGATCGAGCACTTCAATACCGTGGTGATCCGCGAGCCGAGCGAAGCACGCGCTCATGTCGCGGGACCCGGCCGCACGGTCTTCATCGGCGCACCACACCCTGAGTTCTCACAATGGGGTTTCGCTGCAACCAATCCGGACGGTCTCCTGCATCGGCTCCACTTTCAACGCGCGGCCAAGACACCCTACGAAGTCGAATGCATGCGCAAGGCCTCTGCGCTGGGCGCGTTAGGCCATCGTGCAGCGGAAGCGGCCTTTCGCGGGGGCGCTTCCGAATTTGAAATCCACCTGGCTTATCTGCGCGCAACAGGTCTGGCCGAAGAGGAAATGCCCTATCCCAACATCGTCGCCATCAACACGAATGCAGCCGTGCTTCACTACCAGCATCTGGAGCGAGCCCGCGCCTCGGACGCCGAGCGGCATTCGTTCCTGATCGATGCGGGTGCGCAGGTCCGCGGCTACGCCAGCGACATCACTCGGACGTACGCGTATCACGCGGGAGAGTTCGACGCGCTCATCCGGGCACTCGAGGAGATTCAACAAGCGCTCTGCGCGCAGGTACTGCCCGGCACCGACTACGTGAACCTGCACCTCAATGCCCACCACGCGATTGCCAGGCTGCTGCGCGATGCCGACTTCATCGAGTGCACTCCGGAGGCCGCCGTCGAAAACGGCATTTCGGGTGTGTTCTTTCCACATGGCCTCGGGCACCTGCTCGGTTTGCAGGTCCATGACGTTGCCGGCTTCACGAGCGACATGCAGGGCACGCAACGGCCTCCACCTCCTGGACATCGGGCGCTGCGCCTCACGCGAGCACTGGCACCAGGATTCGTCGTCACGATCGAGCCGGGCATCTACTTCATCGATTCGCTGCTCGCGCAGGCGCAGTCGGGACCGCACCGAGATGCCATCAACTGGCGCATCGTCGAGCGCTACCACCGTTACGGCGGCATTCGCATCGAAGACAATGTGCTGTGCACGACGGGCACGCCGGAAAACCTGACGCGTGCCGCGTTCGCGCAGCTCACCTGAGCGCGACAGCGGTCAGCGAGCCGTGTTGGCGCGCAGCAGATCCCTGATCTCTTCGAGGAGCACTTCCTGTTTGCTCGGCGGTGGTGGCGCCGACGGCGCGGCTTCTTCGCGGCGGCGGACGCGGTTGATCAGTTTCACGAGCAGGAAGATTGCAAACGCAACGATGATGAAATCGAACAGGGCCTGCAGGAATACACCGTAACGTATGGTCACCGCCTCTGCACCCTCGCGGATCGCAGGCAGCGTGACGGCCAGCTTGGTGAAGTCGACCCCGCCGATCACATATCCCAGCGGCGGCGTGACGATGTCGCCCACGAGCGAGCTGACGATCTTGCCGAACGCGGCGCCGATGATGATACCGACCGCCATATCCACTACATTGCCCTTGACTGCAAACTCCCGGAATTCGCTCACGATGCTCATGCTGCTTTCTCCCAGTGCGCTTGAACTTTGACGCCAGAAGGCTTTAACGGGACGAAAGTACCTCATCTGCATGCTCACGCCTATGAATGTCCTTCCTGCGCGCTCGATTCCGAAGCCGGTTTGCACGGCATTCGCACGGCTGCTGATTGCTGTTGTGCTGGGTCTGGTGTGCAGTCAACCGGCGCGTGCCGCGTGGCACGAGCGCGTGGTCGACGGAATCATGGGGACGCGCATCTCTGCAGAGCTATGGGCCGATGAAGGCGTGGATGGGGAAGCCGCCATCGACGCGGTCATGGCGGAAATGCGGCGTATCGACGCAAGCATGAGCACGTACAAGCCGGACAGCCAGGTGTCGCAGGTCAATGCTCAGGCGGCCAGACAGCCGGTGCACATCAGTGACGAGCTCTTCGACCTGCTCTCGAAGGCGCTCGAATTCTCGCGCATGACGGACGGCGCCTTCGACATCACCTATGCCAGCGTTGGTTTCATGTATGACTTTCGACGTCAGCAGAAGCCGTCGGAAGAGCAGATCAAGCAGGCGCTCCCGGCGGTGAACTATCGCCACCTGGTGCTCGATGCGAAGGCCCGTACGGTGAAATTCACTCAGCCGGGTGTGCGCATCGACCTCGGTGGAATCGCCAAGGGACACGCGGTGGACCGCTGCATCGACTTATTGCAGCAGCGTGGAATCAAACGAGCGTTGGTCTCCGCGGGTGGGGATAGTCGGATCATCGGGGATCGATTCGGTCAGCCCTGGGTGATTGGACTGCGACATCCGGATCGCAAGAACGAAGTGTTCCAGCGGATTCCAATCGTCGATGCAGCGATCTCCACGTCAGGCGACTACGAGCGGTTCTTCGAGAAAGATGGGATCCGCTACCACCACATCATCGACCCCCATTCGGGGCGCTCTGCGAGTCTCGTACGCAGTGCCACGATCATCGGCCCGAATGCCACGACCACCGATGGCCTGTCGAAAACGGCGTTTGTGCTGGGCCCGAAGAAGGCACTGGAGATCTACAACCGCCTGCCGGGCATCGACGCGATTCTCGTAGCACCCGACGGGCAGGTGCTATACACGCAGGGGTTGGAGGCGCCCGAATGAGTGAGACGACAGGCTACGGGCTACGGGTGACAGCCAGAGGAACAGCGTCTTATCTGGCTGTAGCCTGTGACCCGTAGCCCGTAACCTAAAAAGGCCGGAACTCTCGTTCCGGCCTTTTTCTCATCCTTTCTTGGCTGCCTTTTTCGCTGCTGCCTTCTTGGCAGGTGCCTTCTTCTTGGCAGCTTTTTTCTCCGGAGCTGCCGTGGCCTCTGCACTCGCTTTCTGCACTCGCTCGCGCTTCGGTGCCGCTGCACGAGCTGCCTTGCTCTTCAGACGCCGAGATGCGGGGCGCGTTGCCTTCGCCTTTTGCTTCGGCTTGGCCTCGCCCTCACCTTCTGCCGCTGCTTCGGGGGCCGCCTCGCGATCCACCAGCTGCATCAACGCCATCGGCGCGTTGTCGCCCGGACGTGGATCCATGCGCAGGATGCGGGTGTAACCGCCTGGGCGCGCCTGGAAACGCGGGCCCAGCGTTTCGAACAGCTTCACGACGATCTCCGCATCGCGCAGCTGCGCGAAGGCACGGCGGCGATTGGCATCGCTGTCCGCCTTGCCCAGGGTGATCAGCGGCTCGACATAGCGGCGCAGCTCTTTCGCCTTGGGCACGGTCGTGCGGATGGTTTCATGGCGCAGCAGCGAGGCCGCCATATTGCGGAGCATCGCCCAGCGATGCGGCGCGTTACGGCTCAGCTGCCGTCCGGAAAGTTGATGACGCATGTTCTTGGTGACTCGTGAATCTAGTTTCGTGATTACCGGCGTCTTTCCGACTAACCGCTAACCGCTAACCGCTAACCGCTTCCTCAGATCACATCCCGCTCGTCTTCGCGCTTCAGGCTGACCGGCGGCCAGCTGTCCAGACGCATGCCGAGCGACAGGCCGTGGCTCTCCAGCACTTCCTTGATTTCGGTGAGCGACTTCTTGCCCAGGTTCGGCGTGCGCAGCAGCTCGACTTCCGTACGCTGCACGAGATCGCCGATGTAGTGGATGTTCTCGGCCTTCAGGCAGTTTGCGCTGCGAACCGTGAGCTCGAGCTCGTCCACCGGACGCAGCAGGATCGGATCGAACTGCTGTTCGGCGGCCTTGGAAGCACCTTCGTCCTGACCCTGGAGATCCACGAACACGGACAGCTGATCCTTGAGGATCGAGCCGGCACGGCGGATGGCTTCTTCAGCGTCGATCGTGCCGTTCGTCTCGATGTCCAGAATCAGCTTGTCGAGGTCGGTGCGCTGTTCGACGCGCGCACTCTCGACGGTGTACGTCACACGGCGGATCGGGCTGAACGACGCATCGAGCTGCAACCGCCCAATGGGTCCGCTGGACTCTTCGAATGCGGCGCGCTGCACGGCGGGACGATAGCCGCGACCGCGCTGCACCTTCAGAGACATGTTCAATTCGCCGGCCTTGGTCAGGTTGGCGATGATCAGCTCGGGATTCAGCACTTCCACGTCGTGGTCGAGCTGGATGTCGCCCGCCGTGACGGGCCCGGGGCCCTTCTTGTGAAGTCGCAGCTCGGTTTCTTCCCGAGCGTTCAAACGAATCGCCACCTGCTTCAGCGTGAGCAGGATGTCGACGACGTCTTCCTGCACGCCCTCGATGCTGGTGTACTCATGGAGCACGCCATCGATTTCCACTTCGGTAATGGCTGCGCCCGGCATGGACGACAGCAGGACGCGACGCAGCGCGTTGCCGAGCGTATGGCCGAAGCCCCGCTCGAACGGCTCGATCACCACTTTGGCGTGGCGAGGAGAGGATGGCGTCACCTTGACGACGCGCGGCTTCAAAAATTCGCCGACAGATGCCTGCATGGACAG
>DATELY010000015.1:0-42495 GCA_035276085.1 Steroidobacteraceae bacterium | reverse complement strand
GCGCCCAGTTGCTCGAGACTCGTGCTATCGAGCACCTCACCTTCGATCTTCATGTTCTTGAGATCGATCTTGCTGGTGACATTCTTCACCGCATGCACCACGGCGCCCACCGGGGTATACGCCAGAATCGGACGCTTCTTCTTTTCCATGACGAGATCCCCGACCGCGAGGCGCACGTACATCACGTTCGGACCCGGCTGATCCACGATCTGATAGCCGCTCTTGAGCTCTCCGATCACACGTCCGCGCAGCTCATCGGCGATGGCTTTCATGTCGTCGGGCTTGATGCCCTTGTACGGCGAGTCGGGATGAATGAAGAGCTCGGGCTGATCGATCATCACAGCGGTGTACTTGCTGGCGACCTTGAGGTCCGCAGCAACGTAGGACTCGTCGAAAGGATTGTCTGGCGCAGGTTGGAGTTTCGAGTAGTCCGTGAGGAACGACTCCTCGGGACTCTGTGCGTAGGTCGGGCACGGCCCGAATGCGATCCATCCCAGCAAGCCGGACAGAACCAGTGCCGTGCGAGCGTTCATGCGTCACCTGCGAGCCACAGCGGTCGCGAAGAGCCTCGCACCGATCGACGGCGACTGATATCAAGAATCCGCATCTCGCGCGTGGGTTCGCGACGCAGGCGGTCAACGGGCACGGGGCTCGAGCACGCGCCAGATCGCATCCAGCAGGGCTTCACCGTCCAAGGGCTTGCAGAGATACGCTGCGGCACCGAGCAGAGTGCACGTGGCGCGTGCCTCCGGTTCGTCGTGGGCCGTGATGATGATCACGGGCAGCTGCACGCCGGCGCGCTTGAGATTGGCCTGCACCTCGAAGCCCGACACATCGGGCATCTGCAGGTCCATCACGATGCAGTCCGGCTGAATGCCCGGCCACGCTTCGAGGAACTCCTCGCCCGACGCATACAGGAGCGGCTCGCATTCGGCGGAGCGCAAGAGTCTGGATAGACCCTTCCGTACTGCTGCCTCGTCATCGATGACGGCGACGGAGGGGCGCTTCATGTGGGCTCGCAGCTGAATTCATGAGTCGATGAATAGCTAACAACCTGTGCAGTTGCATTCCAATTGGACGTTGGCCCACGCGTGAACGCCGACACGAGCGTTGCCGCGCCGTCAGTCCGGGATTCTCGGCAGAAAGATATGCATCGTGGCACCCCCCTTCGAGTTGTTCGTGGCCCACAAACGGCCCTGATGCGCGCGAATGATCGTCTGACAGATCGCGAGCCCCAGCCCGAGTCCGTGCGGCTTGGTGCTGTGAAAAGGCTCGAAGATCCGGTCGAGATTGGCAATGCCGGTGCCGCGGTCGCAGATCTCGATGACGACGCCGGCTCGATCCACTTGCTGCGTGCTGATCTGCAGCAGCCGATTGCCGGGCGCGTTTCCGCTCATGGCATCGCAGGCGTTGACGATCAGATTGAGCAGCACCTGTTGCAACTGCACTCGGTCCCCATTGACCCAGGGCGAGTCCGCAGCGAGCACAGCCTGCACGCTCACGTGGCGGGCGATGAGGTCGCTGTGCTCCAGGGCGAGCACGTCGCGAATGCATTCGTTGACGTCCATCGGCCGCAACTCGGTAGCGCCTTTGACGAACAACACGCGCAAGCGCCGAATGACTTCGCCCGCACGTTTGTCCTCGGCGATGATGTCGGTCAGGATCTCCTCGATCTCCGTGAGATCGGGCGCCTCCGCTTTCAATTTGCGATAGGCGGCCTGAGCATTGGTCATGATGGCGGTCAGCGGTTGGTTCAGCTCGTGCGCGAGCGCGCCCGACAACTCACCCAGCATCGACACGCGACTCAGGTGTGCGAGCTGATCGCGTTGCGATTGCAGCTGCAGGTCCTGGGTCTTCCGCTCCGTCGTATCCATATATACGCCGAGAATCCGCCGCACGACCGCCTGCCGGTCGAGCGTGCCTTTCGCGAAAACCCAATGGATTTCCGGCTCGGTCGCCCAGCGGAACTCGACCTCGATCTCGTTCGCGCCGGCCAACGCCTGCTTGAGTGCATTCGAGACGCGCGCACGATCGTCCGGGTGGATGCCTTGCAAGATTCTGGCAGCGGACCAGCCGGCATCCTTCAATCGCGGCAACGAGGAACCTTCACCCAACGACCAGGTGAACCGGTCCCGCTCGATGTCCCAATCCCACATGCCCATCTGCGCGGCTGCGAGCGCGATGTGCAGTCGCTCTCCCCGCCGTATCGCCGTGAAGCGTGCGTGATGCAGCTCTGCCAACGATACGGCCAACAACATGAGACCCGTGGCGGCGATGATCAGAAACACCTGCACGCCCAACGCGTTCGTGCGCGGATCGTCGGCGCTGAACGGCCCCCGATCCTGCAGCACGCCACTGATGGCGAACGAGGCGACGATGACGACGCAGAGACTGACACCGCTCACGCCCGAGCGCATGGCGGCCCACACCAGGAAGAGCAACGGCATGTAGAGGAGCATCACTTCCTGCGGATCGGGGTGATGCCGTAGAAACACCATGTACGACGTGAGGCACAAGCCTCCCACCAGCAATACACCTTCCACGATCTGCTTGATCGTTGCCTGGCGCCACGGTGCCAGCCCGCACTGCGCCCAGATGATGATCGGCGGCACGATCGTCAGTGCGGCCAGCACGTTCGAACACAGCCGCATGCGCCAGACGGACCAGTAGTCGTCATACAGCCAGCCGTTCGCTGCGACGAAAGCGGCATCCAGGAAGGATGACAGGAACGGCCCGAGCGCCACGCACCATGTGAGGAACATCACGAGCTCGCGGAAGTGAGCAAAACGCGGCGCGCGGCCCAGAGACCACCAGATCCCGATCGCGCCGATCAACGCTTCGGTCACATTGCTGACGAACCAGCACAGCACCATCGACAGCGGCACGTCGACCGACAGCTCGGCAAGCAGATGAGCCGGCAGCACGGCGGCAATCAGGATGGCCCAACTGCGCGGCGGAGACAGCAGCAACGCGGCGAGCACGAGGGCGTTGGTCGGCCAGAGCAACGAAACCGGTGTGTTCTCGAGCGTCAACGCGAAGCCGGCACGCACGCCGAGGTAGTAGCTGACGCTCAACAGCAAGGCCGTAGCGACCGTGCGTGAGCTGACCGCCGTGGGTTGCGGATTCGTGGGTGTGCTCTCGAGGATGTCTGTCTCCTCCGAGCGCCACGCCAGTCCAAGCCTGTCATCAGGCGTCGGCACGATTCACTCCCCCCACTCGCGTGTCGTAATGACGGTCAGCACCACTGAAGTGGACCAAAGTCGTATTGGCGCACGCTTCGCGACTGGACATTCTGTCCGAAATTCTTGGAATAAGAAGAGCTTCGATGATGCCCCGAACCCTGGCAGAGCGTCTGCGGCGCTTCGGCGTCCGCTGGAAGAGATCCGCAGTCTGCAACCAGAGCACTCTGCAACACCGGCTCGAGGAGCTGGAGCTGCGTTTCGGCGAGTACGATCATCGTGTGAAGAACAGCGCGCAGATGATGCTCAGCATCGTTGTCGCGGCGGGGCGCGCGACGGGCAACCAGGAGGTGCGCTCCGAGCTCGAGGCGGTCAAGCGCAAGCTGGAAGCGATCATGCACGTGCACTCGATCCTGCATCGTGCCGGACACGCGCGAACGTTGCGCTGCGATGACCTGATCCGCGAGCTCAGCACGGCAATCCAGAGTGCCTCGCCGCGTCAATTCGTGCTCGTGGTGGATAGCGAGCCGCACGAGCTACCCAGCTCTCAAGCGCTGCCGTTGGGTTTGATCTTGAATGAGCTGCTCACGAATGCGATCAAGCATGGTCTGCCCACCAACCAGGGCCTGTTGCGAGTCGGCCTCAGGGCCTTCGGCGACGCACTGGAGCTCCGGGTGGAGGACAATGGCCCCGGCATCGAAGCCTCCAAGCTCGCGAATTCGTGTTCGGGCCTCGCCATGGTGCAGCACATGGCGACGCAGCTGCATGGCCGGTTTCAAACGCGGTCCGGCCCCGGCGGACATTGCGTGCTGCGCTTTCCAAGACCTTCGGTGGACGCTGGCGCGGCGCTGCCGTCAGCTCGCAAGCCGCTCGAGCTGTTTTGCCCGTAGCGCGGATTCGCCGTGCTTCACGACCAACTCCGATGGGTGTCGATGGGTGTGGGCGGGACAAGCCCGAATGTGTCATCCGCGCCGAGATCCCAGTCATCCTCCGCAGCAGACTCGCGAACGCCGTCGGCCATGCGGACCAGCTGCGCGAGCGTCTTGGCTTGCATCTTGTGCATGACACGTCCGCGATGGACCTTGATGGTCTTCTCGCCAACACCGAACGCCGCGGCGGTCTGCTTGTTGAGGTAGCCACTGACCACTGCCTCGAATACCTGATGCTCGCGCGGCGTCAGCGTGGCGAGGCGCTGCAGGACGATTTCGCGGCGCGTGCGCCGGCGCTGTTCGAAAGCCCCTCGGTGCAGCGCCTCCTGCACGGATCCGATGAGCGTTTCCGCTTCCACTGGCTTCGTCAGAAAATTCATCGCGCCCGCGCGCATCGCGCGCACGCTCGAGGACACATCCGCTTTGCCGGTCACGAAGACGATGGGGTGTACACAGCCCCTGGCATTCAAGTGCTCCTGCAGATCGAGACCGGTCATGCCCGGCAGACATACATCCATGACGATGCAGCCTGCGTCATCCTGGCCGCACTGCGCCAAGAACTCCTCTGACGAGTTGTAGCCGCGGACCTCGTGTCCGGCGCCAGACAGCACGCGCATCAAGGAACGCAAGACACCGGGCTCGTCCTCCACGATGTGGACCGTTGAGGTAGCTGCATTCATGGCGAGTCCTCCCGATGAGCCGTACGCTCATTCGCTACATGTGCACGTTGGCAGGTGACAGCCTGCGCAAACTCAATCCGTCGCGCGGTTCCCTCAGTCTGTTCCAACAGGCAGGTCAATAAAGACAGTCGTTCCACGCTCGGCGTGACTGCGAATGCTGATCTCGCCCCCATGTGCGGTAATGACCGATCGGCACATCGCCGCGACCAGTCCGATTCGATCCGGTTGCAACGAATTCGCAACCGCAGTCCGCTCAGCGAAGGCGTCTGTCGCGCTGTCGGTCAGCGCAATCCTCACAAAGTTCCTGGCGCGGCGCGTCGTTCGCACCATCAGCCGCCGATCTCGTGTCGACAGACGATGCATCGCTTCGCAGCGTGCCAACAACAGGCTCGCGATGACGTGCTGCATCTGCGCGTTGTCGACGGGCACTGGCGGCAAGTTCCGCGCAAGCTTCAACTCCAGCTGGCAGCCGTAAGACATCACGTTCTGCTGCTCCACCACGGCGATCTCCCGCAGGGCCGCATTGATATCCGTCGCGGTCTCTTGGATCGGCCCGGCGATGGGAGGTGTGCGTAAACGGCGCAGAATCTCCACCGCACGTTTGTCCTCATGCACGATGTCGGCCAGGATTTCCTGCGCCTCCGGATCGAACCCTGCGTGAGTCCGGAGCATCGACTGCAGTGCCTGTGCATTGCTCAAGATCGCCGTGAGCGGCTGCCGCAGTGCATGTGCAGCGGTCACGGCCAGCTGCCGAAGCATCGCACTGCCTTCAGCGTACAGCAGTTGGTCATTGGGAAATCGACCCTCTGCCTCGAAACCGTCCACGCCTGACATCAAGCGGTCGATATCCGTGCACGTACCGATCCATCGAGCCGGATCGCCGTTCACGCCGCGGCAGGCATTGGCTTGCACTAGAAACCAACGATAGTTGCCACTGCTGGCGCGAATGCGGAATTCGATCTCGTAACGCTCTCCGGTTGCAATGGCAATGGACCATCGCTGAGCAGCACGTCGCCGGTCGTCCGGATGAACGATGCTGAGCCAGCCCGTTCCCAACAACTGCTCCGCTGTGGTGCCCGAGTAGTCGTATACGCGGCGGTTGTAATAGTCGAGCAACCCATCTTCATTCGCCTCCCAGACCATGATGGGGAGATCGTTGCCAGGGATGAGAAGATCGTGACGTGCGGTGCTCGACGCAGCGATGAGGCGCTGTTCGTCATCTAGAGAGGAAAAGTAATCATCGCAGAGCGGCGTGCGCGCCAGCGACTCTGGCAGTAGACGCACGCCAACATCGAAATCATGTTCCGCAGAGACTGAGCGCTTCGTCCTTGTGGCGCTCCGCGAATCGACGCTCGCAGACATACGCTTCCACTCCTCCCCCTTTCCCTCGTTCCTTCTCCATGAACAAGGGAATGGGTGCGGACGCTAGCATCGTGATGGGCACAGGACACTACGTAGGGCCACGTACGATCGTGCGATGCAGGCGGGAGTCTCACCTATTGAGTGTGCGGCGCACCGTCTGCGTCTCACCGAGAGGCCGGCACAACACGCGCTGCGAGTGCCTCGTAGTAGGTCACATCCACTTCATCACCCGGTTTGAGCTTCGCAACGAACGCCTGCATCTTCGGATCGTTCACACCCACCATTCGTGTCATGCCACTCGGGCCCGTGAAGGTCACCGTCTGGAAGTCGCGATCGATCGTCTGGATCTTCACGCGCGCTGTCACGGCCTTGCCTACGGCGCGTCCGGGCGGCACGCCGGCCGGTGTATTGACGGCGCCGGTTGTCACCAGCACGTCCTTGTTATCCGAAGAGTTTCCTCCCCGCGTCTGTTCTGCGAAGACAGCGGCCACGCCTGCGTAGTACGTGACCGCCAACTCATCGCCTACTTTGACCGATTCCAGATTGCTCACGGACTCCGGCACCTCGATGGGAACCACGTCCTCCGGTCCCTGCAGCATTAACAGGCGCTTATCAGTATCAACTGCAACCACCTTGGCCGTGACGGTCTCCGTCTTCTGTGCCATCGCGGGTTCCGGCGGTTCCGAGGCGCATGCCAGCAGCGACACGCTGCAGAATGCCGCGATGAGCCAGGGAGCTTCTTTGGTAATCATGGGCGGCCACCTCGAGGTTGCATGTACCTACATCAACGATCGTTTACACGCGAGCGCGCGACGAACAACGCCAGCGCCGCTACGAGCAGCAGAACACCCAGCAGGCCAATCGAAGTGCGGTAACCGGCCGTCGTCGGCATGGCTGCGGCAACTTGCTGCTGCTGCGGCGGCTCGGCCGGTGTGATCGGATTGAAATCCGGCTGGGCCGTATTCTCTGCGGGCGCAAGGGCAAGCACGGGTTCGTGGATCTTCACGTACGCGGTGACCTCGTCACCCACCACCAGGTCATTCACTCGTGTTGCTTGACCACGCACGGTGACGCGCAGATCGGGCGATGTCTTCAGGTGCCGCGTGTCCGCATAGCTGCCGTCGGGCAATTTGAACTTGAGATCGATCGCGTTCCCTTGGTCATACACGCGCGCGATCTTGGCCTTGAAGACGCCATAGGGTTCGTTGTTGCGTGTCACGACGTCCAGGCAGGCGCGCGGTGCATTCGGAAATCTCGCCAGCACTTCCTTGCTGAACTCCATCGCGCCGCAACCTGGAGACTGCGCCTGAGCTACGGCGCTCGCGCATAGCAGTACGAGGGCGATCGCGGCGAATCTGAATGGCGAAGGCATGACAATCTCCTTATGACGCTGATGGAACAGAGGCTTCGACAAGCGATGAGCGTTCGAGCATGCCCTTGACGATGTATCGCTGCGGAGCGTTGCCGACGTAGTAGAAGGGAAAGCAGGTCACTAGCGTGATCGTCGGCTCGAGGGTGTCGCTCAAGGCCGTCGCATTGTTCTGGTCGACGACATCGATGGCCTCGATGCGGTAGGTGTACACGTGACGCGGTGTCTGCAGCTCGATCACATCGTGCATGCGGACGTCCTTCAACGCCCGGAAAAAGCCGTCACGATGACCTGCTATGCCGAGATTGCCTCCGATCCCGGGCGGTTGCGTGCCCGGGATCAAACCTGCGCCGCGATTGAGATTCACCTCGCGCACGTCGGCGAACACCGGGATCTCGAGACCGATCGAGTCGATGCGCAGCACCGCAACCGGTGGTGCAACTGGCTGCGACAATGCTTCGCGATAGTGCTTGCGACGCGTTGTCGACCAGTCACTGACATCGGGCACCCGCCCTGGTTGCGCGTCAGCGCGCGCGATGGCGCTGGCGGCATGGAACAGCTCGATGCCGCTGCGACGACCTTCCGTTGCATCCCAACGAGAACCGAGCCAGATCAAAATAGCGACACCGCCGACGATCCACGAGGTGCGTTCGATCCAAACGGAAGCTCGCGAGAACCGCGAGCGGCCATGCTTCAGCGGATGAGGGGAAGTCCCGCGCATGCATCGAGCTTGTCGGCTCGAAGCATGTCGGGACAATGAGTAGTGGGGGTAACTTCTGCAGGAATTCGCTGCGCTACCGTGCGGCCTGTCCGCAGGTTGACGGGATCTGCGAGAAGCGCCGGGACGCTCGAAGACGACATCCTCGTTCGAATTCGCGGCCAGGAATATTCGATCTACACAGCCAGGGTCACGTCGCCGCAGCGATGTCGGACTGCGTTACATATTATCTAGGCTGGCCGGCTTTGATCATGGCCTCAAGACTTACCAGCCAACGCCGTGACGCACTGCATTGCTCCGCATGGAAGGTTGGCGGACTTTGTTGGCTGGGTCACCGGAACATTCGATATGGCCCTGGATTTATTGACTTCGATCAGGAAGCCACCTAGCCTCCTGCGATTCCATCGCGCCAAGGACGGGGAGTAGCGTCTTGAGTATCGATAAACAACCAACTTCGGCCACATCGACCTCCGAGGGCTCGGAAATCACCAAAGGTGACGCACTGAGTCAAGCTCGGAACGCCGGAGCATTGCTCAAGGCCGGAATTGCTGAATTCAATGCCGACAAGAAGCCTGCCGCACAACTACTCCTCGGCGCGGCCGAATCCCTATTCAAGAACGCAGGCGACCCGTGGAATGCCAGTGTCGCCCGGCAGTGGCTGAATACCCTCAAAACCGACGCTTTCAACGTCTAAGTTTTGCAGGCGATGCGGATCGCCACGAGATTTCTCGGTCAGCTCAACGACAGCACTCACATCCGAGTCGTTGGGGTTCAGCTTCGATCGCCTTTTTTCTCCCGCGAGCTGATCATTCCCGAGCTCACACGCGTCCCGACCTGGGATGCCGCCAATGCGGCGGCGGAGAAGCGTGTCCTTCGTATCCGATCGATTCTCGACGCTTTACTCAACCTCGAAGCGGGACGAGATGCGCTGCGCATTTTTGCATTCCCCGAATACGCCGTTCCAGGACAGGCCCACCAGGGCGATTATTTCCAAGCTCGCGCCGACGCGGGGAATTGCATTCTGATTCCCGGCAGTTACTTCCAGCCGGGCCCGACTTCATCGTCTCCCGGTAAGAACGTCTGCCACATCTACGTCCCGAGGAAGCCGCGCATCACGATCGAAAAGAGCAATCCGACGCCGGCGGAGTCGAACTATGTATCCGCATCGACGGACGCTCCTAACATCGCCCATTTGATGTGGACGAGGTCGGATAACCGCAGTGTCAGCGTGAACGTATTTCTTTGCCGCGACTATCTATGGAGTCTGCGCGAGTTCAACAGGGTCGCGAGCGACACTGCGGACTCGGTGAACATGGCAACGCAAGCCGAGTTTGCGGATGAAGGGTTGAACATTGCGCTCATGCACAGCGACGAAACCCGCTTGTTCGAGGGAGTGAGCGGCATCGATCTTCGCGGCTTGCGCGGACAACGACGTCTGGCGCTTTTCGTGAATGCAGCGAATACAGGCTCTCAGCTCGGAAGCGCTCTTATCGGCGCGAGCGGAAAGCGCGAACGGGACGACGTCGTATGCAGCATCTCTCCAGACAAGGAGGGCGTCATCACCGCGGACGTCCGCCTCTGGCAAATCGAAGAAACCAAGAAAACTCCGGACAGACGCATCGACACTCCCATCAAGGGAGTATCCGTCTACAACCTCGTTGAAGTGGATGGCGTAAAAATTCAACCCGCAACGAGCGATCTGCAAGGATTCACGCACCGTGCAATCTGGCGTCCAGCTTTTCTGGAAGCGCTCAGTATCGGTATCTCCATCGAGTTTTTCGTCGCGACGAAGATCACGCAAGCGATGCGCCTGCTGCGCGCGCGCGCCGTTAGAAATGTGTATGCCGCAACCACTCGCGGCGAACATGACATTGTGATTCGCTACTATGCGCGTCAAGGCCCACGCGACGAAAATACGCCGCACTTCATCGAGATCATGTCGGGGAAGTCGGATACGGGTCTGCGGGAGGCGTTGCGACTCGACGATGCTCTGCGCTTTCAGTTCCTGCCTCAGGACATACTCAAGTACCGCGGCCTTTGCACGAGCGAATCGGACTATCGGGTGCGATTGAGCAAGGCAAGGAAATCCCTGGGTTCCGATTCTCGCTACGACGACCTCTTGGTGAGACGCAATTTGGTGAAACGCGTTCTCGCGCTCGTGGAAGGGTGTGAGTCGAGCCTGCAGATTCCCGACGATCTCAAGCCTTTCTTGTTCGATGAGCTCGAGAAAGTCATTCCCATGGGCGCAGGGTCGCATATTCGCGAAACGTACATTCTCGTCATGAGGCACGAGTTTGGCGGCAATCGCGGTGCCGCCGCCAGATTCGACGATCATTTCATCTGCAAGCAGTTGATGGGACTGGCCACGGTGCGGGAAATTTTCAAGTTCAGCCACACCACCACACAGAAGTGGGATTACCTGCTGAAAATGAAATCCACCAGCCGAGAAGCCGACGCTGTAACGCAGTCGATGCGCGAGTGGGCGGATGAGAACGATCTGAACGTCGCCACCAGGACCATAGACGTTACGAGTTATCTGTCGCAGTTCTCACTTGCGGGTATCGCGAGCAGCACGCGCAGCCAGAACCTCATCATGTTCATCGGTCGCATGGAGCAGCGAATCGACGCACAAGACTTCGAACGAATATCGAATGCCGCAACAGACTGGACCGACCGCGACTATGGCCTTTTGTTGAAGACGGCTGACGCTTGGGGCGAAGCGACGGAAATTGCCGAACAGATCCAAGGGGCGCAGTTCTCGGACACGATCTTCGACTTTTATTCGCGCCTGCTGCTGCACTTCACATTCCCTCAGGAGGACGAACACTTCGATGGCGTACGGACCGCGCTCCTGAACAGCACGCTGAAAACAGACCGCGAGTTCAAACAAGCGCTGAAGGATCTCCACGAGGCCGGCGCCCTTGGACCGACAAACGGAGTCACTCATTCGGATGACGCGTTAACCGGGGCCATTCGCAGGTTTGCATTTTCTTCCACGCCGGACGACGCCTGGTCGAAACTCAAGGGGGACGTGGGCAAGCAATTCTTTTCGGTGTTTCGCCGGCTCATCGACATGCGCATAGCGGAGAGTTCGTCGACCGACGACATCGAGCTGGCAAAGACACTGAAGCTCGAGGAAGAGCAATTGACCAAGGTCGTGAAGCCCATGCGAAATCTATGCGCTCATGGCGACAACTCTGAAAAACTCAAAGCGGAGCTCGACCTTTCCGAAGCTGATTGGAGCGCAAAGATCGAACGTCTGGCACAGACTCTCCTCAGCATCATGACGCTGACCAGCAGAGCGTTGTATGCACGCAAGCTCGCGAAAGTGGATCACTTCAAAGCAATGGTCTCCTCCTGAGCAGATGCGCGGGAGGGACCGTCACAACCATCGGGCTGGCACGCGATCCGCGGCCAACCCCGATGGTAGATCCAAGGTGCCCTCGCCGGACTAGTCAGGTCGAATCGTCGGCGCCATCTCAGAAATGAGCGCCGAAGCGGATACCGTAGGTCCGCGGTTCGCGTGGCGTCAGCGAGTCTCCCCCGAACAGGCCGCCGGGACCCAGGCCCACCTGATTCACGGAGGCGTAGACCTTCTCCTCGAGCAAGTTGGCGCCCCACACAGTGACGTCGTAGTCGTTGTCCGCACCAAACGTCCATTTCACGGAGGCGTTCAACCACGTGTAGGCATCCTGCTTGCGGGTGTTCGCGAAATCGAAGTAGTAGCCATCGTTGTAGTACGCGTTGGCGTTCAGCTCGAGCTCGCGGGCGCCGATCGGCAAGGTGTACTGCACCGCCACCGTACCGCTGAATGTTGGCGAGTTCACGACATCGTTGTCCTTCGCGGAGACGGGCGTGACGATGTTGCCCACACCCGGGGCGGGCGCGGGCGTGAACAGCGGCGCGTTCGGGAAGTCCGAGTAGCGGGCATGCAGGTATGACCCGACGAAGGACACCCTCAAGTCATTCACCGGCAGCGCGATGAGCTCGAAATCGAGCCCGTAGATGTCCGAGCCGGCTGCGTTGAGGAGAATGCGCGTCGAACCGAGGAACGCGTTCACCTGCTGGTCCTGATAGTCGTAGTAGAACGCGGAGAAGTTCGCCCGCAGACGATTGTCGAGCCAGTCCGATTTGATGCCGATCTCATAGGCATCAAGAACCTCCGGATCAACGGCAAGCGGCACGGTCGGCTGTCCCGGCGGGCTCTGCAAAGTCAGCGTATTGAAGAATCCCGACTTGAAACCACGTGCGAACTGAACATACCCGAGCAACGAGTCCCCGAAGCGGTGATCGAGTGCCGCGCGGTAGGTCACCTTGGAGAATGTCTTGCTGCCCTTCTGAGTGATCGACGGCGGCAGCGGCGCCGCAGCCGTCTGCGCAATCACGGCGTCGCGGTCGTCACTCGTGTAGCGCAACCCTAAAGTGACTCTTGTCGCGTCCGTCAGCGGCAGCTTCGTCTCACCGAACACGGACCACGAGTTCGTCTTCTGCTCCGACTCGATTGTCGTGTCCTGGAAGTTGGCGGGGTTCGGCGCCGCCGGGTAGTCGATAAACGCGGGATGGTATCCGGCCACGTCGTTGTAGTAGTACGCCCCGAGAACCCAGGTCAGCTTGGAGTCCTCTTTCGAGAGCAGTTGCAGCTCTTGTGAAAACGTTTCGTAGGTGGGCTCCTGGATCTGGTGCGACCCAGGGTTGGGACTCAGGTCGAAATCGAGGTGCCCGACCCACTTCTGCTCGTGATAGGCGCTGATCGAGCGCAGGTTCGCGAAGCCGAGATCCTGCAGCCAATCGACGCTTCCGCCGTACGTTTTCGTGCGGCTGTATGACTCGAAGTCGAGGTCTACGTCGTAGAAATCGCCGCTGTACTGGAAGCCTCCTCTTCCACGTTGATCGAGCCCCAGTTCACCTTGCTTCGGAAGACGCGTTGCAAAACCCGTTTGGCTGCGCAAGCGGGCATAGTCGAGGATTACCGTCACTTCGGTCGCATCCGCAGGCGTCCACAGCCACTTGGAGCGCGCTGTGTAGTCGTACGAGGTGTAGATGTCGGAGCCATCAAACTGGTTCGTGCCGAAGCCGTCCTGTTGGTCGCGTGCAGACAAGGAGATATCTGCCGCAAGCGTCTCGCTCAACCCCGTCGTTCCGTAGATGGATCCCTCGTAAGTTTCGTAATTTCCTATGCCGACCGTGGCGTCGAGTTTCGCCTCATGGGTGGGCTGGCGCGTGCGGACCTGGATGACCCCGCCCGTCGCATTACGGCCGAACAGGGTTCCTTGAGGCCCCTTGTCCACTTCTATCGACTCGATGTTCGTGAGCGCCATCAGGGAGGCGCCCTGCGCGGAGATGTAGACGCCGTCAACGATCAACGGCACGGTGGACTCCATTCCGGCGCCCGTAGTCGCGGCGCCCACGCCCCGCAGGTAAGGCACACTCGTCGCCCCCACGGCCTGGAACTGCAAACCGGGTACGACCTGCGCGATTTGCGGCAGGGACTGAACGTTCACCGCCTCGAGGTGCTCGGCCGTATACGCGACGATTGAGATCGGCACGTCCTGCGCCGACTCGGCACGTCGCTGTGCGGTGACGACGATTGTCTCGAGTTGCCCACGTTGCGCCGCCTCGGTTTGCGCCAGCGACGCCTGCGGTGCGAACGTCGCCGTGATGCTGACCACACCGGCGATCAGCAGATTGGAGCCTAAGAGCTTCGACATGGAATCCCCCTCAATCAATGTGCGGTCTGCGAGCATCGCGTGCCCGCAGCCCTTGTTGTGCAAGTCTCCTCTTCCTCGGAAGTAGACTTCCTTCCATGTCTGATTAATCGTCTTCCTAGGAAGTCGATAATCTTCCGTGTCAGATTGCCCGAGGCTCAACCGAGGGTCAAGCGCGCTTTTGTCGGCTATGCGCTCGCGCGTACAAGAAGGCGCAGCGCTTGCGAGTGTGCTGGTGGAGGCTGCGGCGGCGCGCTGTTGATGAATACTCAGAAAGGAAATACACGAGACGTCACTGCCGTCGCCGCAGCAGTAGTGGGCGCACTACTCTGATCGTGCGCTCATGACTTGAGGTGCTGCATATCCACGGAATGAACGCACGTGAGCTGACGGAGCTTTCGCGCAACGTAGTCCGCCTGACGCTCGGTACATTGGTCGACGAGTGCGCGAACTGTCGCCATTTCGTTCACTGCGTCCAGTTGGAAGGCCCGCGGGGCGACGTTCAGCAGGTTCAGGATCGCAGCAAGCCGCACGAGTACGTCTGGATCGGCATCGGCAATGATCGAGAACTCTGCGACGCCTACGGGCTCGGAAACAGCCGCGCCGTTGCCCAGATCTTCATCGCTCGCATACACATCCTTCGGCATTGCATCGCCCCTCGCTCTCTGTTTCACCGGGACTCACCTGGCGTCCCCGATATCTTCCACGTCAAATACTACAAGGATCGCCAATCTCAGACGATCATCCTCTGGTGCGGCCGCCGGTGCAGACGCAATGGCGCGCGCACCTTCCTATTTGTTATTCTTCCCCGGAAGATGGCTCGCATCGTACCGTTGAAGGCGTATGCAACCGCGGCGCAAGCGCTGCACTGATACCGGGGGAATCGAGAATGGGACACGAAGAACAGTATTGCGCGGGACGTGTAGCCGTCGTAACCGGCGCGGGACGCGGTATCGGGCGCGCGCACGCGCTCGCCTTCGCCGACGCCGGCGCGAAAGTCGTCGTCAACGATCTCGGCGTGAGCTACTCGGGCGAGAAGGAACGCACCTCGCCTGCCGATGAGGTCGTCGATGAAATCCGCGAGCGCGGCGGGCAGGCGGTTGCAAACTACGGCGACATCGCCGACTGGACTGGCGCGCGGGCGCTCCTCAAAACGGGCCTCGATGCGTTCGGCCGCGTAGACATTTTGGTGAACAACGCTGCAATCATTCGGCCCGACGCACTGATCCGCACGAGCGAAACGGATTTCGACGAAGTCGTGCGCGTGAACCTCAAGGGGACTTTCTGCCCGACCCGCGCGTTCGCCGAACACTGGGCGCGTCAGGCGCAAGCAGGAACGCCAGTGGACGCCAGCATCATCTGCACCACGTCGAGAGTTGGACTACGCGGCACGCCTTACTACGTCGTGTACGGCTGCACGAAAGCCGCTGTTGCTTACTTCGTCGAAGGCTTCGCAGCGGAGCTGCAACAGTACGGCATCAGAGTGAACGGCGTGGCTCCGCGCGCAGACACACGGATGATGGGCGACGCCACACGGCGCCTGCAGGAAGTTGCCGGCGGCGAGGGCATGAGAGCTGTATTCAACACCTTGAGCACGGCGCCTCCGAGCGAGGATGTGCCGACGGATCCAACGAGCATTTCGCCGTTCGTCGTGTGGCTCGCGAGCGATCGTTCCAAGCCAGTGAACGGCAGAGTGTTCTCCGTGTTGGGAAGCCGCATTGGACTGCATGAGGGCTGGCGGGAGACTGGCCATGTAGAGCTTCCATCGACATACTCGGTCGAAGACGTTGCGCTCACGGTCCCCAGTCTATTGGCGAAGTGATCATCGCTGCGCGCCAGTACGGCAACTCGCGGAGCTCCAGGGGCGCTCACTCGACCAATCGAAAGTTGGGACTGCTGTCGTCCTGAACCACGTAATCGGTGAAGTCGACGATTTTCCCATCTCTCAAGGTGAACACAGCGATGTACTTGCCCGCGATCTTGCTGTCCGGGCCGAAGACGATGTCGTCCACCCGTTCGTGGGTCACGACCGGACCCCGCGCCCACGTCGTTCCCGGCGTAATCGTCATTTTGATGGTCGATGCCCCCTGAATCAGGCTGACAAAGTCGGGCTTCTTATAGTCAGGTGTTTTTCCGATATTGCCGACCGAAAATCGTGCGTCCTTGGCAAAGAACGACATCACTTTCTCTGCGTCCTTCGCATTCCACGCGGCGATGAAGGAATCGATCGTCTGGATGTTGGCCTTTTCATCGATCGTCAGAGACGGCATATCTCTCGATGCCGCCACAGACGCAGTGAGAAATACTGCCGCTCCGGCAATAGCGACCAACGTCCGGCGGCTGATTTTCCCGCCCCTGATTGAATGATTCATCTGCAACCCCCGGCAGTAAGTGATCACGTTCGATTCGTCGAAGCTGGAGCGCGACAAACGTGTCGTTCGGCGACAGCTGTTCCAGTGCCTAGCGCTCAACGCGGAAGTTGGGCAGTGCCGCAACGAAGTTCGTTCCACCATCGAGCGTGAGCACGTTACCAGTAACGTAGCCTGCGAGGTCCGATGACAGAAACAGAATCGTGCTCGCGATCTCAGCGGGTATTGCAACTCGACGCAACGGATTCATGTCCGCAGCGCGTTGCCAGAAGTCTTCGCCGAGCCCTTTCAAGAGGCGAGGCGTGCGCACGAAACCGGGTGCGACCACATTGATGCGCACGCCGGAGGGACCGAACTCATGTGCCGCGCAGCGCACAAGGTGATGCAACGCCGCCTTCGCCGTGCCGTACGCGGCCTGATTCGGCACGCTCACTTCACCGGAAATCGAGCCGACGAACACCATCGAGCCACCGCCGCGCGAGGCGAGCGCAGCGCCGCCGATCTGAATCGCCAAGTAGGCGTGCCGCAGCACGAGGTCGAACTGCCGCGTCCACGCCTCATCGTCCAGACTCGGCAGCCCGCCTGCCATCGCCACGCCCACGATGTCGACGACGCCGCTTAGCCGGCTGCCGAAACACTCGGCAGCCGCGTCGAATACTCGCCGCACGTCGGCGCGGCTCGTCACATCAGCGGTGAGCGGCCTGCCACGAACTTCTCGCGCGACCACTTCAGCACGACTGGCGTCATTGTCCACACACAGCACATCCGCTCCTGCCTGTGAGAGGGCATGGCATGTCTGACGACCCATACCATCACCGGCGCCGAGCACCACGAATCCACGTCCCTCCAGCTTCAGAAGGCGGGTGTAGTCTGGAACTGCGCTGCTGTCCGGATAGTCTTTCATAGTCCTCGGGTGACTGCGCTACGCATGGCCTCGGCCGCCTGTTTTTGCGCCACTTCGGCGTCGTGAACGATGCCTCGCATGCCGAAGAACGTGTGGATCATGCCTGCGTAGCGCACATGCGTGGCTGCGACGCCCGACTCGAGCAGTCGCCGCGTGTAGGCGTCGGAATCGTCGCGCGTGCCGTCGCATTCGGCCGAGATGATGAGCGCCGGTGCGACGTTTGCATGGGACGGCGCAAGCAACGGCGATAGACGCCAGTCGGACGCGGGTGCGAGCGTTCCGCCGTAGTTGCGCCAAGCGTACCTTACGTCACGCGTGGTCTGCAGATAACCCTCGGCGAACTGCCGCAGCGACTCACACTCGAGGCGCCCATCCACGGCGGGATAGACCAGCACCTGCAGGCAAATCTTCGGTGCTCCCGCATCTCTCGCCAGCAGCGCGACCGCTGCCGCGAGATTTCCTCCGGCAGACTCGCCGAGTACCACAATACGGTCGCTATTACCCAGGCGAAGCGTTTTGATATTCGCGGCAATCCATTGCGTCGCCGCCCATGCGTCATCGATCGCCGCGGGAAAACGATGCTCCGGGGCAAGACGGTAGTCGACGCTGACGATCGCGAGGCCCGAGTCGTTCGCGAGATGACGACACGTCGCATCGAAACTATCGAGATTGCCCATCAACCAGCCGCCGCCATGAAATGCGACGGCCACCCCCAAGGGCTCTTTAGGCCGATACAGGCGCAGCGGAATACTCCCATGCGGCCCGGGTGCCTCGAGATCGAGTACCTCGTCGATCCGCGGCCCCGGCGGTCGACTCGCGACGCGCGCGGCAATCTGAGCGCGCGCGACTGACGGCGATACATCCGCGAGTTCTGGCTGCCCACGCGCCGCTTCAAGCAGCGGCCGAAGCTGAGGATGCACGCACGTCATGTCGTAATACGATCCCGAAGGGTGAAGAGGGGCGGGATGGGTGTGTTCAAGAGGATCTCCCCAGCCAGCTCGCTGTGCAACCCGGCCTTTCCAATCTTCCACGGAAGCTACTTCATTGGCGGCACAGGCGTCAATCATGTTAATCTTCCTTGGAAGAGACTCGGAGACTAGTCGTCGGAGTGCGGTAGCCGGCACGGCCCCCGAGGCGGACTGCTTGGTGCGCGAGGCAGCAGACGCGGCTCATAGGCAACTATGCGAGTCATAAAGCTTGGCGCGAGGTGATGTGATGTCTCAGATAACGGATATTGAGGTTCGGGTACAGACCCTGCGGCACGAGGCGCAGGACATTGTTTCAATGGAACTGGTGCCGTACGGCGTCCCGACATTACCCCCCTTTAGCGCTGGCTCACACATCGATGTGCACTTGGCGAACGGGCTCGCGCGAAGCTACTCGCTGATGAACGCCCAGGGAGATACTCAGCGATATCTGCTCGGAATCTATCGCGACCCGAATAGTCGCGGAGGCTCCAAGTACATCCATGAAGAGTTGCGCGTGGGCAAGTTGCTCAGGATAAGCCCACCACGAAACAATTTTCCGTTGAATGAGAATGCGGAGAGAAATGTTTTCATTGCTGGTGGCATCGGTATCACACCTTTCTGCTCGATGCTCGACCGTTTGAATTCGCTGCGTAAGAAATGGGTTCTTTACTACTGTATTCGAACACCCGAACACGCTGCATTCACGGAGCGCCTGAAGCAGCTGGCAGCTGACAGCGGCAGCGAAGTGCTCTTCAATTTCGATCAAGAGCCGGGCGGACGGATGCTGGACATTGCATCCGTAGTGGCGTCGCAGCCGATGGATACGCACCTTTACTGCTGTGGTCCACTGGGGATGTTGAACGCCTTTAAAGACGCCTGTAGCTCGCGACCTGGCGAGTGCGTGCACCTCGAATACTTTTCGAGCCCGACGGAGCCTTCACTCAAAGGCGGGTTTCGGGTTGTGCTGGCTCGCTCGCAGAAGACCATCTTCGTGCCCGAGGGAAACACCATCCTCGAAGTGCTGTTGGCAGAAGGAATTGATGTTCCATACTCTTGTCAGCAAGGCATTTGTGCCGCCTGTGAAACGACCGTCCTTTCCGGCACACCCGACCATCGCGACATGATTCTTACGCCCGAACAGCAAGCCTCCAATAAGGTGATGATGATCTGTTGCTCTGGCTGCAAGGGCGAGCAAATCGTGCTGGACCGTTAATAGAGGAATTCTGCCGTGTCGCGCGAGCAGTTGGCCTCGAGCAGAAGTTAGTTCAACTGATTTGACCAAGCCAGATGCTCCTGCGCTTGAACGCAGCCCTGGAGCACCTTATAGTCTTCCCGGGAAGATAGAAAAAGCAGCGGGAGCCGCACGCCGCGGGCTCACGTGTTGCAGTTTGGCTTTCATAGAGGTTCTCATGAGCAGCACTTCACGGGATGTGGTGATCGGATTCTGCAACGCGTTCGATCGACGCAGTCGGGAGGATGTGTTGGCGTACATGGCGCCGGATATCGTGTATCAGAACGTGCCTCTGCCGGCGATGCATGGCGTAGATGCGGCCGCAAAGTTCCTGACTCCGTTACTCACGAAGGCGACCAAGATCGAATTCAAGGTCCTGAGCCTCGCAGTATCGGCATCGGGCGACCAGGTCCTCACTGAGCGACTGGATCGGATGCACTTCCCCGGCGGCATCGTCGACATCCCACTCATGGGCATTTTCGTCGTCCGGAACGGCAAAATCGCGGAATGGCGCGACTATGCAGACAACACCGCGGCGGTTACGGCGCTCGTCAACGCCAAGTTCGACCTCCGTGATTTGGGCATGTCCTGAACGCGACGAAGCAGCAGGCAGTGCGGCGAGTCACTGAAGAGCCTTACTTATAGCCTCGCGCGCCTCGATCGCCCGCTCGACGCCAGCATCGCCCATCAGCGCCGGATCTGGGCCGATGGTCAGGTGGGTGATGCCGATCGACTGAAGGCGCTTTGCTTCGACGATCCAGGCATCCGGGCCGCCTTCACCAGCGGTCAAATTGCCCATGATTTTGCATGACGCAGGATCACGGCCTGCGTCCGATAGATATCCCCTGAAGCGCGCCATCACGTCGGTAGGATCCGTAAGGGGCATCCAACCATCGCCGTAAGATGCAACACGGCGCAGTGCCGCTTCGCCAAACTGAGATCCAAACCAGAGCGGAATGGGTTTGCGGGGAATTCGGTCGAAACCCACATCGTCGATGTCGTGGAACTTGCCCTTGTAGGTTACAAATCGCTGTGACCAAAACAATTTCAGAAGCTGTACCTGCTCCGTCATGCGGGCGCCGCGCTGGCGTAAATCGTGACCCAGGGCGCGGTACTCGGCTTCCTGCCAACTGAGGCCGACACCCAGCTCGTATCGGTCATTGGACAGGAAGGCCAGATCGATCGCTTGCCTCGCCACCACAGCTGTTTCCAGCATCGGCAGGATCGCAATGGAAGTGATCAGCCGGATACGCGACGTCACTGCGGCCAGATAGGCGAATACCACGAAAGGGTCGTGAAATGGCGTTGCGTAAAGCCGATCGGGACGGCCTTTATAACGGCCCGGCCGCGCGGTGAGCAGGTGGCCGCCGAGCGTCATGTAATCGAACGCGGCATTGTCATAGGTTTGCGCTAGATCGCGCGTTTGACTGACGGCGCCAAATGGAACGTGCGGGAATGAAACGCCATACTGCATTGTTACTGCACCTTCAGTCGGTTCTGCACGTGAGTAGCAAGATGGACGTGTAGCGATAGACAAACGACGCCCGGAGGCTGCGTCATCGAACGCACAACCGCGGCCACCGCAGAGCGTCGCTCGACTTCACTTTCCGTTGACAAAGCGACGCGCTGACCACGCGGTGCTCAGCCGTTCGCAGACCATTCAGGCTGCGCCTTTCGACCTCGGCACATTGTTTGGCACTGCCGAACGCCAGTCGGATCCGACTGGGAGGGTGACACGTGTGCCCCTCAGATCGGCAACGGACATTTGGTATGCCACCGGCTTACCACCCGCTGTCACCTGCTTTGCCGACTTGAGCAAGGTGCGGTACATCTGTGCGATGGCCATGTCGGCTGTCCCCAGGTATTCGTAATCACGGCTCCTGATGCCGCCGGCGGAAATGCACACGATTGCGTCTTCCTGGATGAAGCTGTGAATGCCCGTGTGGTGACCGGCTTTCATGGCCGTGCGATTCTGTTGGAAGCCGTTTGCTCGCGTGGGTCGGTTGGGACCGTAGAAACTCTTCCGAGTCATCCCGAACTCTTCGAGCCGATCCAGACCGACAGTGCGCAACTGATCGCTGCGCAACGGCTCCTCGCCATAGTCCCGGACCCCGTCATACCAGATGCTGTAAAAGGCACACTTGTCATCCGCCAGCGGCACGACGGCCATGTAGATGTCGTTCGGATTGAGAATGAAGAAGGGCGAGATGAAGGCGGTAACGTTGGTCTCCGCCTTGTCACCAAACACGCGAACCGCGCCGTAGTGCAGCCCGAAGTCCGTCTCTTGCGCTTCGATGCGAGGAGCCGGATCGTGCTGCATATGCCCGGTGTTCTGCACGAACTTGATATCGGGCAAGGCGGCAGATTTGAACTGACTGATGTGCAGCACGCTCAGATGTGAGCTATCGAGCAGACCTTCGAGGACCTGAACATAGTTGCAGCCGATGATCTGGACAGTCGGCAGCCGCTTCGAAGCTGGGGCATTGAGGAAGGGAAAGTCGTAGAACTCCGGCATATTCGCGGGTTCACCGATATAGGCCCAAATGACTCCGCCCGCTTCACGCACCGGAAAAGCCTTGGCCTTGAAGCGTGTTTTGAAGGTGGGATTGGAGACGTTGGGCGTCTCGAGCACGGTGCCATCGGCCGCGAACAGCCACCCGTGATAGATGCATCGCAAACCGCAGCTCTCGGCCCGGCCCAGCGTCAGGGACGCGCCACGATGGCAGCAATACTCATCGAGCAGCCCCACTTTGCCTTCGCTATCGCGAAACGCGACGAAATTTTCGCCGAGCAATTCCACGTGAACAGGATCGCAATCCGGCTCAGGCAATTCCGCGCTCAGCAACGCCGGAAGCCAAAAATGCCGCATCGTCTTACCCATCGGGGTTTGTGCCCCGGTCCGGCACATGATTTCGTTGTCCGCCGCTGAAAGCATTTTCCTTCCCCTGTTAGTTCACATGAGCACAAGCGGCCCGAAAGCGATTACGCAACGGCAAGCTTGCTGTTGCACGTAGCGATCTCGCGCCAATCGGTGCCTTCCGGCACGGTGGCTTCGGGTGACGCAACGGCGCGCAAATCGCCGATGGTGCTGCCGATGGCAGGTTGCCCTGACTTCACCAACTTCACATTCTCGAGCAGCCTGCGACGCAGGTAGACCACGGCCATATCGGCCGTGACAAGGTGCTCCTGGGTTCGGTCGTAGATGGTTCCAGCGGACAGTCCAATGGCCAGGTCCTCCTGCTCGAGTCCGTTCAGTCCAGTCCAGCTCTTGTCCATCTTGCTTCGATCCTGGAAGAAATCGTTCTCCCAACTCCCTTTCCAATTTGGATCGCTTTCCGACCACACGCGTGCATCGTCCAATCCCACGATCCCGTAGAAATAGTTCTTATCTAACGGATCGGGGCTATAGGCGCAGAGATACGTACTCGTTGAGAAATCGTCGGTCGGAGTTTCCCAAACGAGGACATCCAAGTTTGGCCCCCTGATAATTCGTCCGGTAGGAAAGATAGCTGCCGTCACTCTGATATGGCGCTGGTTCCCCCAGGTTTCGCCGGCTCGGACTTTCCGCGTCGCCGAATAGTGGTAGCCAAACGGCGTGTCCTCGCATGCAAATGTCGGCGACGGGTCTTCCATGGGCGTCCACTTTGTGCCGTCAGAATCGATGCCGCGTTCCGCAGCCCACGATGGACGGGCCTGGTTGGTATGCAGCGTGCTGACGTGAGAACTGTCGAGTCCACCTTCCCACAGCTGCAGATAATTGGCTTTGACGTTGACGCGAATAACGACCCGATTGGCCTCGGGTACTGCATCGCTCGCAAAGGTGCGGAATGGTGGCTGCAACTCCTTGGGACCGATGTAGGCCCAGATGAGTCCATTCTTTTCGACCACTGGATAAGCTTTCGCCTTGGTCTTTTCTCGAAAGCGACAGTCCGCATGATTGGGGGTGTCGAGAATCGTGCCGTCAATTGCAAACTTCCAACCGTGATAGAGGCATTGGATTGCGCCACCCTCTACCCGACCAAGCGCCAGTGATGCACCGCGGTGCATGCACAGTTCATCCAGCATTCCCACGTGTCCAGCGCTGTTCCTGAACACGACGAAATCTTCGCCAAGTAGTCTTGTACGCAATGGCTTGCAATCCGGGCGAGGCAGCTGCGCAGAGGTTGCAACCGGATGCCAGTAACGACGCATGGCTGCGCCCATGTCCGTTCCCGGACCAACGCGAACCAGTGTTTCGTTGTTTTCACGGCTCAGCATTGCCTCGACTCCTCGCGCCAATTAACTTCCACGGAAGATATCCCCGCGATCAGACCACGTCAACACGGGAACAGCCCGTGCAGATCCCCTACAGGGGCCAAGCTGGCGCACGAAAATTCACCGCAGACGCCCCCTCCCCCGACCGTACGGCTGCATTGAGGCAAGTTGCGACGTGGGATTTGCGGAGGGGGCGCGGCCGAGACCACGGCAGCGGCGTGACTGGAACGCACGCCAGACATGCAGATTGCTGCGCCTGGATTGTCCCGGCCGGCGGAGGTTCGTCTAAGGCCGCGTCATACGAGCGCAGCGCTTCGCTGAGCGCACCGAGCATTGACGTATCGATTACACGCCGTCCACGCAACTCGCTAGACAATCGCTCTCGGGCGACGCCGCGGCAATCACTCGTCCGAGAAACCGGGCATTCGGGGTGGCGGCAAAACTCTGATCTTGCAGGTCTCTATTCTTCCGGTGGACGCGTATGGTCCATCTTCTCGAGATCGAGCAGCATTTTCTCGCACAAAGCACACATCATGTCGTGCTCGACCCGGCTTAGACTGCTTGTCTTGGAAGGTCTCGCCAATTCGGCCAATGCTGTCAAGGAGTCATCGGCTATTTTCAGGCCGCGCGCAGTCAGATTCACCAGGAACGAGCCCTTGTTGGCGGGGTCGGGGGATCGCTTCACCAATTTGAGCTTAACGAGGCGATCGACCTGCTTTGTGATCGCACCGGATGTTACGAGAAGCGCGCGGAACAGCTCCGTCGGCCTGCGGCTGTAAGGAGCACCGGCGCGCCGCAATGCATACAGGACACGCATGTCGGCGCTGCTGATTCCAAACTTGGTGCGACAACGTCGATCATCGACCTGGTCGAGAATGTGACCGAGGCGCCGGAGATAAATCCAGTAGAGATAGTCGGAGGGATTTAGGTCGGGTCGCTCGCGGTGTATCGATTCGGCCACGTCTCGTGCATGGCTGTGTGGAACTGCGATCCTCTTTCTAGGCATGTTGCAAAGACAACCGTGCGAGCGACGGCGCGATTATATGCAGATCTGTCAGGTGTGCCCACGGAAACGTGAATTGGTTACGCACTCCGCTCGGATCCGCCGCCATGACGATCTTCGATAACCGCGAGAATCGATGCGGTTCAACGGCGAGCGCCAGCACGATGTGATCGCCGAATTGACACCGCGGCGCCCCGGCGCGATTCAACTCCCCTGCGTGCGCTGCCATCCACGCCCAGAGATCGCACAGGACCGAGACGTTGACTTAATTTCTTCTATGGAAGGTATTAGCCCGGCAGGAGTGATGCGGGATGCTGGTCACACTGCAGTGGAAGTCATGGAACTACGCTCACTCGTAGCGCAGCCCCATCGCCTCCAGTCGCTCGCGCATCTTGTACATGTCGAGCCCGAGTTCGCCCGCTGCCAGCCGCTTGCGCTTGACCTCCTCCTCCGCCTCGCGCTTGCGGGCCGCTTCGCAGACCGCGGCCGCGTCGGTCCGCTTGACGACGCAGACTCCATCGTCGTCGGCCACGATAACGTCGCCCGGCTCGATCACCGCACCGGCACAAACGATGGGCACGTTCACGGAGCCCAACGTGTTCTTGACCGTACCTTGCGCGAACACCGCCTTCGACCAGACAGGAAAGCCCATCCGGCTCAGATCACGCACGTCACGCACGCCCGCATCGATCACCAGCCCGCGACAACCGCGCGCCATCGCCGAGGTCGCGAGCAGGTCTCCGAAATAACCATCTTCGCAGGGAGATGTCGGCGCGAGCACAAGCACGTCACCGGCCTGCAGCTGCTCGATCGCGACATGCAACATCCAATTGTCACCCGGGGGCGCCGAAATTGTGACTGCGGATCCGGCGATGCGCGCACCCGAGTAGATCGGGCGCATGTACGCAGCGAGCAGGCCGATGCGGCCTTGCGCCTCGTGTACAGTGGCGACACCGGCTGCGCCAAGCCCTTCGATCACCGGTGCCTCGGCGCGCTCGATGTTGCGGACTACCCTACCGGACATGTCTTCTCTCCTCGCCTTTGCAGAGCGGTGTGTGTGTAGACGACTGCCTGCATCACGCGCGATGTACAATCTTCCCAGGAAGATTATCTTGTCTATCCCGGCGGTCAAGCGTTCAGCGCGTGGGTTGCGGGTGCGTGAGGGACCCGTTCCTGGCGAATGGCGCCTGGCAGTCACCCAGATGTTGGAAACCACGATGGAGAGTTCCTGATGATCCGAGCTTCTGACCGGAAGGTTGCACTGATCACCGGTGCCAACAAGGGGATTGGCTTCGAAGTTGCTCGACAACTGGGAGCGCTCGGATGGGTCGTTCTGCTGGGCGCCCGCGACTCGAAGCGTGGCACGGCAGCGGTAGAGGCACTGAAGGCATCTGCAATCGATGCACGATTCGAACAGCTCGACGTCGTTGACGATCTTTCCATCGCCGCCGCCGCGCATCGCATCGCAACCGATCCCGGTCGCCTGGATGTCTTGGTCAACAATGCCGGCGTGCTCTTAGAGGGCAGATTCTCGCGAGGCGGCCGAGCGGCGGAGGAGTTTGCATCGCAGCCCAGCGCCACTGGAATGGACATCGTGCGAGACACGTACGCGACAAACGTTTTCGGCGCGATCGCCGTCACCAACGCCCTGTTGCCGCTACTTCGCAAGTCCAGCGCAGCACGGATTGTCAATGTGTCCAGCAGGCTTGCCAGCCAAACGTTGGCCGACGACTTTTGTCACGGTCGCAACAAGGATCGTTACCTCAATTTGCTGGCTTACAACTCATCGAAAGCTGCGTTGAACGCCGCCACACTGCAGTTTGCAATTGAGCTGCGCGAGACGGGAATCAAGGTGAATGCGGCCGACCCCGGACACACGGCCACGGACATCAACGGCCGGCACGGCGATCGTCCACCATCGGAAGCGGCAAAGATCATCGTGCAGCTGGCGCTGCTTCCCGACGATGGACCCACTGGCGCCTTCGTTGGGCATGACGGACCACGCGCCTGGTGATACTTGCCGGCCCGAAGCGCCGGGCCACAGCAGGCCGTTGGACAGCACTAAATGACCCGATTGGCGGGTACTTTGCCGTGTCGCCAGTCGTGCAAGGCTGAAATGAGCGCGAGTCCCATCTGTCGTCTCGCTTCCATCGTGGAACTGCCCATGTGCGGCAGCATGAAGACGTTGGGGAGATCGAAATAGCGCGGATTGATGTTGGGTTCGCCAGCAAAGACATCGAGACCCGCCGCGCTGACGGTTCCATTCTCCAGCGCGTCGATCAAGTCGTCATCTACCACGAGATCTCCACGGGCGATGTTGACGACCATCAAGCCGCGCTTGGCTGCCGATAGAGACTTGGCATTCACGATACCTCGTGTTTGCGCCGTTGCCGGAGCCGCCAGCACAAGCATGTCGATGTCACCGAGCATTGATGCAAACTCGGGATAAAAACGGGCCCCTTCGGCAAGGTCCTCTGCCAGTGGATGCCGGTTCGAGTAAGCCACGCGCATACCGAAGGCCCGAGCTCGCGTGGCAATTTTTTGGCCAATCTTTCCCATGCCAAGAATGCCCAGCGTCTTGCCAGTCAATTGCGTCCCGTTCAATTGAGTAGCAGTCCACCCGGCCCATTTTCGGCTTCTGATCAAAGCGATCGCTTCCGTGGCTCGACGCGCTGCCCCCAATGACAGCAACATCGCGATTTCCGCCACCGCATCGCTGAGTACATCAGGCGTGTTGAATACCGCGATGCCGCGTTCGCGGGCGGCCTGCAGATCGATGTGGTCGAGACCTACAGAATAGGTCGCAATCGCACCGACACTTCGCGGCAACCGCGCGATGGCTCCCGCATCGAGACGAACATCCACAGACACTAACAATGCGTCGTAGGGCAATCCTGATGCGCACATCGCCGCTGCTGCGTCCGATACCGGAGAAAACGTCGCAGCAAAGTGTCGCGAAAGATCTTCGTTGACTTCGGTTGGAAGCACCGATCCGACAAACAACAGCAGCTTGCCGTTTTGGTCACTCACAGAACATACCGCATCACTTCATCGGCCCCGATCGACGTCCGCCGGAGTCGGACCTAGTTGCCCGAGCGGGGAGCGACTGTGAACGTCACGCGCCCTATGCCGTCGACGATTGCTTCCACGCTATCGCCCGGATTGATGTCGCCGACCCCGGCCGGTGTACCTGTAAAGATCAAGTCACCAGGCTTCAGCGCGTACAGCGAGGACAATTTGCTGACGATCTCATCGCAGTTCCAAATCATCTCGGACAGGAGTCCTTTCTGCTTTGTGACTCCATTCACCTGCAATGAGATGCCGGATGAAAGGTCGAGAGAAACATCGCGTTGCCGCACGATCGAGCTGATGGGTGCTGATGCGTCGAAGGACTTACCGCTCTCCCAAGGTCTTCCAGCCTTGCGGGCCTCCAGTTGGAGATCTCGGCGGGTCAGGTCTACGCCGACGGCATAGCCAAGGACAAACCGCTTGGCGTCTCCGACAGCGATGTCCTTGCCGGCCGCGCCGATAGCCAGGACGAGTTCCACTTCATGCTGGAAACTCTCCGTCGCGGAGGGATACGCGACCGCAGCGCCGGACTGAACGATGGCATCCGTTGGCTTTTGAAAGAAGAAAGGCGGTTCGCGTTCATTCCCTCCCATTTCGCGCACGTGAGCAGCATAGTTTCTTCCGACGCAATAGATTCGGCGGACCGGGAAAAGCTCACCGCTGCCGGCAACAGGCACATAGGTGGCTGCGGGAGCCGGAAACACGAGGCTCGGCGATGCGGGTGGGTTGATTGCTTCAGGCACTGACACGCTCCTCACGAAAGAAATCCAGCTTCTCTTGCACGATGCGATCCGAATACGAAAAAAGGACCGCGTCCGAACTACTTTCGAGAACAAACGTGTGCCAGCTCGGAATCACAAAGACATCGCGTGGCCGCCACTCAAAAGTATTCCCATTGCACCGTGCTGTTCCTGTGCCCTCCACCACCGTAAACACGGTGCCCGCCGTACACCGGTAAGACGCAGTCTTGAAGCCTTTCGGCAACAGTCGCATTGCCGTTGTCAGGGTGGGCATTGCCGGAGCGCCGGTGAGAGGATTGATGTACTGCATCAGGTAGCCGTGGCACGGGTCGGGGTCACGGAATCGCGTGAGCGCGTGCAATGCTTCGCGCGTGACGCGGTAGGGGTAATTGAAGATAGGCGAAGTTTGCGAGCGGTGATGGAAATCGATCGGCACAAGATTGCTGCCCGCCAGAGCGGCCGCCGATCCCTCCGGCCGATTCAGTGGGTAAGTGCCATCGACGTAGTCCTCGCGGAAGCTGGCATCGCACATGTTCACGATGTGCATGTCCAGCCCGTCGAGCCAAACCATGACACGGTCCGACTCATTGCCATGATCGTGCCAAGTCCAGGAAGGCGTGATGACAAAATCGCCCGGCGACATGAAAGTTCTTTCGCCGTCGACCGCGGTATAGGCGCCCTCGCCTTCAATGATGAATCGCAACGCAGAAGCAACGTGTCGATGAGTCGGTGCGATCTCGTTGGGGCGAATGATTTGCAGCCCGGCAAAGAGATTTCTTGTAATCCGGGATTCACCGCGCATACCTGGGTTTTCAAGCACCAATACGCGCCGTTGCGCTTCCTGGGTTGATATCAGATCGCACGCTTCCAGCAAAAAAGGCCGGACCCGTTCGTACTGCCAATGAGCCGGCACGCAAGGAGACTTTGGCTTCTCCCCCACCAGGCCATGCAATACTCTCCAAAGCGGTGCGACCTGCTCCACTGCTGCTCGCCGATAAAAGTCGCCCCGCCCCACTTCAGCCGTGCGATCCACAGTGTCCACGAAACCAGAATCGTCGTTCACGATGCACCCCGCGTATGCCGCCACGCCTCGAGTCAGCCTGACTCACCTATATAGCATACTTTATCTTCCTCGGAAGATTGAAGCGCTCCGTGGGACGCGTTTTGGATAAAGACGTGGGCCTCAGGTTCGATGAATGCGACCATCGGCGGGGCCCGCGACCAGCGTCACATCAGCGAGAACTCGATCAACTGCTTCGAGGATGCCAGCGGGCAGAGGCATTGCAAGAGCCTGTGCATTGGCAACAAACTGATCCCGCGTGGAAGCTCCAGCGATGATCGTACTCACTCCGCGCCGGCCAGCTAACCATTGCAAGGCAATTCGGTTCAAGGGCACAGCCGCCTGGTCGCTTATCTCATGAAGCGCTTCGAGGACGACCCGATTGTTCTCGTGGAGAAACCGTTGTTCGAATTGACGGACGATTTTCGCTCTCAATGCAAAATCGGCTGTCTGCCCGCGTCGATACCTGCCCGTCAAAAGACCACTCGCCAAAGGGAAGAAAGGAACGAATCCGAGTCCGTGGGCCAGCACCTCGGGAAGCAACTTCGTTTCGGCGCCCCGGCACAGCAGGCTGTACTCGTCTTGCACCAGGAGCGGCCGTGCCATTCCGATCGAGTCAGCGGCCTGAAGCAATTCTCGCAATTGTTGTGCAGAGAAATTGGACACTCCGTACGACTTTATTTTTCCCTGTTGGAGCAGCGACGACAGCGTCAGCAATGTCTGAATAAGAGGTGTGTCCGGATCTGGAAAGTGGATCAACAACACGTCGATCGTGTCGCGATGCAGGCGGGCGAGGCTCGCATCGACGGCCGCCAACACTTGGTCAGGAGCACAGGGGGCTACTCCTTTCGGGACGCTGGAAGGGTGACCGAACTTGGTGGCAATCAGGACATCGTCACGGCCCCGAGGTATGAGTCGACCAAGCTCCTCTTCCGAGCGACCCTGCGCGTAGACATTGGCGGTATCGAAGAAGGTCACGCCCTGATCGAGCGCGGCCGTCACGAGCCGACACCCCTCCTCGGCGCTGATGTGTCCAAGGGAATTGCAGCCAAGCCCGAGCAGCGACACGTTCATCCCGCTTGATCCCAGCGGCCGACTCAGCATCTGACACTCCTACGGCGGTTTGCCTTGCGACTCGTGCATGGCTCAGGCGCCGAAAGCCCGACGCCGCGCCAGAGCGTCGATCGCGCTCAACTTATCGATGGCGCGGCGCTCTGCGGCTTCGCCGGGCTCCAACCAATCGTGTTCCAGATCGACCAGACCTCGATAGCCACGGCTCATCGCATGCGCGAGCAACGGAACGAAGTCGATTTCGCCTGCGCCAATTTCCACACGCCCTGGCATGTCGGCAAGCTGCAGTACGTGAATATCATCGTAAGCCTCCACGTAGGTGGAAAGGAGCGGGTCACCCATCCGGGTGAGATGTCCGGTATCGAATATCAGCTTGATCGCCGGATGCGCTGCGGCGCGAACCAGCTCCACACTTTCCGAGAAATTGCGCAGCAGCATGTCGGGAAAGCTCACCATTGGCTCGATCGCGAGGACCATGCCATTCGCGGCCGCAACATCAGCTGCGACGCGAAGCTGGTCAATTGCCCGGCGCCGTTGGACCGCCAGCGCGGTGTGGCCATCACCGCGGATCAAGACCGCAAGATTGTCCGAGCCAAATTCCTTTGCAATCGCAAGCGCGTCGGCGAGATGTCCGAGCATCCGGTCCTGAGCATCTCGACCCTCAACAACCCACACAGGGTCCATCACGGGAGTGAAAACGATAGAACCGCATTGCAGGCCGGTCTCCGCCAATGCTGCTCGCACCCTGTGCCTTTCCTCCGCGGGACTCTCTGCAGCCCACGGAAATAAGACGCCCGCAAAGCCCATGCGTGCAGCGAAGCGGACGTGCTCCGCGCGATCAGAACCAGCCGATGCGCGAAACAGCAGGAGGCGTTGCGGTGGCGCATAGCCCACATGAATTGAGTACCGCAGCACCCAGTCCATCAAATACCCCGCATGTGCCAATCCCGAAGACAGTCTCTACTGCGAATCAGTTCTCGGCCGCAGACCTGCGTGAGCTCGCCAACGCGGCGCGTCAAATCACGCTGTGCATTTCCAATGAAGCGCGCCCGCATCGGCTTACGACCTACAGCGCACAACGATCTTACGTGTAAGGTCATTATCTTGCGCGTAAGATTGTGGCAATCGTACAGACAGCCCTTGCAGGATGCTTGACAAGATTCCACCGAATGGCTTACATGGAAGACAAACGATTATTCAATTCGGTGCGTCGCGGGTAGTCGCAATACCTGACGTGCGTCGTGCAGGAGAGGCATCAGCGATGCAAGAACATCCGTTCGAACCCCTCGCGGAACTTTCCGATGACGTGCGGACGCGCTTCTTCATCGACGGGATGTGGCGAGCGCCTGCAGGCTCCGAGCGCTTCGATCTCATCTCACCCGTTACCGAAGACTTGACGCTGAGTGTGCCCGCGGGCTCGCCAGCGGACATGGACTCGGCGATCGCCGCTGCGCGACGCGCCTTCGACAAAGGCCCGTGGCCGCGTCTGTCCGTGGGGGATCGCGCGCGCTATCTGCTTCGAATCGCCGATGAGATCGATCGGCGAATGAAATTGTTCGAGCGCGTCTGGATCATGCAGGTCGGTGCTCCACGGTGGTTCGTGAGCGCCATCCTTGGCGCGGCCGCAGGGCACTTCCGTTACTACGCTGGTTTGGCAGACAGCTATGCGTTCGAGGAAACCCGGTCGGCCACCCACGGCACGGTGAAGGTTTTGCGAGAACCTGTCGGCGTGTCGGCATTGATCGTCCCTTGGAATGCTCCGCTGGTGCTCCTCACCCAAAAGGTGGCAGCGGCTCTGCTGGCGGGCTGCACAGCGGTGGCCAAGCCCAGCCCCGAGGCGCCGTTGGACGCGCTGATCCTGGCCGAATGCGTCCAAGCGGCCGGTCTTCCGCCGGGCGTGCTGAACGTGGTGCCAGGGGGCCGCGAAGTAGGTAACGGACTCATCAGCGATCCGCGCATCGACAAGGTCAGCTTCACCGGTTCGGTAGACGCTGGCCGCCACATCGCCAAGGTCTGCGCCGATCGGCTAGCGCGGGTCAGTCTGGAGCTCGGCGGCAAGTCCGCGGCGATCCTCTGCGAGGATGCGGACGTCGGTGCATGGATGCAATCAGTGGCGCCGTTCACGATGCCGTTCAGCGGCCAGGTCTGCTTTTCACAGACCCGAGTCCTCGTCCCGCGCACCCGACATGACGAGGTGCTCGACACCCTGGTCGCTGGCGTCGAGAGCCTGAAGGTTGGCGATCCTTGGCGAGCTGACACCCAAATCGGTCCGGTCTCGATGGCACGGCAGCTGGATCGCGTGCTCAGCTACATGAAGGTTGGCCGTCAGGAGGGTGCGCGGCTGGTCACGGGCGGGGGGAAGGCACCGGGCTTCGACCGCGGCTTCTACGTCGCCCCGACCATCTTCGATCGCGTCACGCCCAACATGCGAATCGCACGTGAGGAGATCTTCGGTCCAGTTGTGTCGGTGCTCAGCTATGCCGACGAGGAAGAGGCGATCGCGATCGCGAATGACAGCGATTTCGGGTTGAGCGGCTCGGTCTTCTCCAAGGATGTGGCCCGCGCCGAACGCATCGCCCGGCGCATCCGGACCGGCCACATAGCGGTCAATTGTTTCAACCTCGACGTCGTCGCACCGATCGGCGGTTACAAAAAATCTGGTCTCGGCCGCGAGAGCGGGCCGGAGGGGGTAGCCGGGTTCCTCGAGACGAAGTCAATGTTCTTTCCGGCCTGACAATCGAGGTACGCGCCATGGGCCACGAGGCGTGGCATTAACAACAGCATTGCAGTTGCGTGATTAACAAATACAGATGGGGGAACGTATGGGCTTTCGTGCCGAAACCTTTGGGATTTCACTAGCAGTATTGGCATCTGGGTCCGTTGCAAGCGCCCAGGGTACGCCAGGACCATCGAACGGCGGGCTCGAGGAGATCGTGGTGACGGCGCAGCGGCGCGCCGAATCGGCTCAGGACGTGCCGATCGCCGTCGCTGCATTCAGCGGCGATGACATGGTCAAATTAGGCCTTGCAACATCGGCGGATCTGGGCTCCGTGATTCCTGGACTTTCGGTCAATCCATCCGGGGCGCGATCCCCCATCTTCCTTCGGGGCGTCGGCAACAACGGAACCAGCACATCGCCTTCCGTGCTGATGTTCGTTGACGGCGTCTACCAGCCGTTCGATAACACGGGCGCCGATTACAGCAATGTCGAGAGCATCGAGCTCGCGAAAGGCCCGCAGGGAACGTTGTTCGGCCGGAACGCGACGGGCGGCGTCATCCAGGTCACGACCAAGAATCCCTTCGACTGGCAAGGCCTCGATGCACAGGTCGGCTATGCCAACTACGATAATTATTCGGGCAAGCTCTATGGAGCGGCGAAACTTTCGGAAAGGGTTGCGGCTGATGTTGCCGGCTATTACGACAACCAAGACAATGGCTGGGGCAAGAATCGCTTTACCGGACGCGATGTCTACTCCGCAGAGCGCTATGGCGCACGCAGCAAATGGGTGATGAAGGTCGATGACAGCTTCACGGCCACGCTGACCGGTGACTACGCCTACCGCTGGGGCCAAATGGGCTTGGGCATCTCGCAGGCCGACGGCCGTGACTTTCTCTACAACGCGGTGACCGATCAGACGTATACGCTCCCCAGCCTTTACGACGTATTTCTCGATCGTGAGCCCTATTACAAGACGCGCGAATATGGTGGCGCACTCACGCTCGACAAGCGCTGGGGCGACCTCAAGTTATTGAGCATCAGCTCCTACCGCCGTGGCTTCGAGAGGCTGCGTATCGACTTTGACGGAACCCAGTTCCCCGCGGTGCATTTGTCGCGGGACGATGATCGCCGCGCGGTCACACAGGAATTTCAACTGAGTGGCGGCGACGAGCAGTTCCACTGGGTGGGAGGACTCTATTACTACTACGCGAAGACGTTGGCCGACGGGCCGCGTTTCGACGGGCTCGCCGTTCCAAGCGTATTCTTCGCCCCCTCAGGCAGCTTTCGAGTCTCCTCTGACGACAAGACCAATGCCTATGCGGCCTACGCGCAGGCGACGAAGGAGGTGCTGCCCGCCACCAATCTCACGCTGGGCGCCCGCTATACGATTGAGAAGCGCGAGATCGCCGGAATGACGACCGGAAGTACGATTCTCAGCCCCGGCTCCGCTGGCACTCAGGAAGAGACGTTCAAAGAGCCGAGCTATCGCGTAGCGCTCGATCACAAGTTCACGCCGGACATCCTCGGCTACGCTTCTTGGAGCAAGGGCTTCAATGCAGGCTTCTTCAATCAGATCGCCGTGGCAGGCTTTAACGACGTCGTGAACCCTGTGGTGAAGCCTGAGAAGATCGATGCATACGAGGTCGGGCTCAAGAGCGAATGGCTCGACGGCCATCTGCGTATGAACGCCTCCACCTTCTGGTACGAATATTCAAATCTGCAGCAACAGATCTACCAGTTCGGTTCGATCTTTTCCCTCAATGCGGCCAAGGCACGGATCAAAGGTGTCGATCTGGACATCGTCGCGCGTCCGATGCGTGACCTGACTCTCTCTCTCAGCGCCAACTATCTCGATCCGAAGTATTTGTCCTATCCCCTGGCCGTGGATTACGACCTCGCGCCCAACGGTGCATTCGTAGCGGTAGGTTCTCGCGATGCGGAGGGCAAGCAACTGGTTCAGGCGCCCAAGTACGGAGTGCAGGCCGCATTCACTTATACATGGCAAACGGGAATCGGCACATTCGATACGACGGGCACCGTGAACTATCAGAGTCGCATGTACGCTGATGCGCAGAACGAAGTGAAGCTCCCCGATCGCACCCTGCTCGGCCTCACCGAACAGTGGACCTCAACCGATGGCAGCACCTACGTCTCCATCTGGGGAAAAAACCTCACCGACGAAGCTTATGATCTTTCGATGAGCCTGCTCACTCCAGTGGGCCCAATCGGAAATCCCGGCGCGCCGCGCACCTACGGAGTCACCGTAGGACGCAAATTCTGATGCTTTGCCAGCCTCCCGCCGATCGCGGGCGGGAGGCTGCTCGAGCGGCGGCAAGACGGTCCGCTTTCTCAGCGCCAGGTCGGCTCAGCAACGAATAAACAAATCGCCGATACTCCTTGTTTGCGAGAACGACGGTATCTCTTCGCAAGATTAATCGGGTGAGCCGGACCTCGATTCCAAGTGTCTGGATGGCACACGGGTCATGCGCGGCGCGATGCGCAACGCAAGAAAACGAAGGGCCAAGAATTGAGTGTGTGTCCGACGAAGGAGATTGCGGCGTGAAGGCGGCTTCGGCTCTCGACTACAGTGAGCTGGCGCGCCGGCGCCTGCCTCGCTTCCTGTTCGACTACATCGACGGCGGCTCCTACGCCGAGGTGACCCTGCGACGGAATTTGCAGGATCTGGAGCGGATTACGCTGCGGCAAAGGGTCCTGCGTGACGTCTCCAGCATCGAGCTGTCGACCGAACTGTTCGGCCAGAAGTTCGCCATGCCGGTGGGGCTGGCGCCGGTCGGTTTTTCGGGTATGTGCGCCCGGCGCGGTGAAGTCCAGGCCGCCCGCGCGGCCGAAGCGGCGGGAGTTCCTTTCTGTCTGTCGACCATGGCCGTCTGCTCACTGGAGGAAGTGGCGGCGGCAGTGACACGGCCTTTCTGGTTTCAGCTCCACATGCTCCGCGACCGGGCCTTCATGCGCGAGCTGATGGCCAGGTCGCGCGAGCTCGGCTGTGCAGCGCTCATCTGCACCGTGGATGTGCCGGTGGGAAGCGCGCGCTATCGCGACATGCGCTCCGGCCTGATCGGCTCGGCGGGTATGCGGGCGGCGATGGGCCGATTCTGGCAGGCGCTTCAACACCCCGCCTGGACCTGGGACGTGGGCATCAAGGGCCGGCCGCACAGCCTGGGCAATGTCGCGTCGGTTCTGGGCGGCAAGACGCGGCTCGACGACTTCTTCGCCTGGGTCGGGGCCAATCTCGAACCCAGCATCTCCTGGAAGGATCTCGACTTCATACGCAAAGAGTGGACGGGACCTCTGATCATCAAGGGCGTGCTGGACGTGGAGGATGCACGCGAAGCCGTCAAGTTGGGGGCTGACGGCGTAGTGGTCTCCAATCACGGCGGCCGCCAACTCGATGGCGTGCTCTCGACCGCCGTGGCCCTGCCGCCCATCGCCGACGCTGTGGGCGCGGACCTCACCGTGCTCGTCGACGGCGGCGTGCGATCGGGCCTCGACGTGGTGCGGATGCTCGCCTCGGGCGCGAAGGGCGTGCTGCTCGGCCGTGCCTGGGCCTATGCGCTCGCCGGTGCCGGCGAGCAGGGCGTGGCGCATCTGCTCAAGATCATCGAGGCGGAGTTGCGTGCCGCCATGGCGCTCGCCGGCGTAAGCCGCGTCGCTGCGATCGACCGTCAGGCTCTCGCGAGCTGATCAGTTGTTCATCGTGTGCGCACGACCCCGAAGCATGAAACGCACACCATCGGGCGCCACCCGGACACAAGGACGTGTCCGCCGCCACAGGCGGCGAGCGAAGGGGAGGGTCGCGACGTGGTCCAACGTCCAAGTCATGCGCGACGCGTGCTCTTGCTACTGCTCTGTTTGATTTTTAACCTTCCGTGGAAGACTTTCGTTGACAGCCCAACAACTTTTGTGATCTTCTTCGGAAGACATTTCCCCGCCGGCGCGCTCCGAAAAGAAGCGCCTGAGGGGAACTTGATGAGCTTCGCAGCAATCTGTTCGCGTATTCAACGCTTTGCCGCGCTCGTCGGCTGGGGAGTGCGTTGCGCCAGCGCAATCTCATCGAACAATGCGACCTTGAACAAGTCATCGTGACGCGCACCGAGCCGCTGAGACCGGCCAGACGATACCGATTGCTCGAGAGGCATCCGCGACGGGTTTGCACAGGGGGGATAGCGATATGAAAGTTCCTGCGGTGATTGCGGAGATCATGAAGCGCGAGGGCGTGGACGTCCTGTTCGGATATCCGCGCAACGCCGTGCTGGAGGCGGCCGCCGAGGCGGACATCCGCACCATCATCGTGCGCCAGGAGCGCACGGGCCTGCACATGGCCGACGCCTATTCACGCATGAACCGCGGCAAGAAGATCGGCGCCTTCGCCATGCAGCACGGCCCGGGCGCCGAGAACGCCTACGGCGCGGTGGCTCAGGCCTATTCGGAATCCGTGCCGGTGCTGGTGCTGCCGGCCGGCTATCCGCGCCGCCATGCGCACGTGCCGGACAACTGGAACTCCACCATCAACATGGCCGTGGTCTCCAAGACGGCCGAGCCGATCAACCTGCCGGCCGAGACACCCAACATCATGCGTCGGGCCTTCACCGCCCTGCGCAACGGCCGTGGGCGTCCGGCAGTAGTCGAGATTCCCTATGACATCAGCAACGAGGAGGTCGGGGATTTCCAGTACGCACCGGTGATGAGCACCCGCTACGGCCCCGACCCCGAGGCGGTGCGCGCGGCCGCCCGGCTGCTGGTGCAGGCAAAGCGGCCGGTGATCTACGCCGGCCAAGGCGTGCACTGGTCGGACGCCTATGCGGAGCTGAAGGCCCTGGCCGAGCTGCTCGCCGCGCCGGTCTGCACCAGCCTGGAAGGCAAGAGCGCCTTCGACGAGACCCATCCGCTGGCGCTGGGCTCGGGCGGGGCGGCGATCCCCAAGACCGTGCGCCACTTCCTCAACGAGTCGGACCTGATCTTCGGCATCGGCTGCAGCTTCTCTTACACCGGCTTTGGTGTCGCCATGCCCGCCGGCAAGACCCTCCTGCACGCCACACTCGATCCGGCGGACCTGAACAAGAACTACCCGACCCAGCATGCCCTGATCGGCGACGCGAAGCTGACTCTGGCCGCGCTCCTGGCCGCCTGCCGCGAGCTGATCTCCTCGCCGCGAGACCCTTCCGCCGTCGCCGCCGAGATCAAGGCGGTGGAAGCGGAATGGCTGAAGCAGTGGATGCCGCTGCTGACCTCGGGCGACACGCCGCTCAGCCCCTACCGCGTGCTATGGGACCTGCAGCGCACGGTCGACAAGAACAATGTCATCATCACCCACGATGCCGGCAGCCCCCGCGACCAGCTCTCGCCGTTCTGGAAGTCAACCGCTCCGCTCAGCTTCATCGGCTGGGGGAAGACCACTCAGCTGGGCTATGGGCTGGGCCTAGCCATGGGGGCCAAGGTCGCCTGTCCCGACAAGCTGTGCATCAATGTTTGGGGCGATGCGGCCATCGGCTTCACCGGCATGGATTTCGAGACCGCCGCGCGCGAGCGCATCCCGATCCTGTCGATCCTTCTGAACAACTCCGCCATGGCGATCGAGATGCCCACCATGCCGGTGGCGACCAAGAAGTACCGCTCCACCGACATTTCCGGCAACTACGCCGACTTCGCCCGTTCGCTCGGCGGCTACGGCGAGCGCATCACCCGCCCGGAGGACATCGTCCCAGCCATCCGGCGCGGCATCGAGAAGACGCACAACGGTGTGCCGGCCCTGCTGGAGTTCATCACTTGCCAGGAAACCCGCGCCTCGCGGCTCTGATGTGTATCGTCTTCGGCGACGCGGACCGGTACTCAACGGCGAGGCGCGCCGCATGTTCAATAAGTCAGTGAATCGCTGGTGGACCGTTGCAGCCGGTGCGCTGGGTACCGGCGTGGGAGTCGGCATCTTCATCACCTACGTGTTGAACGTGCTCACCAAGCCGATGGCCGCGGATCTTGGGCTCGACCGCTCGGTCATCTCCTTCAGCGTCACCTGCTTTCTGATCACGGCAGGATTCGGATCCATCTCGCTCGGCATTCTGATCAACCGGTTCGGCGTGAGGACGCCGACATCCATCTACCTCGCGGTTGTTGCAGCCTGCGTTGCGCTCATGCCGCTGCTGCCGCCAGTTCCTCTGGCGTTCTATGCGCTTTTTGCGGTCATGGGTATCGCCGGAGCGGCCGCCACGGCGTTCCCGTACATGGTGGCGATCACCGGGCTTTTCGATCGCCATCGCGGACTGGCGCTCGGGCTCGCGGTGGCGGGCGGAGGTGCCGGCGGCACGTTCGCGCCACCGATCGCCAATTTCCTCCTGTCATCGCTCGGGTGGCGGGAGAGCCTTTGGATCATTGCCGCCGTGATGGCGACTCCGCTGATGGCGCTCCTGCTGATCGTTCGCACGCCAGCCGGCATGACAACGGGCGCAAGCAACGATGGCGACCGCTCGGCTTCGCACTGGTCGCTCTACCTGGGGAAACGGGCCTTCTGGCTTATCGCCGTCACGTTGCTCGGCGTGTCCATCGGGACTTTCGGCGCCCTGACCGTCCTCGTCCCCACGCTGACAGATCGGGGGATTTCGCCCGGCGAGGCCGCCGCCGTGCTCTCCGGTGCTGGCCTGAGTTCGTGGATCGGCCGGATCGTGGTCGGCTGGCTCCTCGACCGGCTATGGGCTCCGCTGGTGACATCGCTGGTTTGTCTGGGCGCCTGTGTCGGCGTCCTGATCATCGCGTTCGGCGGCCAGTCGCTCCCGCTGATGCTGCTCGGCGCTTCGCTGCTGGGCCTGGCCATCGGCTCGGAGGCCGACCTCCTCGCCTATCTCTGCGGCCGCTATTTCAGCCTCCAGGCTTTCAGCCGCGTCGTAGGGGCGATGTGGACGGTATGGGCGTGGGGTGGCGGCATCGGCACAGCCGCCGCGGGTCTAGCCTATCGGGCGACCGGCAGCTACGAAGGGGCGACGTTTTTTCTCGCGATCTCGTTGCTCTTGGGCGCCGCAGGGGTTCTGTTCCTGGGCCAGTATGTATATCCGCCCGTCCATGCGGGAGGCGCGATCAAGACGGGCACCTCGGACTCCCCCGAAGGCGCCCGCGCCTAAGCCCTCCAACACCGGCGGACTACCGTAAACCGATTCGCCGGCCGCCGGATCTATCTGCCGTTGATGCCGATCCTCACCCGTCGCTGCGCCAAGCGCGCGTCCCCGAGAGTGCCCACGCACCCCAATCACCCGTTTCGATCAATCAGAGCCGCTTCGGCAGCACAGCGTAGCCGCCGCACAGGACGCCTCTCTTCCGCCGGGAGGGCGGAAGAGAGGTGAATTGTTACGGATACCATAGGCATGTGGTCAGGCCCCGAGATACGAAAAGGAGCACAAGCATGCCGCCGGGACAACGCGTCGAAGCCGTCGCGATCGCCCACCGCATTCTCGACGCGCTGGGGCGGGAGAAGCGCGCCCTGTCGTTAGCGACGCTTTCGCGTGCGGTCGGCATGACTCCCACGCGCGTGCTGCGGCATCTCTCCACCTTGGTTGAACTCCGGTTGGTCGAACGTGACGACTCAGCAAGCTACCGTCTTGGCCTCGGGTTGGTGGAACTCGGTCAGCGGGCCATCGCTCAGCATGATTTGGCACGGACGGCCTACTCCGTGTTGCTCGAGCTCAATGAGGCTATGGGACAGGCTACCTATCTGGTCCGACCGCACCGCGACCATTCCGTCATCTGGCTATCCTTCGAGAGTGCCGACGTGCCGCAGCTCACGATGACTCCGGGCATGCGCCTCAGCCTGACAGGGTCCGTTTGCGGCCGCTCAATCCTGGCGTTTAACGATCGCCTTTCAGTCAGCCCGCGCTTCGGGGCTGCACCGGAGATCGACAGCCCCGATCCACCCCGTTCGCCCGAGCAGTTAGCTGAGCGTCTCGCACAGATCCGAAAGCGCTTCTACGACGACTTTGGCCTTGAACCGGGGTCGACACTCTACAGTCTCGCCGCCCCGGTGCTGGACCACGCCGGCGAGGCGGTCGGCTCGTTAGGGGTCATCGGCTTCAGTGTCACCGCGCTACATCGAAAGGCGGCCATCCTGGCCGCGCTGCTCGCCGCGGCGGAGAAGATCTCGCGGTCCCTGGGTTGCAAGCTCGTGTGGCCACGATCCGAACGCGAACCCGTTTAGGCCGATGGCAATTTGGCAGAACCACACGGCCGATTGGGGCAGTCAGCTCGAAAATCAGCTTGCCCAGCTCATATCGCTCAGCGACAATTAATGTCGTCCAGCGCCATGAGGAGACCCTATGAAACACAACGTGATGGCCCACACTGCCGCGGTCCCAGGGCGAGTCTCCAAAGTCAGCTTGGCCGGGGTGAAACAACGGGTCTCGGCGCAGGAGTGGGAGGCGCGGGTGGCACTCGCGGCGCTCTACCGCCTCGTCGCCCACTACCGCTGGACGGACACTATCTATACGCACATCTCGCTGCGCACGCCCGGCGAGGACAGCTTCCTGATCAACCCGTTCGGATATCTCCACGAGGAAGTCACCGCGTCGTGCCTCGTCAAGGTGAACCTGCAAGGAGAAGTTCTCGACGATCCCATCGGGCTCGGGATCAACAAGGCTGGTTTCGTGATCCACAGCGCCATTCACGCCGCGCGCGAGGACGTGCACTGCGTGCTGCACACGCATACCCGCGCGGGTGTGGCCGTGTCGGCCCACGAAGAAGGACTGCTGCCCATCAGCCAGCATTCAACGCTGTTCGTGGGTCGCATTGGCTATCACGACTACGAAGGCTTCGCGGTGAGTCTGTCTGAACAAGAGCGGCTGGTCGCAAATCTCGGCCGACACTCGGCGATGATCCTGCGCAACCATGGGCTCATCGTGGCCGGACGGAGCGTGGGCGAAGCCATGTTTCTGATCGATGCCCTGGAACGCACGTGCGAAATCCAGGTGGCCGCGCTGGGCGGCGGGGCCAAGGTGCGTCATATGTCGCCGGAGGCGCTCGCTGCCTCCCGAGCCGTACTCGATGCGGAGGATGGAGACTTCTCGCGTGACTGGGCCGCCATGCTCCGTCTCGTGGAGCGGATCGGGCCGGACTACAAAACCTAGCGTCGGCGTGAGGCCGTGCACCTAGACCACACCGTCAGACCGGCCG
>DATELY010000014.1:0-9231 GCA_035276085.1 Steroidobacteraceae bacterium | reverse complement strand
CTGTAGTACTGCGCGCCGAACAGCCTCGACCAATGGGAACCGAGGTCGAGATAGTAATCATGTTCGCCCATGACGGCGTGCACCTTGGGCCCGAGCTTCGCCAACAACTCGCCGCCATGGTCGAGTTCCGCGCGCGTGCCGAGATGGGCCAGGTCGCCGCCGAACATCACGAAGTCGGGTCTTGGGGCCAGCAGATTGATTTCGGCGATTGCACGAATCAGGCCTTGATCGCGATTGCGCACGAATCTCGTCCCCTCGACGTGCTGCAGGTGGGCATCGGAGATGTACGCGAAGGTGAAATTGTCGACAGGCTTCGCGCAGGCGAGCTCGACAACCGTGAGCGGCAGCGTGGCCGCGGCGGTCGCGAGGGCTGTCTGCTGAAGAAAGCGGCGACGATCAATGTGGGGCATGGGAAGCTCCTGAGGTGCCTGTTCTCAGCATTAAACTGTGAATTGGACAATAAATAGATGCATGATGTTGCATGGTATCACTTACGTGCCCCATGGATGAGGCGCCAGAGAATTGGGCTGACGTCCGCGGAGCAGGTACGGCGGGGTTTCTCCGCCGCGGCGCATCGCAGAACATGAATGGCGTGAAATGGGGATGCACTTAGATGCAACAGATATCAATGTATCTGCAAAATGTTGCACATAGAACGGTAAGAGGTTACGTTTGGCATCGGCTGCACTGCTCGAAGCTGCGTTTGCGAGAGTCGACGAGTGATCACCGATGGACAAACTTCAGTCCTTTAGCGCCATTCCGCTCCAACGTCGCTCGTACGCCCACGGGTGTGTCGACAAAGCCATTCCCGGATGGTCGTTGCGGTGCATGCAAACCTCATCAGGCACATTGAGCGGCGGCATACGCGAGCTGCACGTCGGCGGGATGCAAGTGCTCGACGAGCGCTATCGTGGCGTGAGCACGAACCACTGCGGAGTGGCCGCACCCGACTCGATCGGTTTCGTGATTCCGCTGCGCATGGAGGGGGCAGGCATGTTCAATGCACAGCCCTGGCGCCCCGGCACGATCTGCTTTTGGAACACGAACATCGATATCAATGTGATCACGCCACCGTCGGACATCGTGTGCGTGACGGTAGATCGAGCGCTGCTGGTTGAGTACATCGCGCAGTCGGAGCACATCGACCTGGAGCCTGCGCTGCTGCGCGCCAATCTGGTGTTTGGCACTCCGCAGGTCACTGCACTGGCGCGACGGTTGAAAGCGTTGGTTGACGCGGCCTTTTTTGCACAGGGTTGGGATGCGAACACGCCTGCGGCGCGGCAGACCTTCCATCAAGAAGTGCTCGAGACATTGGCACCGGTACTGGTCGAGCAACTGGATGGCGAACGGGACCATCCCCGGCCCTGCAATCACTTATTGAATGTACGCCGTGCGCGCGAAGTGGCCCTGGCCCATCCCGACACGCCACTGCGGGTGCAGGACCTATGCCGCGAGCTGCGCATTCCGCGCCGCACGTTGCAGGACAGCTTCCAGCTCGTACTCGGTATCAGTCCGCTGTCGTATGTGCACATGCTGCGCCTCGACGGCGCCCGCCGCAGTCTGCTTGCGGGGACTCCGGTCAAAGAGGTTGCGGACACCTGGGGATTCTGGCACTGGAGCCGCTTCAGCAGCGCTTATCGACGCCTCTTCGGCGAACTGCCGTCGGCCACGTTCAAACGCAACGGGCGATCTCGACCTGCGTTGCGTGCAAATCCAAGACTGGTGCCGCACGCCGAAGCAGCCGCGAGAACCTCTGGTCCGGGCTGACTGACCTGCGTCGCAGCCGCTGCTTGCGGCTGCTGCTTTCCGATTGCTCGCGCTGGCTGTCGTGCATCAAGAGGTTCCTGGATGCGTGCAGACGGAAGCACGCATCACCGTCGTGCTCAATCCCCTACGATCACGACGTTCATGCTCGAGCAGTTGTTCTCGTGCGTGGTGAGCCGCGGGCAGAGTGAGCGTCGGCTGAGGGTGAAATCCTTCGCACCCGATCGCGGCGTGAAGCTCTGCACGGTTGGCAATCTCAACATTTCATCAGTGCAGGTCTGCTGGTGTGCATGGCGTCGCTGGCACGGACCAACACGGCGTTCATGGCTCAGCGGGAATTTCAGCGCAACCGCCGTCCAGTGCAGCGTCACCTCGTGTGTTCCGCCGATTCCGGCTAACACTATCGATCTTGATGCACCTATGCTCGTTTCATCCCAGCTCATCTACTAAGAGGGCAGGAGAAAGAACTCGAATCAGGCCGCGCAGCGCGTCCACTGCGGCACGCGCGCTGGTGCTGCAAGCAGGGTGCAGCCTGGAAGAAAACTTAGAAATGGGGGTGTGCTGTGTCCAACGTTACCCATGGGAACGATCGCGCATGGCGCTCGAAGCGACCGATTGCACAGGCAATCTGCGTTACTACGGCGCTGACGGCTTTGGTGCCGGGTGCGTATGCACAGGACTCAACGACATCAGGCAATTCGATTGCCGCTGGCCAGCGAGCTGATGTCGCGCAAAAAGTTGAGGGTCGAGCGGACAGCAATGAGATCAGCGAGATCATCGTTACCGCGACTCGAGTCAGCGAGCGGTTGAGTCGGGTAGCGGCCAGTGTCACGGCATTCGACCAGGCCAAGCTCGACGAGGAGGGCATTCGTTCCATGCAGGATGTCGCCCGCTTGGCACCTGGAGTGACTTTTTCCAACGTCATTGGCTTGGCGCGCAGCGAGATTGCGATCCGCGGTGTCAGCTCGCAAGTGGGTGCAGCGACGACCGGTATCTATATCGACGACACGCCGGTGCAAGTGCGGGCCGTCGGTGCGGCTACACATGCGTATCCCGAAATTTTCGACTTGGAGCGCATCGAGGTGTTGCGCGGACCGCAAGGGACTTTGTTCGGCGCGGGCTCCGAAGGTGGCGCAGTCCGCTTCATCACCCCGCAGCCCAGCCTCGACCATTACACGGGGTATAGCCGGGCGGAAGCTGCCGTGACCGAACATGGGGATCCAAGCTGGGAAGCGGGTCTCGCCGTGGGCGGACCGATCGTGGAGGACAAGATCGGTTTTCGCGCGAGCGCCTGGAATCGGCGCACAGGCGGCTACATCGATCGAGTGTCCAATATCGATTATCACTCGACTGACAAGAACGCAAATTATCGCGATGCGTTCGTGGCCCGTGTCGCGCTTGGCGTGAAACCAACCGATTGGCTCGATGTGACGGCATCCGTCTTTCATCAGGACACCGACGACAATGACAGCGCCTGGTTCTTCAGGCGGATTTCGGAGCGCAAGCAGGGGAAATTTCTGAACGCCGGACCGTTGTATTCGCCGGCGCACGATGAGTTCGATCTGTCGACATTGAACGCTCAAGCGGACCTGGGCCGCTTCATGCTGACCTCCGTTACGTCCTATCTGGACCGCAAAGGCAAGCTCAGGACCGACGGCAGTCTCACGTTTCCCCAGCTCCTTCTCGGACCGCAGGTATTCGCGCAGAACCTTTATCTGGGGCTTCTGCCGCAATATGTGCTCGCATCGGATCTGCCGACTAAACAGCGGAGTTTCACGCAGGAAGTGCGGCTTCAAACAGCCGATTCGAATGAGCGTTTAACAGGCATCGTCGGCATCTTCATACAGCGCTCGAAGCAGAATGGCGGCCAATCGATCTTCGATCCTCTGCTTCCCGATCTGGTGGCCACTTACTTTGGCGGATTGCCGGTTGAAGCTGTATTCGGCACGCCGATGCTGAGCCCGACTCAATCCTATCTCTCGTCGGACGAGGCTCACGACGATCAGGACGCGATCTTCGGAGAGCTGAGTTATCGAGTGACCGACAATCTGAAGGTGACGGCCGGTGCGCGATACGCCAAGACGTCGTTCGAGTTCGAAACCTTCCAGGCAGGTCCCTGGGCCGGGACGGCGGCTCTGAGCGCCGCCGGAACTCAGAAAGAGAAGCCGTTTACGCCGAAGTTCGGCCTGACTTACTCACTCAGCGATTCCGACATGGTCTATGCGACAGCGTCGAAGGGTTTTCGCGTGGGCGGAGCCAACAAGCCCATACCGGTATCGAGCGATGCTTGTCGCGCCGACCTCGCGGCCTTTGGATTGACGCAGGCTGTCGGACCTTACGATTCGGATTCGGTGTGGAGCTACGAGATCGGGACCAAGAGCAGCGGATTGTTCGACGGGCGCGTGCAGCTTTTCACCAGCGCCTACTATCTCAAGTGGTCCGATATTCAGCAGTCCCTGTTCCTTCCCAGGTGCGGATATCAATTTATCGGCAATCTGGGTTCTGCCGTCAGCGTGGGTGGAGATGTGCAGTTCCAGGTGCGAGTCACCCGTCATTTTAACGTTAGTGGCACCGTGGCTTACAACGACGCCCACTACGATAAAGAGCTTCTCGGGCCGCCAGGCCCGGACGGCGTGCCGGTGACCTTCGTCGATAAAGGTAATGCAGTTGGCGGCGCGCCTTGGGCTGTGACCCTCGCGACGGACTACAACGCTGAAATGCTCGGCAGGGAAGGCTATGCACGAGTGACCTATGCATACACTTCCGGACCCGATCGCCACTTGCCGGCTCAAGACCCGGACACGCTCTCGTACAATCCGGCCGCATTCCAGCCGGGCGCGACCAACATCGTCAATCTCCGTGCGGGGCTGAGAAACGAGAAGGTCGATGTTTCGCTCTTCGTAAATAATGTCTTTGATTCTGCCCCGATAGTGGGCAGCACGAACTTTGCTGCCGGCTTACCTGTTTTCCTGGACATCACGCTTCCGCCCAGGACGATCGGGCTGACGGCAACATACAGCTTCTAAGAAAATGGACACGGGGGAGAGAGTGCTCATGAGATGTTGTGCGACGTACCGGCGCTCGCCATGCATGCAAAGTCAATGAACAACAAAGTGTGCCTCGTGACCGGGGCAACGAACGGCATCGGGTTTGCGACTGCGACGGCGCTGGCCGCGCAAGGTGCCACAGTGATCGTGCATGGACGCAATCGAACGAAGGGCGAGCACGTCGTTCAAGAGATCATGCGGACGACGGGCAACGAGGCAGTCCGCTTCGTGCAAGCGGACTTCGCTTCGCTCGCGCAAGTGCGGACATTGGCGAGTGAGCTCAATGCCCAGTTGCCCCGGCTCGACGTATTGGTGAACAACGCCGCACTCACCAGTGCCGAACGCAAGCTCACCGTCGATGGACATGAGTTGATTTTCGCGGTCAATCATCTTGCCCCGTTCCTGCTGACCCATCTGCTGCTCGACAAGATGAAGGCATCCACGCCCGCCCGGATCGTCGTCGTGTCCTCCGCGGGTCATCGTATCGCCAAGCTGGATCTGGACGACCTCACGAACGAGCGCAAGTCAGGTGGCATGACCGTCTACGGGAATTCGAAGCTCGGCAATATCTTGTTCGCGCGCGCGTTGAGCTGGCGCCTGAACGGCAGTGGCGTCACGATCAACGCGCTGCATCCCGGCGGTGTAAGAACGAACCTCGGGGACAATGGCGGCACATGGCTGAAAGTCATGTTGAAGGTCTTGAGCTTTGCGGCGGTTCCTCCGGCAGAAGGCGCAAGGACCAGCGTGTACCTGGCCAGCTCGCCAGAAGTCGAAGGACACTCCGGCGGTTACTACGTGAAGTGCAAACCCGCTCCGATGTCCGATGAGGCACGCGATGACGCGCTGGCCGAGCGCTTGTGGACGAAGAGCTGCCAGCTCGTTGGATTGCCTGCGTAGGCTAACGCGCCGTTGGCTCGTGGCGACTGCGGTCGTCACGTTTGCCACGAACATTCATGTCACTTGGCTGAGTGTGAAACGCCTTCGCACTCGACGTCGGCGCGAAGCCGTTCACGATCTCAATCCCGCAGCGCTGCGTTGTCTCCAAGCTCGACATTTCCTCAGTGCAAGATTTGTTCGCTGTGCATGGCGTCGCTCGCGCGGACGGACACACCATTCATTGCTCAGCAGGAAGTCAGTGCGATTGTGCTGTCCAGTGCAGCGGCCAGCGCCGTAAAAACACTCCGCCGGTTTCGGCTAACACTGTCAGCCTTCGTGGACCTATGCTCGTGCGATGCTCAGAAGCGAGGGATGCTGTGTGCAAAACCTACGAGCATGTCCAATGAATGGAACAACACGCTTGCATTGCGGACCGTCGATTGACGGCAACAAGAAACATATGAGGGGAAGGAAAGCGGTCATGACATCTCGCGCTAAGGTTTACCGGCTCGGGTTGCTGATGGGTATCGTCTCGGCGTTGCCTTCGTGGAGTGCCGCAGACACACCGCAGCTCGCTTGCGACAGCTCGATCGCCAAGAATTTCAAACCGGACGAGAAGACGAGCGTGCTGCTGGTGAAGCAGTTCAAGAAGGGCGACGTCCTGCCCTATTCACCTCTATTCCGGCAAATGTTTCCGCTCATACCGGCGACGATCGAAGCCGACTTGTGTCTGGTGAAGCTGCTGGTCGGGCCCGGTAACCCGGGTCCGAAGGATGCGCCCTCGACCTCTCGCGGGATCGGTATCGAAGTGTGGCTGCCTTCCAAGCAGGCCTGGAACGGTCGTATCCACGCGATTGGCGGCGGAGGCTGGGCCGGCACCGAAGAAACCCATCTGGATAAAATTTCCTCTGGCGTGGCGTCGGCGGACATGGGAACAGCGGCAACCATCGCGTCGCGCGAGGGCGCCGTGACATCGTCGAATGACACTGGCCACACCAATCCCCAGGTCGGTGGTAATGGTGCCTTCGCCATGCTTCCGGATGGAACGCCGAATAAGACGCTGTGGGAGGACTTCGCTTCGCGAGGGATTCACGAGCAAGTGCTCAAGACCAAGGCGCTCGTGAAAGCCTACTATGGCTCTGCGGCGCGATACACCTACTGGTCGGGGGGCTCTACCGGAGGGCGTCAAGGGCTGAAGCTCGCCCAGCGCCATCCTGAGGACGTCGACGGCATCGTCGTCGCTTATCCAGCCATCAACTGGAGCCGATTCATCGCGGGTGAGCTCTATCCGCAGATCGTGATACAGCGCGACTTGGGCGGCAAATACATGTCACCCGAGCAACTCACCTTGGTTTCAAATGCCGCTATTGCCGCTTGCGATACGGTCGGCGGCAAGCACCTGGGATTCATCCTGCATCCGGAAAGTTGTCATTACGATCCGACCAAGGATCGCAACGTTCTGTGCGCGGCCAATGGTGGAACGAATAGCACGACGACCTGCATATCCCCGGCCCAGGCCGTTGCTTTCAACAAGATCTGGTATGGAATGACGGCCGACGGCAGCGTTCCAGATCCGAAGGTGGATAACGGATTCGGCCCGATCACCGGCGTTCGCCGCTGGTATGGACTGCAGCGAGGGACCAACCTGCAAGCCCTGGCGTACACACCACCGTTCGTCGTGCCGCCGGATATGGCCGCGCTCGAGCTGAAGAACGCCACACTGTCGACACCTGAGCTCAGGAACGCGACGGGGAATGGCCAGGATGGTTGGAAGACACTGTCGTATCAGCAATTGGCCAAAGCCTACGATGCCGGTCTCGCGATGCAGAAGGACTTCGCGGATATCAACACCGACGATCCGGACCTGTCGGCCTTCAAGGCGCGCGGCGGCAAGCTGATCCACTTCCACAACACCAACGACGAGCTGATCCCGTACCCGGGCTCGGTCCAGTACTACGGCCGCGTGCTCGAAAAGATGGGCGGGCTTGCGCAAGTGCAGCCGTTCTATCGCTTCTATGTCATTTCGGGACTGGGCCACAGTCCGCTGAGCGGCACGGTGTATCCGGCCGCGAATCCGCCGACCTACGGCTTCGGTACCGGAAAGATGTACGGGCTCCTGACCGGTTGGGTTGAAAAGGGAATTGCTCCGGATAAGGTCGTCCTCGAGTCCGCCAGCAACGAGCCGGTCAAGAAAAGTCTGCCCATCTGTCTCTACCCGAAGAAGATCACCTACGTTCGCGGCGATGCTTACGTCGCGGCGAGCTATGCCTGTCAATAGCGACCTCGACTCTTCGCGCTGATTGAGGGGCATGCCAATCAGGCATGCCCCTCACGCAAGACCCAGGATCTCGCCATGCATGCAAAGCCAATGAACAACAAAGTTTGCTTCGTGACCGGGGCAACGAACGGCATCGGGCTTGCGACTGCGACGGCGTTTGCCGCCCGGGGTGCAACCGTGATCGCGCATGGGCGCAATCGAACGAAGGGTGAGCACGTCGTCAAAGAGATGATACGGACCACGGGCAACAAGGATGTCCGCTTCGTGCAGGCGGATTTCACTTCGCTCGCGCAGGTGCGCACGTTGGCGAGTGAGCTCAATGCGCAGCTGCCAAGGCTCGACGTCTTGGTGAACAACGCCGCGCTCACCGCTTCTCAGCGTAAGCTCACTGTCGATGGGCATGAGAGGATTTTTGCGGCCAATCATCTTGCTCCGTTCCTGCTCACCCATCTGCTGCTCGACAAGCTGAAGGCATCCGCGCCCGCACGGATCGTCGTCGTGTCCTCCTCGGGTCATCGCATGGCAAAGCTGGATCTGGACGACCTCACGAACGAGCGAAAGTTGGGCGGCATGACCGTCTACGGAAATTCAAAGCTCGGGAATATCCTGCTCGTGCGTGCGTTGAGCCGACGCCTGAACGGCACTGGCGTCACGATCAATGCGCTGCACCCGGGCTTGGTACGAACGAATCTCGGAGATGAGGCCGGTACGTGGATGAACGTCTTACTGAAAGCCTCGACCTTTTTCATGCTCTCTCCGGAAGAAGGGGCCCGTACCAGTGTGTACCTGGCGACTTCGCGAGAAGTCGAGGGTCACTCCGGCGACTACTACTACAAGTCCAAACCCGCGCCGGTATCCGATGAGGCGCGAGACGACGCGCTGGCCGAGCGCTTGTGGGCGAAGAGCTGTCAACTGGTTGGATTGGATGCTTAGGCTAGCCGGCTGTTGGGTTGGGCCGACTGCGCTCATCAAGCCCACGAACATTCATGTCACTTCACGGTGACTGCAGCTGAAGGGGATTTCTCTTGATCACAATGACAAAAAATTATTCTCGCTCCGCTCTTTCCAGTGCGCTGATGGGGGTACTCGCCGCAGGGCTATCAGCACTCGGATTATTTGCGCCCACGGTGGCGCAGGCGGACATGCAGAGTTGCACAGCAGAGAACCTGCAGTCCACCGCGCCTTCAGGAATGACCATCAAGGACGTGCCGAATCTATTTTCTTTCAGCACCATTCTAGCCACCAAGAATGGGGTCGCCTACCTGG
>DATELY010000013.1:0-5024 GCA_035276085.1 Steroidobacteraceae bacterium | reverse complement strand
CTAGCAGGCCGCTGAAGTACCGCTGAAACACGTCATCGCGCAGAGTTCGTGAAGCGTTGATTGATGGACCACCACGTGCCCCCAGGAGATCATGCGCGGCGCCGACACATTCACCGAGAGTCTGTTTTCCATGCGCAAGCTGGACGACTTCGTCCCCAAGTCGCATCCGTTGCGTTCGATACGGGTGATGGCGAACGAAGCGCTGGCGAAGATGGATCGACTGTTCGCCCAGATGTATGAAGCGGACATAAAGGGCGGGCGGCCGAGCATCGCGCCAGAGAAGTTGCTGCGAGCCATGCTGATTCAGGTGCTTTTCAGCATCCGCTCCGAGCGCCAACTGATGGAGCAAGTCCAGTACAACCTCTTGTTTCGCTGGTTCATCGGCTTGGCAATGGATGACGAGGTGTGGGTTCCCACGGTCTTTACGAAGAACCGCGAGCGATTGATCAAGCACGATGCGGTCATCGAATTCTTCAACGAAGTGGTGGCCATTGCCGAGAAGAAGTGCCTGCTCTCGGGTGAGCATTTCAGCGTGGACGGCACGCTGATCCAGGCGTGGGCCGGACATAAGAGCTTTGTACGCAAGAACGGTGACGATCAGGACAACGATGGTGGCGGCGCGGGCGACTTCAAGGGCGAGAAACGCAGCAACGAGACACATCAGTCGAGGACCGACCCAGATGCGCAGCTCTATCGCAAAGGCCAAACGGCCAGCGAATTGCGGTACATGGGTCATACGCTGACCGATAACCGACACGGCCTGGTGGTCAACGCGCGCGTGACACGCGCCGACGGGCATGCCGAGCGTGAAGCGGCCAAGATCATGATCCACGACGCACGGCAAGCGGTAGAGGATCCGAACGTAGAAATTACGTTGGGTGCAGACAAGGGATACGATGCCCAGGAATTCATCGAGGCGTGCCAGCAAATGAAGGTCATACCGCACGTTGCGCAAAACACTTCGGGGCGGCGTTCGGCAGTGCCCGATCCGATTGCCTCGAGCGCGGGCTACGCCATTTCGCAGCAAAAGCGCAAGTTGATCGAACAAGGTTTCGGCTGGGCCAAGACCGTGGGGCGCATGCGCCAGGTGATGGTGCGCGGCTTGAAGAAGGTGGACCAGATGTTCGTGTTGAACATGGCGGTGTACAACCTGGTGCGCATGCGATCGCTGGGACAAATCCGTCCATAGCAGCGCGAAGCGTGGAAACGAAGACAGAAATGGGCCTCAACCCGCCGAAAAAATGTTGAATTCGCGTTGAAATTGCATATTGCGAAAGATTTAGCGGCGGCAGGCGTGTAAATCGAGGAAGGCCGCTTCCGTCGCGGGTGTATTTCCGCAACCTGCTAGGCTCTGCTGATCGTGTCGCTGAAGCCGGGTCGTGTCGAGGCTGTGAACAGTAGTGGCCGATCCCGTGTCATACCGCTCGACGGCAAGCAGATTGTCCTGTGCCGCGAGGCAGGAGCCCGGTGCGGTGAGACACAACCAGACTGCCCATCGCCAGCTGTTCCCGTTATTGCTCCGCGTCACGATGCTGTTTCTGGTGATAGCGCTTCAACAACAGGGCAGTCGATGCAGCGAATACGGCCAGCAGCAGCACGAGCAGCGCATACCCCAGCAACGGATGACGGGACAGCGAAAAGCCTAGCCAGTCCATCGCGCCGAGCCTGCCCGTTTCGTAAGTGTCGCCGATTCGTGCCGTCCAGAGATTGGGATGATTGAAGCTCAGCACAGCCACGTTGCCATCGAGACCGCCCCAATAAGTCGGCTCGACAAGCCTTGAGACACCGTCGAGCAATTCGTCGGCGCTTGCCGAGGTGATCAGAGTTAACGCGCGGCCATGTGTGTCGCGATACTGCATCACGAGCAGTTGCTGCGACAGGGTGAGGTCGCCGCGCAGCGTGTCGCCGGTCTGCGTGGCCTTGGCGGGCGGGGCGAACAGACTATCCCAATGACGGTTGAACCAGCTGCCGGACCGCTCGTCCGAAGAACTACCCGCACTGTTCATGACGCTGATGCTCTTGCCCGGCGACCACGGCGCGCTATAGAGGAGTGCCGGAGGCAATGCAGACGTCGCACCGACAAGGACCGTATGACGGCCTGCACCAGACTCGCCGAATGTCAGCTGTGCGCTCGTCAGCGGCGCCATCTGGCTTTGCGCGAGCTTGCCCATCAGTGTCCAGGCCGCTGCGATCGTGCTGTTGTCCTTCGAAGCGATGCGCAGAGCGAGACCGCTGCCGTCGTGGGGAGCCGTATAGGGGAAGCCACTATCGGCGAAGCGCCTGAGGTCGGGCAGCGTCGCGTAGTGCGAGGCGTTCGGCAGCGTGAGCGTCGAGCTGTCGAGCAGCGTGACTTCGAGATTGTCCATCTGGCGCAATACACAGCGATCCGACACGGATGGCATGAGGAGCGCACGCAGTGTCAACGTGTTGTGTCCGGTGTCGAAATCACGCAGCGGAATGCTGATGCGATAGTGGCGAATGACAGCCCCCTGAGTCTGGTCGAGCGCAATCGCCTGCGCAAAACGCCCGTTGAGCGAGATGTCGAGAACAGAGTCCTCGCGCATTCTGGAGCCTTCAGAGAAATTCATATCGAGGGTGACTTTCGCATCCTCGGGCGCATAGATGTCAGCGGGTAACCGCACCTCAAGGTTGACTTCGTCGCCTGGGCGAAGCGTGCGACTGTTGAAGCCGATCTGATGAAGCGACCAGGGCACCGTGCCGGATAGCGTCTTGGCTGCGGACGACGGCGGCAAGGTGCTCTCATCGAATGCCCCGATGACAAGCTCACTGCGGCGAGGCAGTGGCAGCTCGCTGTGCGCAAACGCGCGTGCGGCACGATTGACCTCGGCGTCGTCACGGCCACTCACGAGCACTACGAAGTGGCGCGGATCGTCCGGGTTCGGGTAGACGCCGAGAAAGGCACCGACGATGCGCGCGGCAATCTGCGGATCGACGTATCGGCGCAATGCATCGCGTGAGCCGATCAGCAAGACGTCGGAGCCAGCGAGAGGGGCCAACGCGAGCCCCGGCACCATCCCTGCGCCCGCGCCCGGCTGCGCGTCGAGTACACGCGGTGTCGCGCTGAGATAGCGAAGGCGCAGTGCGATACCCTGCGCCAGCAGGCCGCCGTTAGTGGCACGCTGTTCATTGTCCGGGCGCGTCGCGCTGACGATCGCGATGGAACGCGTGGACCATTGCTTGGGATCAATGAGATCGGGCAGCGTGGCGAGCGTCGGTGTCAGTGGTTTGAGTTCGGTTTGCATGCGCAGCGTTGAGGCCGTCGTGTCGATCTCAGTCCACAGTTCCGGCGAATTCGGGTCTTCGCAGTTCTCCGTTGAGTGCTGTGCTACGGCGAACGTCAGCGCGTTGTAGCCCGGCCGAAGCAGGTCGATGGGAACGTGGATATCGGCTGTCGTTTCCGGCTGACTGGGCGAAAGCTGAAATTGCGCGATGGTGTGGTCATTGACTCGTACCGCAAGCTGTGAGCGGGCCATCAGCAGCGAAACGGAATTCGATACGACGAGATGCAGCGTTGCATCGCGTGCCCGTTCACGCGCCGACAACGGAATGCTCATGCTCCGGGCCGCGGCGGCGCCAGCAAGGCGTAGCGGACCAGACAGATTGCCTAGCATGGCAAGCGAGATTTCGGTCTGGTTCGCGGCGACGGATGCGGCCGAACCCGAGTCGCCGGCGGCGCTCTTCGGCTGCGTGGTGGCAAAAGCGGCACCGCCAGCGAGCAGCAGTAGCATGATGCAAGCCGCACGGATGAATTCGTGATACATGGACGAAACACTCACGGACGCTGTTTCTGGAAAGCACCGAAAGAAGCGACGGCACTCAAGGTCGCTCGCAAAGGTCGCGCTGCATTGCGCAGCATGCCCGCGAAGAAGAAGCGGTAGTGGCTGAACGCGTGTATAAAGCCAAGACTCGCGACGACGCTCAGACTGCGGATAATGCCAATGCGGCGACAACGGCTCTGACGGAATTCGCGCCAGCGGCCGCTGTCGCCAAAGACCAGCGAAACCTGCTCAGACAAGCCTGCGACACTGTCGTCGGCGAACTGCGTACCAAGGACGAGCGCGCCGCTGGCATCGACAAACGAATTGCGGATCGAGAGCGGTATGTTGCTCATTCGGCCCTTCGCCACATTGAAGACTTTGAGCGTAGCGCTGCCACGGTTCGGCACGCTAGCCAAATCTGCGGTCGACAGAACCAGCTTCAGGCCGCCGGCCGACATGTCGATCACGCGACAATTGAATACAGGCGTGGCAGCGGAACCGACTGTCTCAGCACCGAGACGCAATCGGGCATCGAGATTCGCTGGCACACGTGGCACAGCACGGCGCTGCCTGCGTTCGTACAGCACGCCGATGCACGCGTTCAGCAAAACAAGATTCAGTCCGCACCAACCCACCGACGAGATGATCACGTCCTGATGCGGATACCCTTGTATCAGTTTCCAGACGCCGACGGCGACACCGACAAGCACGATCAGATAGATGACGTGGAAAGGACCTGCGAGTTCGGAGATCGAGTCCTCCTCGATTTTTTCTCCTTTAGGTGTGACCTTGAAGCCAGGGGCACGTGGTCGCAACATGACGGCCATCACCGCGCGCAACGAGAAAATCGACTGCAGCATCTCGTACACTTCGGAGATCAGCGTCCAGCGGTAGCGCCCGAACAGAAGATCTGTCGTGAGAATCGCCGCGATCGTTTGCGGCAGGCCGTATGCGAAGAATTGGAGGATCGTTGCGTTGTAGAACTGCAGCCCGAACACTAGATACATGACAGGCGCAAACAGGAAAACGACCCTTGCGAAGCAAAAATACCAGAAGAACGCATTCGAAAAATAGCAAAGCCGCTGTGCGAGCGAGAGGCCTTTCAGGGGCGTTGTTGCGAAAATCAGGCGTAGAGACGACATGATCTCTGTGCTCTCAATCTCAGGCGATACGGACGGACTGCGGGCGAGCGAGGGCTACCATGCGATTGAGTACACCCGCACGGATCGACACCTCGGTGGCTTG
>DATELY010000012.1:0-36027 GCA_035276085.1 Steroidobacteraceae bacterium | reverse complement strand
GCCGGGTTCGAGGTCCACGAGATAGCTCATGCTGTCGCCCCAGCGGCTCATGCTCTGCTCGTACATCCCGACCATCAGAAAGCGGGTGACGTCGATGCCCCACACGCTGCGCGCCAGCACCGCTTTGGCGGCGATGGCCGGTGCCGTTGCGCGGCGGTAACGCAAAAGCTCCGCGGACAAGCGCGCGACTTTCCTTGCGTTCGCGAGAGAAGAGGAGGCCATCGCGACTCCTGAATTTTCGGATGCAGTGTGCGCAAGCCGTGACGGGCGGTCATAGTTCCCTCGTAACGTGTTCCTGTCCCCTCCCTTGCGATAGCGGGGGAGGGCTAGGGTGGGGGCGCTTGAGACTGCGATGCGCTCGATGAACCGCCCCCATCCTGTCCTTCTGATGTGCAGGACGCACGAATGGCGCGAGCGCATGGATGCGCAGGAGCGGCCCCCGCTGTCGCAAGGGAAGGGACGCAATTTGAAATCGATCCACGCATCGAGTGCTTGGTCTTCTGCTGGTGTCGTTCATGTGGCGGGAACCCCATGCTTGCGAGCAGCTTTCCCTTCGGCATACTCGATGTTTCGCCACGAGGACGTTCGACATGGTTGCCGATCCCGCTGCCCGTGAAGATCCGACATTGGCTCCGGAGTACCTGGCGCGCCTCAACGCCTATTGGCGTGCTTCGAATTATCTGTCCGTCGGGCAGATCTATCTGCTTGCGAATCCGCTGTTGCGCGAGCCCCTCAAGCTCGAGCACGTGAAGCCACGTTTGCTGGGGCATTGGGGCACCACGCCGGGGTTGAACTTCATCTACGTGCACTTGAATCGCATCATCGGCAAGTACGACCTCGACATGATCTATGTCGCAGGTCCGGGGCACGGCGGGCCTGCGATCGTCGCGAACACGTATCTGGAAGGTACGTACAGCGAGTACTACCCCGACGTCTCGGAAGATGTCGAAGGCATGGCGCAACTGTTCAAGCAGTTCTCCTTTCCGGGCGGCATTCCGAGTCACGTCGCGCCGGAAACGCCCGGCTCGATTCACGAAGGTGGCGAGCTGGGCTATGCGCTGTCGCATGCGTACGGCGCGGCGTTCGACAATCCGGATCTCATCGTCGCGTGTGTCATCGGCGATGGCGAAGCGGAGACAGGGCCGCTCGCGACGAGCTGGCATTCCAACAAATTTCTGAATCCGAAGCGCGATGGTGCTGTGCTGCCGATCCTGCATCTGAACGGCTACAAGATCGCAGGTCCGACTGTCCTCGCACGCATGCCGCGAGCTGAACTCACGCAGCTCATGCGTGGCTACGGGTACGAGCCACACTACGTTGAAGGTCCGGATCCGGACGCTGCGCATCTGCAGATGGCGCATACGCTCGATGAGGTGATCGCGCGCATCCGCGAGATCCAACATGCGGCACGCACGCAAGGATTCCGGGGTCGCGTGCCCTGGCCGATGATCGTACTGGTCACGCCGAAGGGCTGGACGGGCCCGCACGTCGTGGATGGCAAACAAGTCGAAGGCACCTGGCGCTCCCATCAGGTGCCATTGTCGGAGCTTGCCAGCAAGCCGGAGCACTTGAAGCAGCTGGAGCAGTGGATGCGCAGCTACCAGCCCGAGGAGCTGTTCGATGCTTCAGGCAAGCTGAAGTCCGAGTTGCGCGAGTTGGCTCCCAAGGGGCGGCGCCGCATGGGCGACAACCCGCATACGAATGGCGGTGCGCTGCTGCGCGATCTGCGACTGCCGGACTATCGCGACTTTGCCGTGAATGTGCCGCAGCCCGGTGGGGCGACGGCAGAGGCCACGCGGGTGCAGGGAAAATATCTCGCGAAGGTGATGCAGCTGAACCTTGCGAGTGCGAACTTCCGTGTCTTCAGTCCCGATGAGACGACCTCGAACCGCTGGGATGAGATCCTGAAAGTGACGCCGCGAACTTCAACCGCGGAGGTCCTCGACGGTGACTTTCAAGTCGACCCCGAAGGCCGCGTCATGGAAATGCTGAGCGAGCATCAATGCCAAGGCTGGTACGAAGGCTATCTGCTCACGGGTCGGCATGGCTTCTTCAGTTGTTACGAAGCGTTCATCCACATCGTGGACTCGATGTTCAATCAACATGCGAAGTGGCTGAAGACGACGCGGAGCATCCCCTGGCGCCGGCCGCTGGCGTCGCTCAACTATCTGCTGACCTCGCATGTCTGGCGTCAGGACCACAACGGCTTCAGTCATCAGGATCCGGGCTTCATCGACCACGTCGTCAACAAGAAGGCAGAGATCATTCGCGTGTACCTGCCGCCCGATGCGAACTCGCTGCTGTACGTGACGGATCAATGTCTGCGCAGCCGGCATCTGGTGAACGTCGTGATCGCCGGCAAGCAGCCCTCGCCGCAGTGGCTGTCGATGGAAGATGCGATCAAGCATTGCAGCGAGGGCATTGGCATCTGGACGTGGGCGAGCTCGGATCAGGATGGGCAACCCGACGTCGTGATGGCCTGCGCCGGCGACGTGCCGACACTGGAAACGCTGGCCGCGGTCACCTTGATGCGCGCATGGCTGCCGCAATTGAAAGTGCGTGTCGTCAACGTCGTCGACCTGATGACGTTGCAACCGCCGAGCGAGCATCCGCATGGTTTGAGCGACAAGGAGTTCGATGCGATCTTCACGACGGACAAGCCGATCGTCTTCGCGTTCCATGGCTACCCGTGGCAGATCCATCGGCTCACCTACCGGCGCACGAACCACGACAGCTTGCATGTTCGCGGCTACAAGGAAGAGGGCACGACCACGACGCCATTCGACATGACCGTGCTGAACGACCTCGATCGCTTCCATCTGGTCGAAGCCGTGCTCGATCATGTGCCGGGCTTGAGTGCGCCCATGGCTCATGTCCGCCAACGCCTCCGCGACAAGCTCGTGGAGCACCGCGAGTACATCCGCCGGCACGGCGATGACCTGCCGGAGATCAAGAAGTGGCAGTGGAGCAGCGGGAAGTGATCTCAGTCGCAAGGCTCAGCACGAACTGAACAGGATTCCCCTTCGCTTACCCTGCCAGCAGGTCTTCGGCAGCCCGCGCCAGCGCCATCTCTTCATCCGTGCGCACGACGAGCAGCTCGACACGCGATTGGGCCGATGAGATCCGCGCCACCGGCCGCTGCACATCGACGCGCGCGCGGCGATTGGCATCCACGTCGAAATCGACGCCGAGAAAACCCAGCCGATCGGCAACGCGGGCGCGGATCGTCGCGCTGTTCTCGCCGATGCCCGCGGTGAAGGCGATGGCATCCACACCGCTCATCACTGCTGCATAGGCGCCGACATATTTGAGTACGCGATGCGCATACGCGTCGATCGCGAAGCGGCAGGGCTCATCGCCCCGGTCGGCGCGCGCCTCGATCTCGCGCATGTCGTTCGTACCCGTGAGTCCTTTGAGTCCGGACTGCGTATTGAGCAGCTCGTCGAGCGACTCGACGTCGCAGTGCCCGCTGCGAAGCAGGTACAAGAGAATGCCCGCGTCGATATCCCCAGCGCGCGTGCCCATGATGAGTCCTTCGAGCGGCGTCATCCCCATGCTCGTTTCCACGCTGCGTCCGTGTGCGATCGCCGTCACGCTCGCGCCATTGCCCAGGTGACAGGAGATGATGCGCAGTGCTTCCAATGGCTTGCGCAAGTACTTCGCAACACTCTCTGCGACGCGGGCGTGACTGGTGCCATGAAAGCCGAAGCGGCGAATGCCGAATCGCTGCGTGAGCTCGACGGGCAATGCGTACCGTTGCGCCGCTGGGGGCAGGTTTGCGTGCAAGGCGGTGTCGAACACGGCGACGTGCGGTATCGCGGGCAGCGCACTGCGCGCGGCACGAATGCCGGCGACTGACACCGGGTTGTGCAGCGGGGCCAGGGCATCGAGCGCATCGAGTTGCTTGACCACGTCGTCGTCGATCAGGACAGGTTGCGTGAAGTCGTTGCCGCCGTGAACCACGCGATGCGCTACGGCCGTCGGCTTCGATGTCGCGCGCGCGCTGATGGCTTCGAGTGTGAGGCGCACCGCTCGAGCATGATCCAGGGCTTCCAATCGTTGGGACTTTCCCTCGATCTCGAGCGTGACCTCTTCGGAGCCGATGTTGGTGATGCGCACGTCGATCAGGCGTCGCTCGTGTGCCGCATCGATCAGCGTGGCCTTGATGGATGAGCTGCCGCAGTTCAACGTCAGAATCGCCATCATTCGCCCTAGCCGGAGGCGACGCGCAGGTGGTCCACCAGCTCGCGCACGTAGCTCGGCAGCGTGCGTCGTTGCGGCACGCAGATCATCAGCTCGCGCACCGCCCAGTCGTCGGTGAGCTGGACGATGTGGATGGCCATGGTCTTGGCGTTGCGCGTGGCGGTGGATTGCGGCACCACGCCGATGCCGACGTTGTATTCGGCCATGCGGCAGACGGCATCGAAGCTGCGTAATTGCACCCGGAGTTTCAGGCGTTGTGCAAGCCGCTCGGCCTTGTTGTCGAGAAAGCGCTGCAGTGCGCTCGCCCGATCGAGGCCGACGAAGTCGGCGTCGAGCACGTCGGCGAACGAGATGCGCTCGACCTGCGCCAGCGGATGCTGCGTACTGACGGCGAGCACGAAGCGATCGGTGCGGAACGGGAATACATCGAGTCCGGTGAGATCCGTCGTTCCGGCGACGATGCCGACGTCGGCCTTGCCGTCGGCGACGAGGGTGACGATCTCATCGCTCAGGCGTTCTTCCAGCTCGATGTTGACGTTGCGATGCGTCGACAGAAAGCGGCTCAGCAGCTCCGGCAGGAACTCCGTGAGGGCGTTCGTGTTCGACAGCAGACGGATGTGACCGCGCAAGCCTTCCGCATACTGGCCGAGGTCCGCCTTCATGCTTTCGACATCGTGCAGGATCGTGCGCGCGTGCCTCACGAGAGCGTGCCCGGCGGGCGTGGGCAATACACCTTGGCGCTCACGTTCCAGCAACGCCGTGCCGAGCGTCTCCTCCATGTTGCGGATGCGCGCGCTCGCCGCGGCCAATGCCAGATGCATGCGTTCTGCGCCCGCCGTGATGCTGCCGGCTTCGACAACATGCAGGAACAGTCGCAGGTCGATCAGGTCGAAACGCATTGCCTGAGAATCCGGAGTGGAGGTGTGATTGCAAAGATCACACAGAGCATGAGGGAAGAGAAGGTCGTTGCCTACCTCTCGATCTTGTATCGCAAGCCGGCGCGGGTATCGACGGGCCCCCGCTCGGCTTGCAGGGCCAGGGCCTTGGAGAGCTTGTAGCGCATCGTGATCACTTCGCCGGGCTCGAACAGACCGACGCCATAACTGAGGAACAGTCGTGGCGAGAGATATTGTCCGACCGTGAACGCCGCGCCGCCGCCCAGCGCTTCGCTCTCCTGCACGCTCACCTCATCCACGCCGAGCCGCTTGCCGATGTTCTTGGCAAGCAGGCCTCCGGCGGCCGTTCCGAGCGATTGGGCCGCAGACTGCAGCATGCCGCTGTCTTCGTCGCCCTGACCCACCTGATCGAGGGGCTTGCCCGTGACCAGGTATGCCAGCGCATTCGATTCACCCATCGCCGGATCGGAAAACACAGTGAGTTGCGGCGCCTGTGCCGTGCCGGTGATGCGCAATCCGGCAGTGACATCCTGTTCGTCGATCTCGCGCACGGCCTCGATGTTCAAGCGCGGGTTGTCGATCGGAGTGCCGGCAAAGAGGATCTGTCCTTGCTTGATGGTGAGATCCTGGCCATACGCCTTGTATTGACCTTGGATGCGAACTTCTCCCGATCCGGTGGTCGGCTGACCGGGCATCTCGCGCACGCCGAGTCGACCCTGGACTTGGGCTTGCAAGCCGAAGCCGGTGATCTCGACCTTTTCGCCCAGGATGACCGTGATGTTGGCGACGAGCGGAGTCGAGGCGACTTCCTGTTCGGTCGTATGCTCGTCGATGACGACGACATCGGAAGAGGCCTGCTGCACTTTCTTGCCGCCGCGCGGGAGCTTCTGCAGGTTCACTTTCGCTTTGGGCACTTCGACTTCGCCCGTCAGCTTCATGCCCTCTTCGTTGCGTACGAACTCGAGGGTAGGGCTCACGAGCACGTTGGCGCTGGGAATATCGGCAGCGAGAAACTTCTTGCCGCTCACGTTCACGTGGATCATGCCTTCCTGAGTTGCATTGCCATCGAATTGCACATCGCCATCCCCCGAGGCGATGCGGCCGGACAGACGCACGGTGCCATCTTCGCGTGGCGCTGCTTCGAGACGGCCTTCTTTCAAATGGAGGCCCAAGGCGGGTACATCCGCGGCAACATCGTTGGCGCGCACGTAACCGGAGAGTTTTGGTTCCTGCACCGTCCCGGCGATGCCGATGCGCGAATCCACCGCGCCCGACAGCTCGGCAAGTTGCGGCACGAACAGCGCGACGGGCGCGAGGCTGGGCAGGCCGAGGCTCACCTGGCCACGCAGTGGCGTGAGTGCCTGATCGAGACCGTTCAGCGACACTTGACCATCCAGGCTGCCACGCTCGTCGAGCCGTGCGCGCACGCTCGCCTGCGCGTCGGGTCCGGACAAGGTGGCCGCCAGAACCAGGTCGTCGTAGCGCAGCAGCGTTTGCTTCTCATCGCCTTCATCGCTCAACCGTTGCGCGAGCTGACCGGTGGGCGAGCGAATCTCCGCCCGTCCGAACAACGCACCTTGCGCATCGCGGCGAATGTCGCCCTCACCCTGGAGCGTGCCTTCGAGCGCGATGGGCAAGGTGGGCGCGAGCACGTTGGCCAGCGCGAGCGGCACGTCGTGTAGCGAATAACGTGCTTGCAGGGAGCCGTCGGGATGCATCTCGCCGGCAGCACACAGCTGGATCTGGCCATCCTGCAAACAGGTGTTGGAGATACGCGTGCCTGCGGCTGAGTAGGCGATCCGGGCGGGCTCACGCAGCGTGAGATGAGCCGCTCGTTCGACGTCCAGCATCAATGTTTGCAGCTCGCCATTCCACGTTCCGTCTTTCAAGCCGCCCTGCAAGACGACGTCCGTGTCGAGGGGCTCGCCGACGGCGCTCAATGCCAGTCGGTGGGCCGCCCGATTGCCCGAGAAGTCGGTATTCAAGCGGTGAAAGATGAATCCCGCCGACGACAACTCCGTGGCCGCCACGCGTGCCGTGCCCGAAGGGTTGGTCGGATTCGTCACGTCGAGGTCGACGGTGAGCGTTGCTGCGCGTGTGTTTGCGAACAGCAGTTCACTCGCTGAAGCCTTGCCGGCGATCTTCAGCTCGGGCCAACGCCCGGTGATCGTGTAGCGCGCGTCGATGCGGCCGTTCGAGTCCGGTATCCAGTCGTTCAGCGATGCGACGTCCAGCAAGACGAGTGCATTCATCGCTGTGCTGCGCGTGCCTTCAACGTGCACCTTGCTTTGGCCGGAGCTCAGATCGAGCACACCGGCGAGCACCTTGTCGGGTGTGACTTGGAGATCGGCGCTACCGGCGAGCCGACGGCCTCGCAGGCGGCCGTTCAAGTCCTGCAATGCCAGTTTGGCTTGCGGTCCCTGGTCGGTGATGCGACCGGTGCTCGTCAGGTCGAAGTTCAGCTCACCCTTCCAGCCGGCGGCGAATGCGCCGGGATCGAAGCGAGTGGCCTGCGCCTTCATGTCCCAGCCGAGGTCTGGTTTCAGATCGACCGTGCCCTTCGTCGCGAGGCGTCCATTCGGCTGTACGACATCGAACTGGTGCAGGCGAATGGTGTTCGGCGTGCCATCGGCACGGAATGCGATGTTCGCCAGTTGTCGCGGCGGTCCCAGGGCGAAATTGCCTTGGGCTGCGAACTTCTCCGCATTGCCGTCGAAGTGAACATCGCCGCGCGTGTGCAGCACCTGTCCCGCCCATTTATCGGGGATCACGAGCTCATCCCAATCGAGCTGGACGTTGGCCGTGGCCGGTTGCTGATCGGTGCGAACGTGCCCCGCCGCGCGCAGTGCGCCGCGTGCATCGTTGATGCGGAAAGTGCCGTCGATATCGAGCTGGCGTTCATTCCGGGAGAAGCGCAGCGGCTGGATGTGCAGTGTGTTGCCATCGACGATCAACTCGCCCGTGACGCGTCCCGATTCGAACGAGCCTTCGCCCGCGAATGTGGCGCCGAGCGTCTGCATGGCAGTGTCCGGCATCAGCTCTTCACGCGGATCGAAGACGGGCACGTTCAAGTCGAAGCGCCAGGGCAGCGACTTCGTCTGCTTGAGCGCGGCGTTCAGCTGCGCGCGCATGGGCGAGCTCAGCCGCAACGCGATGTGTGCGTCATCGCCCTTCGCTTCGGCGTTGAGCGTGCCGCGATAGTCGAGCTGTCCCACCTGCCATTTGAAGCTGCCGCGGCCGTCGCCGAGATACACGCGGTCCTGGCGCACGTTGGCAACGAAGTGCACCTCGCCTTGCGGCGAGCGCACGTCGAGCTGTTTGACCGCCACGCCTGCATCCGTCCAGCTGCCTTGAAAGGCAGCCTTGCTGATCTCGAGCACGGCAGCGTCTGCGTTGAAGATCTTCACATCGCTCGCGCCCAGGCGATCGATGACGATGTCGAGCGGCGGTTCCAGCGTGAAAGGCTCGGCGGAGGGCGGCTCCGGTTCCTTCGTGGGCCGGGAGTTCACGACGATGCCCCGCAGTTGCGCATCGCTTACGTGTGCGGTCATGTGCAACAGATCCATCAACCTGACGTTGACGAAGATGAGTTGTGCAGAGAGTTCCGTGCCCTCCGTGGGATCGCCGAACTTCAAATTGTGCAAGGTGAGCGGGCCGGCCAGCGTGCCTTCGACGCGTTCGATACGCAGCTTGTCGCCCATGACCCGTTGCGCCAGCGAGAGCGCGGCCGTCGTGCCTGACTGCGAATTGAGCATCCAGGCAAGTGTCGCGGCGATCAGCGCGATCACCGTCAGCACACCGAGCCCAATCCAACGAAGCCATTTCATGCGCGCGCGCCCCTACAAGTCCGGTCCGATCACGAGGTGGACGCGGTACTCCTGCTTCAGGTCCGAGACCACGGCTCGCGCCACATCGAGGCGCACGAGTCCCACGGGCGAGCGCCAGCGCAGGCCGATGCCGGTGCCCACATTCGCATCGAACGAAGACTTGAATGCGTCGCCCGCATCGACGAACACACCTGCGCCCCAGTTCGGCACGAAATAGTGCTCGTATTCGGCGCTCCCGACCGCAAGGTATTCGCCACCGATGACGCCGCCGCTGCCGTTCACTTCGCCGATCGCCTGGTAGTCGAAGCCGCGTACCGAACGATCGCCGCCCGCGAAGAAGCGCAGCTCAGGCGGCAGATCATCGAAGTTTCGTACCGCCATCGCGCCGCCCGCGGCGCGCAACAGCACGCGTCCTTTCTTGCTGACTGCCCTGATCCATTTTCCTTCGGCTCGAACCTGAGCGAAGGTCGTATCCGTGAGCGGCGATTTGGGTGCGAAGCGCAGGCCATACAGGACAGAGTAGCCTTTGCGCGGAAACAGCAGATCGTCGGCGCGCTTTTGGGTGAGCATGCCGTCCGCGAAGAGCAACGTCGAATTGTGTTGCTCGTCTGCGATCTCGAAATCGCCTTTCAGGAATTGCAGACCGAGCGAGCGTGTATAGCCGTGCCAGCGTTCGGTGGTCAGCGTTGCTGCCACGCGCGCCGTACGCGAGCGGCTCGTGTCGGTCTCCTCGTCGCGATAGCCCGTGGCGAAGGTGTACATGCTGTTCTGCTTGCCCGGCTTCGGGATGCGGTAGTGCAGCCCGTATTGCTCCAGCCGTTGCGAGTACTCGATCTCGCCGCCGAGCTTGTGGCCGCGGTCGTTCACCCAACGTCGCTCGATGCCCAGTCGGACGCCGGGGCCGGTATCCGTGCTGACGAACGCTTCCGCCGAGTACACCGTTTGTTTCGCCGGGACGAGCACGACCTCGATGGGCACCACGCCGTTTTTGGCTTCTTCGAGCGCGGGCTGCACGGAGACAGCAGAGAAGTAGTCCGCATCGACGAGCCGCTGCTGCATGGTCAGCAGAAGATCGGTCGAGTAATACGCGCCTTCACGCCATGGGATGTACTTGGGCAATACTTTCGGCGATATCTGCACGTCTGGAAATCGCACCGGTCCGAAGCGGTAGCGCTCGCCGGCATCCCATACCAGGTCGATGCTCGCGGAGTTGTTCGCGCGACTGACTTCGATGCGACGCTGCGTCATCTTCGCGTCGAGATAGCCAGCGGTCTTCAAGCGCGAGTCGATCAGTGCCTTGTTTGCTTCGTACTGCCCGTGATCGAGCCGATCGCCGACTTTGGGCGCGAACGCCTTCAGCGCTTCTTTGACGACGTCCAGCTCATTGGCAGTGCCGCGGACTTCCACGTGCGACTCACGCACGACGACGGGATCCCCCAGCTTGACCTTGTAGACGCCCTCGAACGTATCGGGATCGGGATTGCGCAACTGGCTCTCGACCTGTGCCTGGTAGTAGCCGAAGGGCTCCACCGCCTTGCGCACTTCCTTGTCACCGGATTCGAACAGGCGCCGCGCTTCGGCGGGCGAGACATCGCGGTCCTTGTACTCGCTCAAGGTCACGTTGGCTTCGGCGGCATCTTTGAGCGGGCCTTCCAGGCCTTCGATCGTGACCTTGACCTTCGCTGCGTGAGCCACCGCGCTCAGGAGTGTGAGCGAAAGCAATGGAATCAGCTGGGTCCAGCGCTGCCGTGGTCGCGAGGAAGCGTTGCAAGTCCGCGAGTTCATCGCGCAGCGTCAGGTATGTCGTTCCATCAGGAGAGGACGCGCTCGTAGCGCGCTTGTTCCCTACCGCACGGGGACCGTCGTCTGCGGTCGTGTTGTGGTCAGATCGAGTCTGGTGCTTACGCTGCCCGCAGGAAAGTATCGCGGTAGTCGATGAGGAACTCTTCCACGCTGCGCGGTACGCGGCCGGTGATGTCGTTCACAACGGAGGTGGGCTCGATGCGCAGGAAGCCGGAAACATAGGCGTCCCAAATTTCCAACGCGGCAGCGATCATCGCGGGGGGCGTTCCGGCGGCCTGCAACCGACCGCGCATCTCATTCGCAGTGATATCGTGGTAGCGCACGGGCTTGTTCAGAACGACAGCCAGTCGCGCGGCCAGATCGGCAAACGTAAGGGCTTCGGCACCGGTGATCGCATAGATCTGACCCGCGTGCCGATCGTCAATCAGTGCCGCCGCCGCAACGCCTGCGACATCGCGCGCATCCACCCACAGCCAGGGCACATTGCGATACGGCCCGCAAATCACGCCTTGTGTTGCGATGCTGTGAGCATCCTTGAGGAGGATCTGCATCAGGAAGGTGGGACGCAGACGCGTGTGCTGCAGGCCGCTGGCGAGCAGGGCGCGCTCCACCTGGCCGTACCAGCTGAAGGCGCGAACACAACAGCGATGCATATCGGCGCCAGTGCCCGACAACTGTACGATGCGGCGCACGCCGGCCGCCTTGGCCAGCTCGATGAAACGAATTTGCAGATCAGGGAGACTGGGATCGAATGTGGATGCAAGGAACGCGGTGTCGACACCTTCCAAGGCGCGTTGCACGGAGCCGACGTCGGAGAGGTTGCCCACGGCAATGTCGACGTTCGGCGCGCGAATATCGAACTTGCCCGGATTGCGAACAAACGCCCTCAGCGGATGTTCTTGTCCGGCCAGCTCACTGACGACGGCCCTGCCAACGTGGCCGTTTGCTCCGACTATCAGCAGCATGAAACTTGCAGCTCCCCCGAAAATGAGCCGTCGCCTGGGGCGAACGGAGTGCGGTTTGCGTGCCATACATTACGTTTCCGCCCGCTTCGGGTAAATGTTGGCCTTCGCACTACTTTCCTGACGCTTGTTCAAGAATACGACCCTACAATGGCGCCTCAATGCCGCCCCGGCAAGCAAGAATCGGTCAGCGGTCTACTGGCATAAGGTCTCGACGCGGGCGTGAACAACTACGGTGACATCGTCGCATTCCTCCGGGTGGTCGAGGCAAAAAGCTTCGTGGCCGCTGCGGATACGCTCGGCATGTCGCAATCGGCGATGAGCAAGGCGGTCACGCGTCTCGAGGACCGTCTCGGCGCGCGGCTGCTCAACCGCACCACGCGTTCGCTGAGCCTGACGGACCACGGGCGCGCTTTCTACGAGCGCTGCCGTGACGCGTTCAATCGCCTGGACGAAGCGGAGAGCGAGCTGGCCGAGGCGCGGGGCGCGGCGCGTGGGCGTCTCCGATTGGACGTGCCGCTGTCCCTGGGAAGGCTCGTCCTGGTGCCCGCACTGCCGCGCTTTCTCGAGCAGTACCCAGAGATATCGCTGCAGTTGAGCATGACGGACCAGACTCCGGACATCGTGGCAGCCGGATTCGATGCCGCCATTCGAATCGGAAACTTGAGCGATTCCACGCTGGTCGCCCGGCGGGTCGCAAACCTCCGCGGCGTCACATGCGCCTCGCCTGAATTCATCGCCGAGGTCGGCGTGCCGCCCACGCCGATGGATCTGGATCCGGCCAGCTGCATCGGCCTGTTCAAGGTCGGAACCGGCCAGTTCCGCGAATGGATCTTTCGCAAGCAGGGACAGCAACACGTGATCACCCCGGCACACCGCCTGTCCTTCAGCGATCCTGAGTCCGCGAGCTCGGCAGCCGTCAGCGGTGCCGGTTTCATTCGCGTGCTGCGCTTCAGCGTCGAAGTCCACATCGGGGCGGGTTTGCTGCGCCCGGTACTCGAGGATTGGAATGAGGGCGCCTACTGGCCGGTGTCGGTGGTCTACCCACGTGATCGCCAACCCGCAGCCAAGCTCAAGGCATTCATTGATTTCCTGGCAGGGCTCTTCCCAAATACCGTCGTCGGGGAATAAATCAACGGCTGCGCACCCGGCTGAGTCGGCGGGTGATCCTGGAGAATATCTTCAGCCGCTTCAGTTATTTAGCTGCTGCGGTGCAGCGAGCCTCACCAAGTCCCGGGGAAATTGCTGAACTGATGTCATGAATGTAATGCGCCTGACCCGGTGTTTCAGGCGATGTCACGTTCATAAAGTGCACTCCCACAAGCGTCGGCGGATCTTGCGACGCGGGGAGAGCCGATGACATACCGCCTGATCAAACTTGCCGAGAGCACTGGCCACGTTCTGCTGGTCATCCTGTTGCTGTTGCTGGCGGTCTCGTTGGTGGGTTGCAAGTCGGACGCCACGCCAACCGAACTGCCGCAGCCCACTCAGGTAACCGCCGCGGCGGCCATCGAACGTGACGTGAGCGACTGGGATGAGTTCACTGGCCGACTCGAAGCCGTGGAAACGGTGGATGTGCGTCCGCGGGTGACCGGCTACATCGATTCCGTGCACTTCGAAGAGGGTGGGCTCGTCAAGAAGGGTCAATTGCTCTTCAGCATCGATCCTCGTCCCTATCGAGCGGAGGCTGCGAAGGCCGCTGCGGAACTTGCACGAGCCCAGGCTCAAGTCGAGCTGAGCCGCAGCCTGGCCGCACGCGCGGAAAGTCTGGTCGGTGTGCGAGCGATCTCTCAAGAAGCGTACGAGCAGCGACGCAACGCGGTTCGCGAATCGGAGGCGAATCTCGATGCCGCTCAGGCGGCCGTTGCCTCAGCGCGGCTGAATCTCGATTACACGCAGATCACTTCGCCCATCAATGGGCGCATCGGTCGCGCGCAAGTGACCGCAGGCAACCTCGTTACGGGTGGGCCGAACGCGGCCACGTTGCTGGCGACCGTGGTTTCCGTGGATCCCATGTACGTCACCTTCGAAGGCGATGAGCGCGTGTTCCTCAAGTACGCAGACCTCGCGCGTCAGTCGCAGGATCACAGTGGTCCTGCCGTGAAGCGCTACGCGGTGAAGCTCGGTCTTGCGAACGAAGATGGCTATCCACACGTGGGCGAGCTGCGCTTCGTCGACAACCAGGTCGATCCGAATACGGGCACGATCAAGGTGCGTGCGCTGGTGCGTAACACGGATGCGCTGTTCACGCCGGGCCTCTTCGCGCGCGTGCAAGTGTTCGGCGGCGAGCAGCATCGGGTCGTGCTGGTGGACGATCGTGCGATCGGCACCGACCAGAACCAGCGCTTCGTCTACGTGATCAATGCGGCGAACAACGTCGAGTACCGCAAGGTCGTCCCCGGTCGTTTGCATGACGGACTACGGGTCATCGACCAAGGCCTGGCATCCGGCGAGTGGGTCGTGGTGAACGGAGTGCAGCGTGTGCGGCCCGGCATGCCCGTCGGTATCGAGCGCGTCGCAATGGATGTGCGCCAGGCAGCGGCTGCGCGGCTTGCCAAGAACTAGGTCACCCGCCGGCGGTGCGAAGCCCTCCAAGGCTCGCATCCCGGCTTCCGGCTCGGTCTGTGCGCTGAGCTGCCGGAGCCCTGAGGCTCCAAAGAAGCTCCCATGAAAATCGCTCGCTTCTTCATCGATCGCCCGATCTTCGCGGCGGTTCTATCGATCGTCACCTTGTTGGTGGGCGCGATCGCCATGTGGCAATTGCCCGTGAGCCAGTACCCTGAGGTGGTGCCGCCGTCGGTGATCGTTCGCGCCAACTTCCCGGGCGCCAATCCCAAAGTCATCGCGGAAACCGTCGCTGCGCCGTTGGAGCAGGAAATCAACGGCGTCGAGAACATGCTGTACATGTCATCGCAGTCGACCAGCGATGGCACGATGGTTCTGACGGTCACCTTCCGCCTGGGCACCAACATCGACAGTGCACAGGTGCAGGTCCAGAACCGTGTGGCGCAGGCGTTGCCGCGATTGCCCGAAGATGTGCGTCGGCTCGGTGTGGCTACGGTGAAGAGCTCGCCCGATCTGCTCATGGTCGTGCACCTGACGGCACCGGATAAGCGCTACGACACCGTCTACCTGCGGAACTTCGCGACGTTGCAGGTGCGCGATGTGCTGGCACGTCTGCCCGGGATGGGGGATGTGCGCATCTTCGGTGCGGGTGACTATGCGATGCGCATCTGGCTGGATCCCGGTCGAGTCGCCAGTCGCGGTCTCACGGCGGGCGACATCGTACGGGCAATCCGCGAGCAGAACGTGCAGGTGGCCGCCGGTGTGCTGGGTGCGCAGCCGGCACCGGTCAGTACCGAGTACCAGCTCAACGTCACGGCATCCGGCCGACTCATCACTGAGGAGCAGTTTGGCGAGATCATCGTCAAGACCAATGCGGACGGCTCGCTGACGCGCCTGCGTGATGTCGCGCGCATCGAGCTCGGTGCCGGTCAGTATGCATTGCGCAGCCTGCTCAACAACGATGACGCAGTGGCGATTCCGGTCATGCAAGCACCGGGTGCGAATGCGATCGAGCTGTCGAACGCCGTCCGCAGCACGATGGCAGAGTTGAGCAAGACCTTCCCGCAGGGCGTGAAGTACGAAATCGTGTACGACCCGACGGTATTCGTGCGCGACTCGATCAAGGCCGTCGTGCACACGTTGATCGAAGCGCTCGTGCTGGTCGTGATCGTGGTCATCCTGTTCCTGCAGACGTGGCGCGCCTCGATCATTCCTCTCCTGGCCGTGCCGGTGTCGATCATCGGTACGTTCGCGTTGCTGCTGGCGTTCGGGTTCTCGATCAACGCGTTGTCGTTGTTCGGGCTCGTGCTGGCGATCGGCATCGTGGTCGACGACGCAATCGTCGTGGTCGAGAACGTCGAGCGCAACATCGAGCACGGCATGTCCGCGCGCGCCGCGACGTACAAGGCAATGGACGAAGTGAGTGGACCCATCATCGCCATTGCGCTGGTGCTTACGGCGGTGTTCGTGCCGATCGCGTTCATCAGCGGTTTGAGCGGCGAGTTCTATCGCCAGTTCGCACTCACCATCGCGATCTCCACCTGGATTTCAGCGTTCAACTCGCTGACCTTGAGCCCGGCAATGGCGGCCATGCTGCTGCAACCGAAAGAAGAGCAGCGCGATCCCATTTCGCGGCTGATGGAGCGCGTCCTGGGACCTGTGTTCCGTCCGTTCAATCGCTTCTTCGAGCGCAGTTCCCTGCGTTATGGCGGTGGCGTGCAGCGCGTGCTGACACACAAAGCCGTGACGCTGGGCGTGTTCGGCGCGCTGTTACTGCTGACCTGGGGCGTACTACACATCGTGCCCAAGGGATTCATTCCGACGCAGGACAAACAGTACCTCGTGGCGATGGTGGAATTGCCCAACGCGGCATCGCTGGATCGCACCGATGCCGTTTTGCGGCACATGACGGACATCGCGCTCAAGCAATCCGGTGTGCAGGACGCAATCGAGTTTCCTGGCTTGTCGATCGCCGGCTTCACCAACAGCTCCAACTCCGGTGTGTTGTTCATCGGCTTGGCGCCGTTCGCTGAGCGTACGAGCGATGAGCTCTATGGACTCGAGATCGCCGCAAAACTGAGCGACGCGTTTGCGACGATCAAGGATGCGCAGATCCACGTGTTTCCACCGCCCGCGGTGCAGGGACTGGGCACGATCGGCGGCTTCAAATTGCAGCTCGAGGATCGCGGCAATGTCGGCTACGACGAGCTGTACAAGGCCAGTCAAGACGTGATCGCGCGCGCGAGGCGGACTCCCGAGCTGACGGACGTGTTCTCCAGCTACCAGGTCAACGTGCCGCAGGTGTATGCGGACGTCGATCGCATCAAGGCCAAGGAGCAGGGAGTTGCGTTGACCGATGTGTTCGAGGCGCTACAGGTGTACCTGGGCTCCATGTACGTCAACGACTTCAATCGCTTCGGCCGGACCTATCAGGTCATCGCCCAGGCGGATGCATCGTTCCGTCTCGAGGCCAAGGACCTGCTGCAGCTGAAGACCCGCAACGCGAACGGCGACATGGTACCGCTCGGGTCAGTGATCAAAGTCGCGCAGACGTACGGACCGGATCGAGTGTTCCGCTACAACGGGTACCTTGCTGCCGACATCAACGCCGGTCCGGCTCACGGCTATTCCTCCGGTCAGGCGCGCGCGGCCATGGAAAAGATTCTGGCCGAGACGTTGCCGCCGGGTGTGACCTACGAATGGACCGAGCTGACGTATCAGGAGATTCTCGCGGGTAACAGCACCATTTACGTGTTCCCGTTGTGCGTGCTCTTTGTCTTCCTGGCGTTGGCCGCGCTGTACGAGAGCTGGACGCTCCCGCTGGCCATCATCCTCATCGTACCGATGGCGGTGTTCTCGGCCATGATGGGTGTGTGGCTCTGGGGCGGCGACAACAACATCTTCACCCAAATCGCCTTGTTCGTGCTCGTGGGCCTTGCCTGCAAGAACGCCATCCTCATCGTCGAGTTCGCGCAGCAGCGCGAAGACGAGGGCGTGGATCCCGTCAGCGCGGCGCTCGAAGCAGCGCGCTTGCGTCTGCGTCCGATCCTGATGACGTCCATCGCCTTCATCATGGGAGTGGTGCCGCTCGTGCTCGCAAGCGGTGCGGGCGCCGAGATGCGCGAAGCCATGGGCGTCGCCGTCTTCTTCGGCATGTTGGGTGTGACGTTCTTCGGTCTGTTCCTCACACCGCTCTTCTATGTTCTGCTGCGTGGCCGGTTTGCGCGCTCTGCGCCGGTGCAGCCGCCGCAGTCCGAGCCGGTGACCGCTTTGGAATGATGGCCGCTCACAGCTGCGACTCGATCGGCAGCAGCGTCAGCAGCCATGCCACGAAACGTCGTCCGCGGCTTGCGTGCGGCTCGCGGGAATGCGTCTCCAATTGGCCCGCATCCCGTTCCGTCCACAGCAGCTTGCCTGCTGCATCCAGACTCACCTGGAACGCCCGTTCCAGCTCAGTGCCAACGCGAAAGCTGCGAACGAGCTCGCGTGCCAATGGTGGACTGCGAATCCACACGCCCATCTCACAGTTGAGCCGGGCCGACCGCGGATCGATGTTGAATGAGCCGACGAACACGCGCTCGCCATCGATCACCGCAGCCTTCGAGTGCAAGCTCGCGCGCGCCGACCCCAGGCGCAGCCGGTGACCTTCTTCCAGACGCGGCGAATGCTTCATCTCGAACAACCGGACGCCGGCGTCCAGCAACGGATGGCGATATCTGGCATAGGCGCCGTGCACGGCGGCAACGTCCGTCGCAGCCAGCGAATTCGTGAGAACGGCCACTTCCGCACGTTGCAGGGCCAGGCTGCGCAGCACGGCCGTGCCGCCAATCCCGGGCACGAAGTACGGTGAGATCAGGAGCAACTCGCGCTGAGTTGCCAGTATCTCGCTTGCCATGCAGTCCAGCACACGCGCGTATTCAGGCGCATGCGCTTGCAGCGCCTTGCGCGGGTCGTCCGCGACCACACGCACGTCGCTCGACCATTCGAATCCTGAGTCGAGCAGGACCTCCGCGGCAGTGGTGCCGTTCAGATGTTGCACGTATCGCGACTGCTCGGCTGCCCGCGCGCTCGCATCGAGCTGCCGACGATAACGACGCGGACGCAGCTTGATGCGGCTGTACTTGCGCAGACGTCGGATCGGAATGCTCGCTTCCGATTGCCAGTAACGCTCAAACTCGCATGCGGTTGCGGTCACGGCAGGACCGAGCAACAGTGCATCGAGATCGATGAAGTTCACGTCGCTGGCGGAGGCGAAGTACTCATCGCCGATATTGCGACCGCCTACGACGGCGAACGTGTCATCGACGATCCACGCCTTGTTGTGCATGCGGTGGTTCAGGCGTTCACCGCGCCGAAACACTTCCGCCAGGGTCCGCAGCGCGCCCGAGCGCGTGTGAAAGGGATTGAAGATGCGCACCTGCACGCGCGAATGCTTGTCGAGTGCTTCGAGAGCGACGTCGCGCGGGCGCGCATCCATGTCGTCGAGCAGCACGCGGACGCGCACACCGCGATCCGCTGCGCGCATCAGCTCGCGCGCGATGTACCTGCCGGTGGCATCGTCGTGCCAGATGTAGGTCTGGATGTCGAGGTTGCGCTGGGCGGAACGGGCGCCGTGAACGCGGACGGCAAATGCATCCAGGCCATCCGGCAGCAGGCGCACGGCCGACTGACGCGGATGCGCGGCGAGTTGCGCTCTCACTCTGCCGTGCAAGGTTGCCGCGTCGGCCTGATCGAGCGCGTCAGCGCTCAATGGAATGGCTCGCGATTCCGCCACGCGCGTGCGTTCCCCCGATGAGATCAACGTCGGCCCTCGAGCCGCTGTACGTCAATGCGGCGCTTGCTTCGCGATCCGGTTGCGAATGTCCTGCAACTTCGTCTTCGCCGCCTGTGCTTGAGCCGGGCCCATGCGGATGAGCGCCTTCTGGCCGGCGGACAAGCCTTCGAGCCTGGGATCCTCGAACTCGTAGAACACCTTCGGTTGTTTCAGACCGATCGGTTCCTTCGGTTCGGGTGTCGCGAGCAGATGGTCGATGACCTCGACGACGCGGTCATTGAAGTAACGGTCGGGATAGCCAAGATCTTCATAAGCGCTCTGCAGCAGCGGATAGAAGTGCACATACGTGTCGACGAGCTTCTGCGTATCCGTCGTTTGGAACAGTTGCACGAGTTGCGCGTAGCGCGCGTAGTTATCGGGACTCAGCGTCGCTGCGTCCTCGTTGCCGCGCGTCGCGAAGTCACCGGGTACCGGTTTGACGGGGTTCAGGCGTGCGGCCAGCTTCGCACGCGGCAGATTGTCGACCGTTGCCACGAAGTTGCGGATGAAATTATTCGGCACGATGAACGCGAGAATGCCGTCGCCGAAGGTGCGTGTCAGCGCATCGCGTGCGGGCTCATCGCTTTGTTCGAGGGGTGGCAGGGGCTCGTCTCTGGCTTCAGCCTGCGGCAATGGGTGCTGGATGGGCGGCGCCACGTTCGGCGCGGCTGGAGTCGCAGTAGACGCCGGCGGTGGCGCGGCTGCCTGGCCGAAGCGCTGCTTGTAGTAATACACGCCAGCCGCAACCGCTGCAGCCACGACGACCGCGCCGAACAGGATCGCGGCATTCTTGTTGTCCGTCATGGGATGCTCCACGCCTTCGAACCGCTTGAGATGTTGGGCGTCTGAGATTCACACTGCAAGCCGGGCATCTTCAGGTTGTGCACACAGGTCGCGAGGTGAAGGAGTGAAAGCAGTCATGGTCGTGGCTCTGGGGGGCGCCTTGGGTTCAGTTGCCCGCTTCAAGCTGTCCGGTTGGTTGTTGCACCATGCGGTGAACTTGCGATTTCCACTCGGCACGTTCGTCGTGAACGTCGCAGGTTGCCTGATTGCTGGCATCCTGGCCGGCATGAGCACGAAACATCACGTATTTTCGCCGGACACGCGCTTGTTGCTGTTCACCGGTCTGCTCGGCGGCTTCACCACGTTTTCTGCATTCGGATTGGAAACCGTGCTGCTGATGAAGCGCGGTGAGTGGAGCGTCGCCACAGCCAACGTGGTGATATCCGTGTTGATGAGTCTCGCGGCGCTTTGGCTGGGATTTTCATTCGCAGAACCACGGGGCTGACACCCGATGGTTTGTCCAGCGATTCGTTCCAACCGCGCGACTGCCAGGCGAGGCGAACATCGACGACTGCGTATGGAAGCGCACGCAGCTCATGACTCAGAGCGTTAACAGGCCCCAAACTGCACGCCGATCAATCACAGCAGGATGACGACGCTCCGTGGATTGTGTCCTGGAGCCGCGGCATGAAGCGCGTGAGCGAAGAGCTTGCGATGGCTCCAGGCCGGGCAGCTCGCAACCACTGTGGCGATGCAATTCCAAGTTGTGGTTTTCCGCAGGGCCGATGAATGTGCCATGCCTTCAGCCCAACCCAAAGCGCATCGGGTGTGCGAAACCTGTCATGACCGGGTCGCACGCGTGGGATCTTTCGTGTAGGGAGGAAGAGGGCAGCGGACGCAAGCGAAAGAGCGCAATGCCACAGACAACTCCGACCTACATTCGGGTGCTGTCCGTTGCGCTCCACAGCAACATCGAGGACGCCTTGCATCGGAGTGCGCCACTCCTCAACAATCGTTACAGTCCAGACGACACCTACACGAGAAAGGCAATGGCCACACCCATGAACGGCAACACGCTCTCGCAGCCCCGCGCTTCCAACCAGCACCTGGCACATCCGAATCCTTCGCCGTCGCGGCGCAATCGCGTTCTCGACGAAGCCGCGAAGGAGCTCAATGCCCACGGCGTGTCCTTGACCTCATTGGCCGAGATCGCGGCGAAGCTGGGCATCTCGCGCGCTGCGATGTACTACTACGTGGAAGATCGACAGGATCTCGTCTTCCAATGTTATCGGCGGGCCTGCGACATCATCGGCGGGCACCTGGAGCAGGCCGTTGCTGCCGGCGGCAACCCGAAAGAAATCATCTCGCGCTTCATGACGACGCTGCTCGATCCGAACGAGCGTGAGATCGTCGCGAGCGCCGAGGTCGGCATGATGCGCGAGCCGCAACGCGCCGAAGTCTGGAGCGTGTACGTTCCGATCCTGGAGCGCGTGCAAGGGTTGCTGCAAGCCGGACAACGTGAAGGTTTGTTCCGCGAATGCGATACCGACGTCTGCGCGCGCTCGATTCTCAGCATGGTCTGCTGGACGCAGCTCGTACAACGTTGGGGTTCATTGATTCTGCCAGTGAGCCGCGAGCGCGTAGCGGATGCCGTGCGCGATCTGGTGTTCGAAGGCTTCGCAGCGGCTTCGGCCGGCGAGCTGGCTTATCGCCCCATCGATCTCACGCCGATGCGCATCCGCGTCACCACTTCACTGGAGCGCGACACCAGCAGCGACCTGAAGCGCGCAGCACTCATCGGTGTGGCCTCGCGGTTGTTCAATCGCAAGGGCATCGATTCGACGTCTCTGGAGGAAATCGCCGCGCAGGTCGGTGCCACGAAGCGCACCCTGCACCGGCACCTCGGCAGCAAACAGGCTCTCGTGGATGCGTGTTTCGAACGCGCCTTCCAGGTGTTCCGCTTCATCAAAGCGGCGATGGTTGCCTATCCGGGATCGCGCGGCGAAGCGCTCTGCGCTGCGCTCCATGCGCACTCCCTGGTCTACTTGCGCGAAGACATGGCCGTGCTGGCGCCGCACGCCGGCATGAATTCGCTGGAGCCTGAAGGCAAGAAGAAGCTGCTCGAGACCAGCGCAACGATGAGCGCCAACTACGCGGCTATGATGCAGCAGGGCGTCACTGAAGGCAGCGTGCGCGACGGCGATGTCGAAGCACGTGTCGTGGTCATGGCTGGCGCATTCTCGTGGTTGGTGGGCGACGATGCCCCGACTGTTCCGGAGCGACGCGAAGCGGTCGCGCGCGAGATGACGAATTTGCTTGCCCTGGGCGTCGCACGCCGCTGAGCGACAACTCAGCCGTTCGCATCCTCGCGCACGTGCAACTGCTTCTTGCCGGTGACAGCCCAGGCAAAGGCAAGCACGTGCGCGACTGCCACGTACAGCTCGCGCGGGATCTCCCGCCCAAGCTCCACTCGCGCCAGCGCGGCCGCCAGCGCGGGATCTTCCTCCAACGGTACCTGATGCTCACGTGCCGTCTCGACGATGCGTTGCGCGACGACACCGCCGCCCTTGGCGACGACACGCGGTGCGCCGCTGCCTGAATAGTGCAGGGCGATGGCGGTCGGAACTCGCGGCTTCTCGTTCATGCGCGCACATCCAGAAGGCGGTGAACCGGCTTGCCCGGCTGAGAGACCGGCATGCCGTGCAAACACACTACGCGATCGATCGTGAGTCCCGAGCTGCGTAGCAGCGCCGCCAGTTCAGGCGCGCGCGTTGCGAGCTGTTCGACGACGTAGGGGCTATCGGCTCGTAGCTGCACCCCCAGGCGCGTTCCCGCGAGACTGATGCGTGCATGCAGTCCGCCTTGCGCGCCGAGATCCAGTGCGGCCTCGATGGTCCAGCTCGACTCGGCTTCCTGCCGTTGCTCAGGCGCTTCGCGCTCGATGCGCAGACGCAGCATCGTGGCTCGATCGTCGACGCGCACGGGTATTTCCATCATCAATGCCGGCAGGGAGGCGTTCTGGGTCGCATTCTGAATCTGTGTCGTCGTCAGGCGTGCCAACACGCCTTCGGTCTGGCGTGCAAGCTCGTGCAGCTGCTCCGTCGGCCGGTCGAGCAATGCCAACGTCGCCGGCGTCGCAGGCAGGTTCGCAAGTCCACCTTGTGGGCTGGGCAGCGCTGTTGCATCGGTTGCATTGGGCGGCGCCGCGTTCGCACGGCCGCCGGCCGTCGTGAGTGCCTGCTGCAGCTCCAGCAAGAGTGCCTTGAGATCGCCTGTCGGCGATTGTCCGCGAGCGAGTGCTGCTTCGAGGAACGAGCCCGATCGATTGAGCGAGCGCTCCAGTTGTGTCGGGTCGGTGAGCGCCTGCGCATCGGGTAGCGCATTCCATACTTGCGTCGCGGCATTCATCACCGGCGACGGCAGCGATTGCCCGCCGTGCTCGCGCGCAAGAAAGCTCAGGTTTGCAGCCAGCGCAGCAGGACTGGTTTGCCGCGGCAGATAACGCAGCAACGCGTTTGCGGTGACTTGACTGGCCCCGTTGCCCTCCTGTGTCTGCAATGTCTCCAGTGCCAACACGGGACTGGTCCGCAGCACGCGTGCCTGCAGGACTTCGCCATTCGCGGGTCCTTCGTTGGGCCCGGACGCGACACGGGCTGCGTAGTTCGTGCTGCCGATGCGCAGCCACAATTGCCCGCTCACGTCGCGAACCGCAACGGCTTCGACGATCGCGCCCACGCGCCACTCGGACAGCAAGCTGCCGGCGGAGGTCGCAACGCTCGTTGCGGTACGTGTGGGATTCAGATCGACGCGCATGTCCAAGTCGTCCAAGACGTGATGCTCGTCACTATTTAGCGGCAGAGTCGGGGGAAAGTTGAGGAGGGGCGGGAGGGCGCTGCGAGGACGCGATCTCTCACGTCCGCCTCTCGTCGGCCAGCGCCCTCCCAGCCCAGCGCCCTCCCAGCCCTTGTTGAGAGCCAACTCACAGCTTCGACGCATTCATCCGCCGCCCCGCCCCCTGCGGCACATCCGCGGCATGGATCCTGCTCCTCTCACTGCACAAGTCGCTCTCGCGTCGGGTTTCTGGCGTATGTGAGCGTCATCACAGGAGCTTGCGATGTTCGAAACTCTTGCGTTCGAAACCCTCTCGTTCGAAGGCATCTCGCTCGAAGCCGTGCTGATCTTTGCGCGCGGCGTGTTTCTGATTGGGGCGTGCGGTGTACTCGCGCTCGCCGTCGTGCGTTGGCGCAAGCAGATGGAGCTGGATGCGAAGCGCGTCTTCGAGCAACTCGACATCACGCTGTGCGAGCTGCGCGGCATGCAAGAACAAGTGCAGCGCTTGGAGGGACGCCTGGACGCCATTGCCGGCCAGGTTGAAGCCGGCTCGCGCTACAGCCCGCAACCCACCGGTGCAGCGGCCCGCGGCTACGATCTCGCGGTACGCCTCGCCAAACGCGGCGCACCGGTCGATGAGCTCATCGGCAGCTGCGGTATCACGCGGCACGAAGCCGAGCTGCTGGTGCGATTGCACAGCGTGCGCGTGGTGAACGACAGCGAGCGCGCGGGTCAGAACACCGATCGCAAGCCGACGGCGCCGACCCCGATCAATGCTCCAACGAGCGCACAAGCACCCGAGCAGCGCAACGTCCCACGCAAGCGCGGTTCCCTGCTGGCGGTCGGCTGATGGCGCAGACACGCCGGAAATGGGAGTCGAAGCGCTTGCGAGGAACTGCTGCACTGCCGCTACGACACTCCCCTAAGCACGCTGCGCACAGTGCATTCATACGCTGCGTCAGAGCCGGGTTTTGCACTCATGACGAGACGTAGTGCGCCTAAAGGGCGCGTAAGCAGTGCCGATAGCAGAACAGAATCAGGGAAATTGACGCCCACTCGGCGCCCATCAGCCTGCAAAGCCATGAAAACGTCCAAGCGAAAACGTGAAGCTGCATCGGCGGCTGCGGAGGGAGCGCCTCCGGCAGCACCGCTGATCGTTCTGCCCGCCAACTGCACGTTGCGCGAGACGGCAGAGCTGAAGACGTCGCTCATGCGCTGGCTCGATACCGCGGACGTGGTGAAGCTGGATGCGAGCGCTCTGCAGCGCATCGACACCGCCGCGCTGCAAGTGCTGTGTGCATTCGTGCGCGATCGCCAGAGCCGCAATCTCCCGTTCAGCTGGGAGGGCGGCGCAGCGGCGCTGAGCGATGCAACGCGTTTGCTTGGCGTCACCGCGCTGCTGGGTCTGCAGGAACAGCCGGCGCAGGCGCACACCTAAGAGCGATCACGAACGAGCGAAAGCGATGGCACTCGATCTCGCACAATTCCACGAAGCGTTCTTCGACGAAAGTTCGGAAGCGCTCGATCAGATGGAGGCAGCGCTGCTCAAGCTGAATGTGGGCGCGCCCGATCCGGATCTGATCAACACGATCTTCCGCGTCGCCCACTCGATCAAGGGCGGCAGCGCGACCTTCGGCTTCTCCGAAGTCGCCTCCTTCACGCATACCTGCGAAACGCTGCTCGATGAGCTGCGCGGCAATCGCATGCAAGTGACGCGTCCGATCTCGGACCTGCTGTTGAAGTCCGTCGACGTCATGCGTGAGATGCTGCGCGCCGTGCAACAGAAAGAAACGGTCGATGCACAGCGCGTCGCCGATCTGCAATTCGATCTCGAGCTCGCGATTGCGCAGAAGAACTCAGCGCCTGCCGCGGCTCCCGTTGCCGCAGCAGCCGCTCCCGCGGCGGAGGTTGCCGCAGTTGCAGTCCCTGCGACGCCCGCATACGCGCATCGCTGGCGCATTCTGTTCCGCCCGTATCCGCAACTGTTCGTGCACGGTAACGATCCGCTGCGCATGCTGCGCGAGCTGGCCGAGCTCGGACAGCTCGGCGTGCAAACCGATCTGTCCAGTCTGCCGCAGCTTTCCGATCTCGATACGGAAGCCTGCCTGCTCGCTTGGGATCTCACCTTGGAGACCAATGCGGATGAGTCGGTGTTGAAGGAGATTTTCGATTGGGCCGAAGGTGACTGCGAGCTCGAGATTCGCGCTGAGCTGCCAGTCGCCCCGGCAGCCAGCGGTACGCCCGCTGTTGCTGCAGCCGTGGAAACTCCTCCGGTTGCAGATGTTGCACGCGTCGAACAGGCTGCGGAGCCAGCTGCACCGAAGCCAGAGGTCAAACGGCCGAACCTGGCGCTTGCGGCCAGCAACGACTCCGCGGAAGTGCACAAGCCCAACGTCGGTGATGCCAGCTCGATCCGTGTCAGCACGGAGAAAATCGATGAGCTGATGAACACCGTCGGTGAGCTCGTGATCACGCAGTCGATGCTGAGCCAGCTGGGCACTCGGATCGAAGGACCTGCGGCGGAGCAGCTGCGCTCCGGGCTGGTTCAGCTCGAGCGCAACATGCGCGAGCTGCAGGAAAGCGTCATGCGCGTGCGCATGCTGCCGATCAGCTTCGTGTTCAGCCGCTTCCCGCGCATGGTGCGCGACTTGAGCCAGCGGCTCGGCAAGAACGTCGAGCTCAAAGTCTCGGGTGAACAGACGGAGCTCGACAAGACGGTGCTGGAGAAGATCGGCGATCCGCTGGTGCACCTCGTGCGCAACAGTGTCGATCACGGCATCGAAATGCCGGATGTGCGTGTCGCCGCGGGCAAGCCGGCCAACGGCACGGTGAACCTCGATGCGTACCACAAAGGCGGCTCGATCACCGTCGAGGTGGGCGATGACGGCGGCGGCCTCAACAAGGACCGCATCCTGGCGAAGGCGCGCGAGCGCGGACTCATCGGTGCGAACGATGTGCTCTCCGACGATGCCATCTACGAATTGATCTTCATGGCCGGCTTCTCCACGGCCGACCAGACGACGGACATCTCAGGCCGCGGTGTCGGCATGGATGTCGTGCGCCGGAACATCAAAGAGCTCGGCGGTGCGATCGAAGTGCGCTCGGAACGCGGGCGCGGCTCACGCTTCATCATCACGTTGCCTTTGACCTTGGCCATCGTGGACGGACAGAGCGTGAACGTCGGCGGCGAAACGTACATCGTGCCGCTCACGACGATCATCGAGTCCTTGCAGCTCAAGCCCGGCATGGTCAATCGCGTGGCGGGGCAGGGCGAGGTGTTCTGGTTCCGCGACGGCTATGTTCCCGTCGTGCGTGTGCACGACGTGTTCGGCGTGAAGCCGCGCGCGTCGCAGTTGCATGAAGGCCTGATCATGGTCGTGGAAGGCGAAGGCCGCCGCTGCGGCCTGTTCGTCGATGACCTGCTCGGTCAGCAGCAAGTGGTCATCAAATCGCTCGAAACGAATTTCCGTCGTGTCGACGGGGTCTCCGGCGCCACCATTCTGGGCGATGGCGCGGTGGCTTTGATTCTCGATGTGCCCGGTTTGATACGAGTCGCGGCTCAACGCGCGGCAGCCTGAGTTCAATACCAACGACTGTTACTAAGGATGAGTGCCATGAACTTCTCGAGTATGAGCGTAAAGGCGCGGCTGTTCGCGACTTTGGCGCTATTGGGGGTGGTCGCGGCCGCGATTGGCGTGGTCGGCCTCACGGGGACCAAGTCCTCGAACACGGACCTCGACGCGCTGTTCTCGAACCGCCTGCTGCCCACCGGTTGGGTCGGCGAGGTTCAGGGCGACACGCGCGAGGTGTTGGAGAAGGCCGAGACGGTGGTCATCCGCCAGGATCCCGCCGCCGTCGTCACCGCCGCTGACGCCATTCGCGAGAAAGAAACCGCGGTGAAAGAGCTCTTGAACAAGCTCAAGAGCGCGGATGTGACGGCAGAGGAGCGTCGCATGGTCGATGACTTCGTCACCCACAGCAACGCCTCGTTCGCGGCGATGTCGGAAGCCATGGCGCTCGCGCGCGTCGGCACGTTCGACAAGGCCGAGAGCCAGTTGCTGGAGAAGGCGCGCCCCGAGTACGAAGCCGTGCTCAAGAGCGGTGACGGTCTGCTCGCCGCACAGATCACGGTGGCGCAGCGCATGCGCGATGACTCCGCAGCCGCATTCAAGCGCAGCACGACGATCATCGTCGGCGCAATGGTGTTCGGCATTGCCGCCGCCGCTGCATTGGCACTCTTCCTCGTGCGCTCGATCGTGTCGGCGTTGAACACGGCCGTCGGTATCGCCGATCGCATCGCCAGCGGCGAAATCGGTAACGACGTGCAGGTGACCAGCGACGATGAACCCGGCCGCCTGTTGAGCTCCTTGAAGCGCATGGACGGCAAGCTGGTCGAGATCGTGGCCAGCGTGCGCACCAGTGCGGATGCCGTCGGCACCGCAGCCCGCGAGCTTTCGCATGGCAACGATGACCTCTCGCAGCGTACGCAGCAGCAAGCCGCCGCGCTCGAGGAAACGGCCTCCAGCATGGAGGAGATGACTGCGACCGTGAAGCAGAACGCGGACAACGCGCGCCAGGCGAATCAGCTGGCGGTGGGTGCGCGCGAACAGGCCGAGAAGGGCGGTGCGGTCGTGCATCGTGCAATCAGCGCGATGGGCGAGATCAACAGCTCCAGCCGCAAGATCGCCGACATCATCGGCGTGATCGACGAGATCGCCTTCCAGACGAACCTGCTCGCGCTGAACGCCGCCGTGGAAGCGGCGCGTGCCGGTGAGCAGGGCCGCGGTTTCGCCGTGGTCGCAACCGAAGTGCGCAACCTCGCGCAGCGCAGCGCCAGCGCCGCGAAGGAGATCAAAGATCTCATCAACGACTCCGTCGACAAGGTCAAGACGGGTTCCGAGCTGGTGGATGAATCGGGCCGCACGCTCTCCGAAATCATGGAAAGCGTGAAGAAGGTGACCGACATCGTCGCCGAGATTGCCGCCGCGTCGGAAGAACAGTCCGCCGGTATCGAGCAAGTGAACAACGCCGTGAGCCAGATGGACAACGTCACGCAGCAGAACGCCGCGCTCGTCGAGCAGGCCTCCGCGGCCAGCAAGTCGATGGAGCAGCAGTCTGGAACGCTGGTGCGTCAGATCGGCTACTTCCGCAGCCAGGGCGCGCCTGTGCATATGGAACACGAAAGCATCGAAGAGGCGCCCATCGCGCGTGCGCCGGAGCGCAAGCCGATGAAGCGAGTCGTGCCGCAGCGTCGTCCTGCCGCCGCGTCGAAACCTCGTGCAGCAGTGCCTGCTGCATCCGCTCCCGCCGCAGCGCCGGCACCGCTGGCACGTGCTGCCGGTGACGACAACGTTTGGACAGAGTTTTAACGCGAGTAGTCGAGGTCCCGTCACATGTCCGCTCAACCCGCAGCTCAGGCTGAAGGCACGATGGCCGGCAGCAACCAAATGCTGACCTTTACGCTGGGTGATGAAACCTACGGTGTCGACATCCTGCGCGTGCAAGAGATCCGTGGCTGGACGCCGGTCACGCGCATCCCGCAGACCCCGCCGCATGTGTTGGGCGTGTTGAATCTGCGCGGATCGATCGTGCCGATCGTGGACCTGCGCATGCGCTTCATGCTGAAGCACGCGGAGTACACACCGCTCACCGTCATCATCGTGCTGTCGGTGGAATCGGCTGCCGGGCGCCGCGACTTCGGCGTCGTGGTGGACGGCGTGTCGGACGTGATCGATGTGGCCAGCACCGACATCAAGCCGGCGCCGGATCTCGGCAGCCAGGTCAGCACCGAGTTCATCGAGGGGCTGGCATCGGTGTCCGATCGCATGGTGATGCTGATCGATATCGATCGCCTCATCGGCGGCGAGATCCTGAGCGTCGCCGCGCCGGCGAATGCCTGACCGTGCCGGTCGCGTTGTGTAAGCAAAGCGGCGCAGCGCCCACGATCACGGTCACTCATGCAAAATCTGGCACCCAACGTTCGGCTGCAGCTCGATAGCAGCTTCACCGCCGTGTTGGGTGACCGCGAGTTCGACTTCATTCGGCTCGTGATCGAGCAGAACGCGGGCATCATTCTCGGGCCGAACAAACGCCAGCTGGTGCAGGGGCGGCTCGTCCGCCGGCTGCGCGAGCTCGGTTTGCCGAGCTACGAGGCGTACTGCGAGCACATCCGCGAGTCCGGCCCCGAAGAGCTGGTCGGGCTGATCAACGCCCTCACCACGAACGTCACCTCCTTCTTTCGCGAGAAGCATCATTTCGATGCGCTGACGAGCTACATGCTGCCCGAAGCGATGAAGCGCAACGCGACCTCGCGTCGCCTGCGCATCTGGTCGGCGGGCTGTTCGAGCGGGGAGGAGCCCTACTCCATTGCGATCTCTGCACTGCAGGCAGTTCCCGCAGCGCTCAGATGGGATCTCAAGATTCTCGCGACGGATATCGACAGCGAGATGATCGCGTTCGCCAGACGCGGTTATTACCCCGAGGATCGCGTGGCAGCGCTCGTCGATACGCAATTGCGCGCGGGCTTTCTGCGCCGGGACGATGTCAGCGAAGTCCGCGTCAAGCCGGAGATCGCAAGCTGCGTGCGCTTTGCGCCGCTGAACCTCTTGCACGACTGGCCGATGAAAGGGCCCTTCGATGTGATCTTCTGCCGCAACGTCATGATCTATTTCGATCAGGTCACCCGCGAGCGCCTGGTGCAGCGCTTCGCGGACTACCTGGCGCCCGAGGGTTATCTGTGCCTCGGGCATTCCGAATCGATCCACGGCCCCCACGCGCACTTCAAGCTGGTGGGCCGAACCATTTATCGCCGAGTGGCCGGAGGCACGCGTGGAGCTTAAGTCCGGTGCTCGCAGCGAACCGCTGCCGAAAGCGTTGCAGGGTTTCGAGAACATTCGTCGCTATCGCGATGCCGCTGGGCAGGCCATCGCAAAGCTCCTGCCCGGCGACTACTACGTCACGTGCCAGGACGAAGTGCTGGATACCGTCCTGGGCTCGTGCGTGTCGGCGTGCATCCGCAACGCCCGCACGCGCATCGGCGGGATGAATCATTTCATGCTGCCGCGGCCGAGCGGTCAGGGCAACGACAACTGGGACAACGTGGCTGGTCGCGCAACACGGTACGGCAGCGCCTCGATGGAGCAGCTGATCAACCGCGTTCTCGCGAACGGCGGCTCGCGCGCGGATCTGGAGGTGAAGGTCTTCGGCGGCGGCCGCGTGCTCGCCAGCATGACCGATATCGGCAATCACAACGTGAGCTTCGTGCGTGACTTTCTCAAGCAGGAAGGCCTGCGCATCGTTGCCGAAGACGTTGGCGACACGTGCCCCAGGCACGTGCAGTATTTTCCCGCGAGCGGGCGCGTGCGTGTGCGGCACCTGAGCAGGAGCCAGGAAGCCACCGTCGCCTCGACCGAGCAGCAGTACATGCGCGGCCTGGAGAAGCAGCCGGATGCGGGCTCGATCGATTTGTTCTGACACGCACTGAACGAACAAAACACAACAACGGATCAATTGCGGAGAGTTCCGTGGCGAAGACTAGAGTCCTGGTGGTCGATGATTCAGCCCTGGTGCGCAAGCTCATCACTGAAATGCTTGCTGCAGACTACGAGATCGACGTGGTGGGCGCGGCCTCCGATCCCTTCATGGCGCGGGAGCGCATCAAGCAACTGAATCCCGACGTCATCACGCTCGACGTGGAAATGCCGCGCATGGACGGCATCACGTTTCTCGAGAATCTGATGCGGCTGCGGCCGACGCCCGTCGTGATGGTGTCCTCGCTGACGCAGCGTGGCGCCGACGTGACGTTACGGGCGCTGGAGCTCGGTGCCATCGATTTCGTGGCGAAGCCGAAGGTCGACGTCGCAGGCAGTCTCTCCAGCTATGCGGATGAGTTGATCGCGAAAGTGAAAGTGGCGGCAAAGGCGCGCGTCAACGCGCGCGGTGCTGGACCGCGGCCGATTCCCGCGGTCGATCCGCGTCGCACAGCCGATGCCGTGTTGCCGCCGATGAGTTCGCGCGGACATGTGTTGCGTACCACCGAGCGCATCATCGCCATCGGTGCTTCCACCGGCGGCACCGAAGCCATTCGCGAGCTCCTGGGTGCATTCCCGCCGGATGCGCCGGCAATCGTCATCTCGCAGCACATTCCGGCCGCTTTCAGTAAGGCATTTGCCGAGCGCATGAATCGCATGTCGCCGATGTCAGTGTGCGAGGCACAGGATGGACAGCAGATTCTGCCGGGTCACGTGTACATCGCGCCTGGCGACCAGCATCTCCTCGTGGTGCGCGACGGCGCCCGCTATCGCTGCCGCTTGAATGACGGCCCTCCGGTCAATCGCCATCGTCCCAGTGTCGATGTGATGTTCCGTTCCGTGGCCCAGAACGTCGGCCCGAATGCAATCGGCGTGATCCTGACCGGCATGGGTGAGGATGGCGCACGCGGCTTGAAAGAGATGGGGGAAGCCGGCGCGCCGACCATCGCGCAGGACGAAGCCACGAGCGTGGTTTGGGGAATGCCTGGCACAGCTGTGAAGCTCGGCGCAGCACGTTACGTCTGGCCGTTGCATCATGTGGCCTCGGGTGTTCTGGACCTGGCCTCGGAACGCACCAGCACAGCCGCCACGGCTTGAGAGTTTCCCTTAAACGACGACGACGCCCATGTCCAACACAAACACGACCCCGACCCGAGCGGCGACGCTGCAGGACACGATGTTGCCCGTGGATAACAACGTCGCGTTCGCCTTCGTTTCCGAACTGGCGCGTGAAGTGTCGGGTGCGCGCGTGGAGCTGCCGTCGTTTCCCGATGTCGCCGTGCGCGTACGCAAGGTGCTGGCGGACGAGAACGTTTCCAACGACCAGATCGCACGCTGCGTGAGCTCCGATGCAGGTCTCGCCGCGCGCGTGTTCACGCTCGCGAACTCAGCGGCGTTGAGCCGCGGCAGTCGCTCGGTCACGGACATGAAGACGGCCGTGAATCGCATCGGTCACAACAATGTGCGCACCGCGGCGGTGTCGTTTGCGATCGCGCAGCTGCGGCGTGCGAACGAGCTCAAGCACATTGCACAGGAATTGGAGCAGCTGTGGCATGAAGCGACGCTCACGGCCGCGTTGGCGTATGCGGTGGCCTCGCGTACGCGTGGCATGAATGCCGACGAGGCGATGCTGGCGGGTCTCATGCACAACGTCGGCAAGATCTACATCCTCGCCCGCGCGCATCGGTTCGAAGCCTTGTTCAGGGACAAGGCGGCACTTGCGCAGGTCATGCGCGATTGGCATGCGAACATCGGCCGCGCGATCGTCGAGAACTGGGCGTTCCCCGAGCACATCGCCAGCGCCATCGGCGACCAGGAGAACATCGACCGTGAAGTGAACCAGGGCGACCTGACGGATGTCATCACGGTGGCCGTGATGATGTCTGCATTCATGGGCCAGAACGCCGACATGGAATTGAACATGCAAGGCGTGCAGGCGTTCTGGCGCCTGCAGCTCGACAACGACAAGTGCAAGTTCATCATGCGCGACTGCGCGGACGAGATCTCCGCGCTGCGGAACGCGCTGGGGAACTAGGCTTTCTGTTCCCTCCTCCGCGAAGCGGGGGAGGGTTAGGGTGGGGGTGGTGGGCAAAGTCACCATCGCGGCGCTTCGCTTGCCCCCCTCCTGTCCTCCCCCCGCTTCGCAAGGGGAGGGACGCCGTATCGATTGCAGCTCTTCACTTCAACCTCTTCCCAACGCTTCGCTCTACTTGGCAGAGTGGAGCAATGCCCGCCCGATCTACGCCCTCTTCCGCACTCTCGCTGACAGAAGCGCGCCGCCTGTCACTCGCGGCGCAAGGCTTCGATCGCCCGCGACTCGCACGCAGTCCCACAGCCGCCGATCTGGTGCGCACCATTCGCACGCTGGGTCTGCTGCAGATGGATTCGGTGAATGTCCTCGTGCGCGCCCACTATTTGCCACTCTATTCACGCCTCGGACCGTATACGCGCGAGCTTCTCGAACAGGCTGCCTACCATCCCTCGCAGCGCACGCTCTTCGAATACTGGGCGCATGAAGCCTCCTTGTTGCCGTTGGAAACGCAGCCACTGTTGCGTTGGCGCATGGAACGCGCGCGTGACGGGATCGGCACCTGGAAGCGGATCGGCCGCTTTCTGCGCGAGCACGCCGCGTTCGTGCGCGAAGTGCTTGGGCAGCTGCGTGAGCGCGGTCCGTTAGGGGCTGGCGAATTGCAACAGCAAGCGAAATCCAGGAAGGGCTGGTGGGAGTGGAGCGAGGCGAAGACTGCGCTCGAGTGTCTGTTCTGGACGGGCGAGGTGACCACGGCAACGCGTCGGCATTTCGAGCGCATCTATGACCTGACCGAACGCGTGTTGCCGGCGCAGATACTGCAGCGGCCCACGCCTGCGCTGCCCGACGCGCAGCGATCGTTGATGGAGCTTGCCGCGCGCGCGCTGGGCGTCGCGACCGAATCCGATCTGCGCGACTATTTCCGCCTCGATCTGCACGATGCCCGCGAGCGCGTACGCGAGCTGGTCGAGGCAGGGCGATTGCAGCCTGTTGCCGTCGAAGGCTGGCGTCAGCCCGGGTATCTGCACAAGGACGCTCGCGTGCCCAAGACGATCACGGCGTGCGCGCTGCTGTCGCCGTTCGATCCCCTGGTGTGGGAACGCAAACGCGCCGAGCGCTTGTTCGATTTCAGGTACCGCCTGGAGATCTACACGCCAGCGCACAAGCGCGTGCATGGCTACTACGTGCTGCCATTCCTGTTGAACGAGGCGGTGGTCGCGCGGGTGGATCTCAAAGCCGACCGCAAGAGCAGCAAATTGCGGGTGTTGGCCGCACACACCGAAGCCGGACATGAGCACGAGCGGGTGGCGCTCGCACTGGCTGGGGAGTTGCAGACGCTCGCGCGCTGGCTCGGATTGAAGACCGTCATGGTGGGACGCCGCGGCAAGCTCACGGCTGCGCTGCGCACCGCTCTGCGCGGTTGAACCGCTGCGGAACAGGGCCTTTTTGGTCAATAGAGCGCTTTGCGGCTGCGCGGGGCATCCCTGTATCCTCTCGCCCCTTCATGCGCTATCACCGGCGGTGACCACCGCCACCTCTCGACATCATGCAAGAACGTTACGATCACGCGGCTATCGAAGCCGAAGCTCAGGCTCACTGGGATTCGACCGCCGCCTTCAAAGCGCGCGAGGACGCCTCACGCCCCAAGTACTACGCCTTGGGCATGTTTCCCTATCCGAGCGGCCGGCTGCACATGGGGCACGTGCGCAACTACACGATCGTCGATGTGATCGCGCGCTACATGCGCATGCAGGGCTGCAACGTGCTGCATCCGATGGGTTGGGATGCGTTCGGACTGCCCGCCGAAAACGCCGCGATGAAGAACGCCGTACCGCCGGCGCAATGGACCTACGAGAACATCGCCTACATGAAGCGCCAGCTGCAGGCGCTCGGCTTCAGCATCGATTGGTCACGCGAAGTGGCGACGTGCCGTCCCGACTATTACCGCTGGAATCAGTGGCTGTTCCTCCGCATGCTCGAGCGTGGCATCGCCTACAAGAAAACGGGCGTGGTGAACTGGGACCCGATCGATCAGACGGTGCTCGCAAACGAACAAGTCATCGACGGTCGCGGCTGGCGCACCGGCGCGCCGGTCGAGAAGCGCGAGATTCCGATGTACTACTTCCGCATCACGCAGTATGCGGAGGAGCTGCTCGCCGCACTCGAGCATCTGCCGGGATGGCCGGAACGCGTGAAGGTCATGCAGGCCAACTGGATCGGCAAGAGCGAAGGTGTGCGCGTGGGCTTCCCGTACCACCTCGATGGCGAGCGCCACCTGCTGAGCGTCTTTACGACGCGCGCCGACACGCTGATGGGCGTGACGTTCTGCGCCGTTGCTGCTGAGCATCCGCTCGCGACCCACGCCGCACGGACCAACTCCGAGCTCGCCGCCTTCATCGAGGAATGCAAACGCGGCACGGCGATGGAAGCCGAGCTCGCGGTGATGGAAAAGAAGGGCATGCCCACGGGCCTGTTCGTCGAGCATCCGATTTCAGGCGAGCTCGTGCCGGTATGGGTTGGCAACTACGTGCTCATGACCTATGGCGAAGGCGCCGTCATGGGCGTGCCCGCGCATGACGAGCGCGACTTCCACTTTGCCAAGAAATACGGTTTGCCGATTCGCTTCGTGATTGCTCCGCATGGCGTGAGACCTGAGACCTGGGGCTCGAGCTCTTCACCTCAGGACTCAAGCCGCATGTCTCAGGTCCCAGAAGAATGGCACGCCTCCTTCACCGAGTACGGTGTCTGCATTCACTCCGGCAAATACGATGGTCTGACGTATCAGC
>DATELY010000011.1:0-24821 GCA_035276085.1 Steroidobacteraceae bacterium | reverse complement strand
CGGGTTGTGGCGCGCAGAAACATCTCGGAGACCGATTATGCGCATCGCCGCGGCGATGACCAGAACCAAGGTCTTCACTACAGCGACTTTCGCGCCCGAGGCGCGCGCAAGTGCCTGAGCGGCCGTCACCGACCGCGTCGGCCAGCGTCAAAACCGATGGCGAATCCGCGAAGTCGGGATAGCACGCGCCAGGACGACGGCAGAAACGACGATGAGCGACGCGGGAAGGACGACCGTGGCGACCAGTGTCTGCCGGCAACGCAGTGAAGTTCGTTTGACGTTTGACGAAGTTCCGATCGGTGACAGGTCCACCGATCGGAACGTGCTTCGGTGTCACTGGGGTCGATCAAGCCCTGCTGCACAGCTTGATCTCAGCTCGCCCCCGCACTGGCACCCGCTTCAGCCAGCTTCCGCAGGATGCGATCCTGAATCCACTTCTGGCTCCACCAGTCGATGGGCGTCACCGCGCGTCCATCGAGCAGCATGGTGAAGTGCAGATGATCGCCCCCTGCAAGCCCCGTGGAGCCGGTGCGACCGAGTCGATCCCCGAGCTGGACGGCGGCGCCGACTTTGACATCTATCGATGACAGGTGCGCATACAGCGACTGCAAGCCCATGCCGTGATCCAGGATCACACAGTTGCCGTAGATGCCCAGCCATCCCGCGTGCACCACCGTGCCGCTGTTCGCCGCCTGCACCGGGGCGGCACTCAAGGATGCAAGATCGAAACCGAGATGTACCTGATTGTCGATCGGCTCATTCTTGTAGACGTACGTGCGCTGATCGGCGAAACCCGCCTCGACCGCCGTGTTCACGAGCTGCTTGAAGGCACCCTGCCATAAAATCTTCGGTGCGCTGTGTTCGGCGAGCGCCGCAATCGTGGCGTTGTTCGCGCGTCTCAGATCGCGGTTGATCGTGAGGAACGACGCGACGAGGTCATTGGGATTCGCCACCTTCAGCTCCGGCGTGTTCTGCAGAATGGCCGGTACGACCTTCTGCAGGAAGCGATCGTCGATCGCAATCCGGCTGTTGCGGAAAGTTTTCGGAAAGACACGATAATCGAAGCTCGCGCGGGCTTCATTGCCCACTTCATCGCGCGCGAATACCTGGATCGGTGTATCGAGAGCCTGGTTCCACAGCAGCGCAAAGAACGCGACGCGAAGCCCCGGATCCGTACTCTGGATGCCAGCGCCGGCCGCGGGATAGCCGCGGTATTCGTCGTCGCCGACGCGCACACCGGACGTCGCCGCGTCGGCCGAGACGTGATAGACGACCATCTCGGAGCCGCCGTGATTGATGAAGTGATGCAGGGATTGCACCCCTACCTGCGGCGGCGTCAATCGCACCTCGAAATCCTTGCTGGCGCTCGCTTGCACCTGCCGGTAGCCGAAGAGAACCGGCCGCGATGCCGTCGCGACGATGCGGGCAGGCCCGGGTTCGAGCTGCGGGAAATCCCGTTTCCCCAGCGCACGGGTAAAGCGCAAGCGATCGCCCTCGCGGGTCAGCTGCGCTGCCTTATCGCCCAGATCGAACAGCGGAACGTCTTTCTCGTTCTGCCGCAGGACGACGTTGAAGGTGTTCAGTGTCGCACCGTGGGTGTCCACCACGACATCGACTTTACCTTGCTGCCCCACGAGCCGCGTCGGTTGCGTAATCTGAATGGCGGGAGGCTGAGCACGCCCGGCCCACCACCACGCGCCACCGGCACCGACTGCAAGAAGCACTATCAGGATCACTACGACGCGCATTGAACTCTCATCTCCAGGCTGTGGAAGTGGATACACGCGGCACGGGCTCGAGCCGAATGAATACTCGCATGGCAAGTATCGCTGCGATCCTCGATGTCGACCCGCTCACGTGTCCGTTCGGGCTCGTGTCGATTCAGCACGGCACTCGCCGCGTGCGCATACTCCCATCTTTTCCCCGAGCTCGATACCCGGTCCGATGCCGGCTACGGTGGCGGGCTCTGAGTGTGCGTAAGCGGGGTACTCGCTCGTGCGCTGTTACGCGTTGTTCGGCGGGTGTTGTGAGGAAGATGGCGGAGCGGAGTTGCTATCACCGCGCTCGCGGCGATCTCGCGCTTCCTTGATGAAGACTCTCCACACGTCGTACGCATTCCATCCGCCACTTCCTCGTGTCGCCGCACGACCGAGTTCGATATCGCTGCGCTGGCGGTTCGTAGCAGGCGCGTCACTCGCCCTCACCGAATACGTTTTTTCGAGAACGCGCAGAGTCATTCGTGCCGTTGTCATGAGAATCCCCTTCAACAGCGTCCCTGCAAAACCCCGTATGTTCGAAGCGTCGGCAGGAGCGAGTGGGTTGGCAGTCGCTCCACCCCGGCATTGTTATCGTCTACGAGCGATCACGCAGCTCGCGAAAGCGTGTAAAACGCACCCCAACCTCCGACATTCGCTGCCGAGCATAGCCTCATGCGCAATGGCAAGAGAGCCCGCTTTTTACTTAACGCGAGGCTAACTGCAGGGCACGCGCTCCGAAGTGGTGGCTCGCCGGTGAAGGGTCTCGATGACGTAAGTGGTGACGCCAGCGTTTTCGATCTGAATAGTCCGGTGTGATCGGCGATGCGCTCGTCCCGAGTAGATGCAATAGCCCGTTGCCCCTAACGCAATCTCAGTTCCAGTCAGAGCAGCGCCAGCAAGTTGGAACGCACCATTCAGAAAGCTCCAACCGACGCGGCTCTGGTTGCTCAGACTCGTGTCGCCGGAGAAATTTCAGGACTCGCCAACGGTCTCGCTACTCGAATAATGGGAAGCACATTCAGGTGAGGTCTGATCGACTCAAGTGCGTGTGTTGCTCCGTCGCCTGGATCCTGAGCCGCTTGTGGAATAACTCACGACAAAAACGGCCCTTTTTCGATGTTTTCGTTGGGCATCGGCGACACGTTGCCTCGCCTGCACGAGTTCCATACGTTCCCACGCGGCTAAGCCATAAATAAATCCGTCACCGCGCTCTGCCAAAAGCGGCTCGCGAACGCTGAACAGCAGCGCGGTTGGTTGATGTCCTGATCATCCAAAGTGATCAGTTGTTCTGCAGGGAGATTTGCAATGAATTTAAAACGTGCCTTCATGGCGCTGGGCGGCCTGTTGTCTGTTGCGTTGGCGGCTCCGGCGACCAGCTTTGCCGCGAACCCGGCTGGCCTGGCGTACAACACGAGCTACACCAACGTGTCGCAATACGGTGCGAAGACCGGCATGTTGATCGCCGGCCGGTGTAACCGCTATGCGACAGCATTCTCCACAGCACGTTCCAAGGGTGCAGAGATTCTGGCGTATATCAACCCCGCTGAGCGCCCCGACAATTTCATCTGCGCTCTCGACAAGGGGTTCTATATGAACAACTACGGCGCGGTGCCTTTGTGGCCATATCCCAGCTACGGTCAACGCCAGCAGTGGGGCGGGAACAAGCTCACCGATATGCGTCCGGGCTCGAAGTGGATCCTGTCTGTCGTCAGCTACGTCTCGAACCTGATGCGTGAACGGAAGGTCGATGGTGTGTTTCTGGATGTGGTTGGCGCACGTGTGTGGGGATCGCTGGCGGGTTGGGACAGCTGGTCAGCGGCCGAAAAGAACGCGTGGACCGATGGCAACGTCGACCTCGTACGTCGTCTCGATGCCGCGCGGCGCGCCATCAATCCCAAGTTCATCATCATGAACAACAACGTGTGGGATCGTGGCGATACACGTGGGCTGCCAGGCGAGAAGTACGTGGACGGTGTGAGCATCGAGCACCCGAAGCTGGGTGCGCCGGCTTGGCACAAGAACTACGCATCAAAGCCGTTCGGCAGTCTTGGCCACCGCCGCGTGCTGGTCATTGCACGTGATGCAACCGACGCGCGCTTGTGGGCTTCCACTGTGCCGAAGGTCACGCACGTCTCGAGCCAGATGTACTACGGCTATCCCACCGTTCCGGCGGTCAGTTTCAAACCGCTGTACGATCGATAGCCGCAACCGCACCACGCGCCAGCCAGCATCGACGCTGGCTGGCCCGTTCACCTCCGTCGATACGGTGTCACCAACGAGCAGGTATGCCCGAACAGATGGGTGAGCTGTGCGCATACCGGCGGGACACTATTTGCCGGCAGGTTCACCCACGCGTCGGGTGAGCTGGTCTACCTTCGACTGCCAATCTCTCACCTTCGCGTCACAGCGTTCGGCATCTGTCATGCGACCCTGATCACGCGCCAAGCTCGCGCGCTCCGTCCAGACCCGCACCCTGCGCATGGCGTATGCGAGGCGCTTGGCAGGCTCCGTGATGCCTTGGGAAGTGCTCTGCTGAAGCTTGGGATCACGTCGGTCCATAGCGAGAACTCTGTCGGTAAGGCTTAGCGTACTCCCTATTTCGACGCCGTGTCTGACACCGCCAGAGGCCTGCGGGACCTGACACCCCGAAGATGAATGACGTGCTCACCGACGCGTAGTCCTTCAACGAGCGCTGTCGATTTCAACCACCGGTGGCCTTTACCCTCTTCCGCTGGACATGATGAACTTCCGTGCGATGCTCGAGGAAGTTCGAAGATAGCGTTTGCAGGCCAGCGATGTGCTCAATACCCGCAGAGATCACCAATCATGCCGCGTCGAATTGACCACGACGGGCGCCGCCGCGACGTCGCCGAAATCACTTGCACGCTCATCGCCTCCCACGGTGTCGAATGGGCAACCGTGCGACGCGTGGCGCAAGCAGCGCGCTGCAGCACGAAGGTCGTAAGTCACTATTTCAACAACAAGCACGAGTTGTTGCTGTTTGCGTATCGCGCGTCGGCCGACAGCTCTCGAGCACGCGTGAACTCGGTAATCGAACGCGACCCCGCCGATCTTCAAGGATGTCTGGAGGCCCTGCTGCCGCTCGATCGGCCCAGTCTGCGCGACTGGCAGGTGTGGATTGCGTTCTGGGGCATGGTGGTAGGAGACGCCAAGTTCGAGCGCGAGCACCGTCGATACATTCACACGGCACTGCAACTGCTCGTGTCCGCGATGACGGCTAAGTGGGGACAACGTGCGTTCGGCGGCCGGAAGCAATGCGAACGTGAAGCAAGGAGGCTTTTCGCTCTGTTGAACGGCATAGCCGTGCAAGCGGTGATGGACCCGAAAGCGGTGCCATCCCGCGTGCAGCGCCGCTGGATCGCCGCGGAGATACATCGCCTGACGCCGTCGCACCTGTAGATCGAAGAGCGTGACCCGCTTTAATGCAACGCACGTTGCACTACGGAAGCAGCGCATCTAGACTGCCCCGAGATCGAGAATCGGGAGACGCTCGTGAAGCAGGTCAACTTGCATGGATGCAATGATGTCCGTGTCGACGACGTCCAGCCCCCGCGCTGCGCCGACGGGGATGTTCTGATTGCTGTGGAGGCCTGCGGGATCTGCGGCTCAGATCTTCACTACGTAGCCTGCGGTGGCGCGTTGTTCAGCTCGACGATTCCCATGGCGCTCGGCCACGAGTTCGCCGGTGTGATCGCTGACCCAGGTGGATCGGGACTGGAGAAGGGTCAACGAGTCGTCGTCAATCCCGCTCACGCCTTGAGCTACGGTGTGATCGGCAACGGCGGTAAGCAAGGTGCACTGTCCGAGTACATCGTCATCGCCCGCGCCGATGCGAATGCCGCGATCATTCCTGTGTCGTCCAGTCTGCCTGCCGAACTGGCCGCATTGGCAGAACCGTTGGCGGTCGGTCTGCATGCGGTGAATCGCGCGGAGGTGACATCTGGCCAACGCGTCGCCGTTCTCGGCGTCGGTTGTATCGGAATGAGCATCATCGCGGGCCTTCGCGCTCGTGGTATCGATGACATCGTCGCCGTTGATGTCTCGCCCATGCGGCTAGAGGCCGCTCGGCGGCTGGGCGCTCGCAGCGTCATTCATGCAACCACAGAGAATGTACGTGAACGCTTGGAAAGTCTTCACGGGAAGGAATATGCGTTCGGCATGCTGCCCGCGGTGAGCACCGACATTTACTTCGATACCACCGCTTCCGCTCACGTCCTCCGCGATACCATCAGCATGGCACGACGGCGGGCACTGATCGTCTATGTAGGCATCTACACCGGTGATGTATCGCTCGACTTGATGCAGGCCTTGCATCGTGAAGTCGATTTGCGGGCCGCTGTCGCGTACGAAGACGAGTTCGCGGAAGCATTGCAGCTGCTCGGGGATTCAATGCTCGAGTTCGAAGCGATGATCTCGCACCGTTTTCCGCTCGAGCAGTTTGGCACCGCGTTCGGCATCGCAAAGGATCCTCGAGCGAGCACGAAAGTGATGATCACGTGCTCGCAAAAGCAATAGGCCACACAAGATGAACTGGCCGAACATCCGCTTCGACTTCTCAGGTACCGCCGTGCTGATCACGGGCGGCACAGGTGGGCTCGGTCTGGCAATCGCCAGCTCTTTTCAGCAAGCCGACGCCAGCGTAATCGTGACTGGAACGCGGCCCAGCGCATCGGCATACGACGAGGACCTGCGTGCGTATCGATACATCCAGCTCGATGTCGAAGATCGCAATCAGATCGATCGCATGGCGGCGCAGATCGAGCGGCTGGACATCGTGATCAACAGCGCGGGCGTGGCGATGTTCGCGCTGGGGCTGGACGAGGCCGATCCCGACGTGTTCGAGCGTGCCATCGCGATGCACCTGAGCAGCGTTCAGCGGCTGACGACGAGACTTGCACCTCTGCTCAGCGGCAGTCGACTGCCGGGCGGTGCGTCCATCGTCAACATGGCGTCCATGAGCTCGTTCTTCGGCATGAACTTGCTGCCTGCCTACGGCACGGCGAAGACGGGCCTCGTTGGACTCACTCGCGCCCTCGCCGTGCGTTGGGCTTCGCGGAACATTCGTGTCAATGCAGTGGCTGCGGGATTGACGCGCACCCGTATGACGGGTCCCTTGCTGGCAGACTCCGACCTGAGCTCGAGCTTGCTCTCGCGTGTGCCACTGGGACGCCATGGTGAGCCCCTGGATGTCGCCGGCGCCACGTTGTTCTTGTGCAGCGCTGCTGCTTCGTGGATCACCGGCCAGACTCTGCCGGTGGATGGAGGCTTCACGGTGGCTGGGTAGCTGCCGGTTGCGATTGGATTCGGTCAGAGCTCGGGGGTCGCCGCATGTCAACCGATACCGCCAAAGAGATACGCGTCACCGACTTCGCACACCCTGTGCTCAGTGACGGCGAGAAGCAGGCCATCGCCACCGCTCCCGCCGTGACCTTGAGTGAAGAGGCAATTCTCAGCGCTGCGCGTGCAGCCACGGGGCTGTCCGACTTTGGGCGTGCCGACTTCCGCGAACGACTGGCCGTGTGGCTGCAAAGCTTCAACGACGATCTCGGACTGGGACCGATCGGTCGCGCCATGGCATACGAATCGATGGTTCGCTTCGCGGCCAATCGCTTGCGTATCGAGGACGTCATCAAGCGGCATCCGGAAATTCTGGAAGTCGAGCTGCCACGTCCGATCATCGTGTCGGGCTTGCCGCGCTCGGGCACGACCCACCTCGTGAATCTCCTGGCGACACATCCCGACTTGCGTTCCATGCAGCTGTGGGAATCGAACGAGCCGGTCCCACGGCCGGACGAGATGAACTGGGAGTCTTCCGATCGCAACCCGCGCTATCGACGCAGCAACGAAATCTGGCACGTGTGGAACAACGTGATGGAACACTGGTCCGCCATGCACGAGTGGGCACCCGGCCATGTGCATGAGGAAGTCGAGCTGCACTGCTTCGACTTTTCTTCGTACTACATCGACTGGATGGCGTACGTGCCTCAGTGGGACCGGTACTACTTCGCGCATGATCAGACATCGCACTACGCTTACGCGCGCAAGGTCATGCAGGTCATGAGCTGGCTGCATGGACCACGCCGCTGGGTAATGAAGTCGCCACAGAACATGGAGAACCTCCCTGCCCTGTTCGCCGTGTATCCCGACGCAACGGTCGTCATCACGCATCGCGATCCCGTTGCCGTACTGCAATCGGCGATTACCTTGATGGCGTATGCAGATCGCTTGCGTCGCTCCAGGATCGATCTGCAACAGCTCGTCGACTATTGGTTCGACCGGATCGAGCGGCTGATGCGTGTGTGTGTTCGCGATCGAGACACGCTCCCGAAGGGACAAGTAATGGACGTGATGTTCCACGACTACATGGCCGACGAACGCGGCACGCATGCTCGCGTCTGCGAAACGGCCGGCCTGCCGCTCACGCGGGAGGCCGAAGATCGTCTCGATCGGTACTTGCAGGCGAATCCGCGTGGACGGCTGGGTCGCGTGATCTACGATCTCAGAGGCAACTTCGGCGTGGACATTGCGTCGCTGCGTCGTCGCTTCCAGTTCTACTACGACCGCTTTCCTGTCGCTCGGGAGCGCACGGTGGGAGAGTGATGTGAGTGAAAAGATCGCGCCACTGCTGCTTGGATGCGCGCTGGTCGCCTTCCCCGCCATGAGCCCAGCAGCAGACGATACAGGAGGCAGCATGCCGCATCCCGCCGAGACCGCCGCCGTGAGCTTCCCTGCCTGGGAATCCTTCGCCGATGAGTTGAAGGGTTTGGGTCAGGCGCTGTTGCTGAAGTTGCCCGAACGGGTGCGTGACGATCCGCAGATGCAACAAGAAGCCGGACGCTTGCTGCTAGGCGCACTCGCCGCGCGCACCCTCGACGTACTCGGCAGCGATGGTGACCATCCGCTGTTTCTGCCCTGGATCGGCGCCACCTTGAACGTGCTGCAACCCAACGCGGACACGATCTATAAGAAGGCAGTCATCGCACCCGGGGGCACGTATCGCATACGAGGCGACCGTGGATCGCTACGCATCTTCAAGATGGCACAGGTTTACACGCTTCCCGAAGAAACCGGCAAAGTGAATCCCGGTATCGGCGTGCTGACCTTCAACGACTTCAACACGCTTCGAGTCGATCGCGATGGCCGTTTCGATGTCGTCCTGAGTCCGTCGAAACCGAAGGGACACACAGGCGATTGGTGGGAGCTGAACCCGCGCGCTCACGCGCTGCTGCTGCGTCTCGTCGCATACGACTGGTCCACTGAGCGCGATCCAACACTTGCCATCGAACGCTTGGACATACCGGTCGCGCGCTCGCGCCCCTCTGCAACCGATCTAGAGCAACGACTTCGCGGTTTGGCGGCGTTGACCGGTAACACCGCGCTCGTGCTCGCCGATCACGTGGAGGGCTTGCGTCGCGAGGGCACCGTCAATGCGCTCAAGGAATGGAACGTGGGTGGCGCCACGCTTTCGAAGGTGGGCGGGCTCATCGGGCAGTTCTATTACGAAGGTGCTTACGCGCTCTCGGCCGACGAAGCGCTGATCTTCGAAACCAAGATCCCGGAGCAGTGCCACTACTGGTCCGTGATCCTGACGAACGACCTGTACGAGACCACGGATTGGTACAACCGGCACAGCAGCATCAACGGCGCTCAGGCGCACATCGACAGTGACGGCGTGTTCCGCGCAGTCATCTCTGCCAAGGATCCTGGCGTCCCCAACTGGCTGGACACGAGCGGCTATCCGACAGGAGCGATGCAAGGTCGCTGGACGGACTGCAGCGAGAATCCGATTCCGAAGGTTCGCAAGGTTCCACTCGCGGAGCTCCGCAATCATCTTCCTCGCGATACGCCGCAGGTCACCGCGTCACAACGCGAACAAGTCATCCGCGAGCGACGCGCGCAATTGCAGTGGCGCGTGCTGTGGTGACAAAGCAAACCCACGAGGAGAATCGATCATGTCCATCGTCATCATCGCCCGCTGGTATCCACGTGCTGAGCACCGCGATGAGTTCTTCCGGATCGTCGGCGGTCTGAAAGATGCTCTGACACCAGCGATGGTGGCCTCCAACAGCGTGCTGCTGCCGACGATGTCGCGCGAAGGTGCCGTGGTGTTCATCGAAAAGTGGAACAGCGAACAGGTCATGAACGAGCTTCGCTCTTCTCCCATCTTCCACGAAGCCATTCGCAGCCTGAGCGCCTGCTGCGATCGGCCGCTCGAGGTCGAGCATCTGAATACGGTCGGCAGCGACGGCACCTTCTTCAGCCTGCGTCCGGTCGAGAGCGGGCGCTATCCTCGGGGCAATGCCAGCCCACGCTATTACCCGGACCTCGGCTCAATGACACCCCGATTCGTTTAGGGATCGCGGCCAGGACAGGTCATAGGTTGCCGAGCACGAAATTGAAGTCGCTGGACAACCGGTCACGCAGTTCCGTGAGTGTCGCTCGCTCATGCATCCAGTCAAATGAGCTTATCGCAACCAGCGCAAGCATTTTTTCCGCCAGCTGATTGGTCGCCACAGCGCTCCGACTGTGCTGTCCGAGGTATCGCTGCATGCCGTTGGAGCAGGCCTCCTGAATGCGACTGCGAATCACGCGGTGCACGCTGTCCCCGTGTTGGAAATACCGTCGGAGAAGCGCCTTGATGTAGCAGGGATTCTTCATTGGCATGATCCACAAGACGTCCGCCATCAGATCAAAAACGTGTGCTCCGGCAGCGGGCATGTCGAGCGCGGAAAGGATGGCTTTGTAATGTTCATCCACCGCTGCGGCGAGTATTTCATCCTTGCCACCAACAAGGTTGTAAATCGTCTGCCTACACAGCTGAGAACGCTCGGCAAGGTCGCGGACATCGATCTCGGGGTAGCCTTCGTCGATCTGGGTTCGTGCCAAAGACAGGATCATCGCGCGACGCTCGCGCTGTCTTTGCGCCAACGTGAGATCGCCCCATCTGGAGCCGGCCTGGGTCAGACCTAGTGGTTGCCGCGCGTCAGGCACCAGGACCTGGAGTTCATCGAGAGACCAACGTTGACAGCCTGACATCCTGGAACCTCTGGAGGCGGGGGAGCCCTTTGCCAGCGAGCGCTACCAACCCGGCGTGAGTTTAGTGCCAGAAATGGACAGGTTCTATAGTCAATCCAGAAATCGGTGCTTGCTTGTTGGAAAGAGCGGAGATCGGTGTCTGTAGATCACAAAGGCAAGCACGCCGATCTCGGCCGCGAACGCAGCCGCGACCAGCCAGAACACGATGAGTCCGTTGAAAGCGAAAGGTCCCTGGAAGAAGAAGATTCCCATGATGCCGGGCAGGAGCAGGACCCCGACCCACAACACTGCAAAGCAACTCCAGCGCGGGAATACCGGGTTTTGGTCTCGATCCATGAAGCCCGCCAGCGCAATGGTCACGCACTGGATACATGCGGGAGTGACGACCATCACAACCTCCAACCAGGACAGGTCGGAGATGAGCAGCACCAATTCGGGGTTGCGGTCGATGCGGAAGTATCCCGCGGACCAGAAAATGAACGGGAGGAAGAACAGGACGGTGTTGACGATGCCGGCGCCGAAGGACGTGATTGCCAGCATCGGCATGGCACTGTGCCGCAGTTCGATGCGGGCGATGTGCGCGGCGATCAGCGCGTTCCACGGAATGGAGAAGCCTGCCGCAACGATACCGATCGGCATCGCCAGCTTCACCCATGCGAACCGATCGCGGTACAAGTCGATGAGTTGTTCTCCGCTCAGCATGGGCGAAGGTGGCGGGATGAATCCTGCGACCGGATACAACGCAAAGAAAAACAAGACCGCGAAGGCGACACCCGAAAAGATGCAGAATCGTTGATAACGAAGGGTCAGAGAGTCTGTCACGTTGTTTCTCAGCGTAGATCTTTGCACTTCACCGCAGGTCAGAGGGTGGCAGGCTGTCAAGCAACCAGCCTCCGGCTCTGACTCGCTCGTAAGTCGCCGTAGGTCTTCTATGTCTTGGAGGTCTTCGAGAGCAGATCGGCCACCCTGCCGACGCAATACGAGGTGAAGTACACGGCACCGAAGGCTGTCCGCAGATCGGTTCCGGGATCGACGCCGATGCCCTGCATCATGGACGTGCTCGAGATCGAGCCGAACAAGTATTTCCACATCATCCAGTACTGGACGCGCTCCTCGGCAACGTCCCGGCCGCCAGCAGCTGTGTAGGTCTCGCGGAACTCCTGCCAGTCCATCTGGCCGGCTATTTCATCCTTGCAGTAAGCGAGATCCTCTGCGGGATCCCCGACGTGCCAGGTTTCCCAATCGAGCAGCGCGCTGATTTTTCCACCTTCGAGCAACAGGTTTCGAGTTGTGGGATCGGCATGGACGATGACCGGCTGCCCGCCGCCCACGGGCATGTTCGCTCGCATCCAGGCCAGCGCCGCTGCGAGCACGGGCGATGGCTCGGAGCGTCGACGACGCCACTGCTCTTCGAAGCGGTCAAGCAGGTTGCGAATGTGCTCATGCAGTGGACGTTCGAGCTCGCTGCGCGGAATATCTGCCGTGGCAGGATCGATGGCATGGATGCGGGCGAGCACTTGCGCGAGCTGGCGGAATATCGTCCGCGGGTCCTGGCCACTGACATTGCGCATGAAGTCGCCGGACGGTTTTCCTTCGACGAACTCGAGCACCAGAAATGGAGCACCGAGAATCGACGGATCGGGCTCCAGCAGTAACGGCTTTGCAACGGGCACATCAGCTGCCGCTGCTGCCTTGAGGACTGCGTACTCAGAGCTGACCGAGCTTTCGAGCGGGCCCAATGGACGATCGCATCGGATCACGACTCGGTCGGCGAGTCGCCCAGGACCGTCGAGCTCGACCACGAAGACATCTTTGGAATAGCCACCCTGCGGATTGCCCACGGATTTCACGTTGACAGCGAGGCCGTCTGGTCGCTTCGACTGCAAGTAACAACCCAGACGCTCGGCGAACGTGTCCGAACTGACGGGCTGCACTCCTTGCGCCTGGGGTGCGGGAGATGAGAGCGCGTCGAGATAAGACCGCTCTTCCTGCATCAGCCGATGCAAGATGTCATACGTTCGCGAGCGTTCCTCCGCAGTTCGCTCCGCCGCTTCGATCTTTCGCGAAAGCTGCTCTTCGAGCAGTTGCAGGGATGCTTCGCCTGCCGGTGTGCCACTGTATCCGAGGGCTTCCAGTGCACGTCGCACGCTGTCCTGACGTCGGGCGGTCAACGCGTCCAGGCCACCCTCGCGCAGAATCAGGTAATCGAGCAGCGACAGCGACATGTTCAGCAGCACTTTCGACCGATCCGTCACCAGCTCGGGTGCCAGCGACTGGGCGAACTCGCGCCGCAGAATACGCAGGAACTCCACGGTCGCTGGCTCGCCCAGCGGCCCGACCGATCGGAACGTCGCGCTGCTCATGACAGTGATTGGCGCTTGACTCACACCTTCGAGAATCGCTTGTGATAGTCGGCCCAGGAGTAGTCCTGGCATTCACCCCACCCCTTCATTCCGTCGAGCGTCCATTCCGTCAGGCCGAACCAGCCGAGGTTGTTGGGCCACACATGCACGCGGATGCTGGTGGATGGTGATCCCGTGAGCCGATGTGTCTGACCACGATCGTCCTCGAACTCGACGTCCACGTGCACAGGTGCCATCAGATCGGCGGGGTTGCGTTGCGTCCGCTTGCGCATCTTGACCACTTTCCGCAATTCCCCGTCGAGGATAATCCAGCCGTCGTAGAAGGTCTGCTCGCTCGAGACGGGATATACGCCTGACCACTCTGCATCCCTGGGATCGTCCAAACCGCTCAAATTGAAGGCGCAGCGTCCGTCGCCGACCACACCGCACAACCAACCGATGGGTGGATGCACGACGGCGATCTCCGGGCGGGACTCACCCCAGGAGCGATCGCGAAAGCCATGGCTGTCCACCGAAATGACCTCCTTGCCGAGCCGCAAGGTCCCCTTCACGCGTGTGGCACCTTCGAAGTGCTTACCATTGGACCGCATCACGATCGGAAACAGCGCATCGATGGTGAGATCGGCAGCGACCGATCCATCAGGTGACTCATAGCGAACCAGGTTCCGCTGCAGCGGATCGACAAAGTCGATGCGCAGTCCCACCTGGGGGATGTGCAGGCCCTGTGGACTGACCTTCGGCATGGGCACATAGATTTGATAGTTGAGATGCTCGGCCATCACTTGAAAGCGCTGGTGGCCGCGCCAGATCCAGGCGCCCGCCGAGCACACATTCAGATTGGGCCGCATGGCCACATAGAAGCTCGCGACCAACCCGCGCTCGGGCACGAGCGCTTCGAACCACCACGTCTCGCATACGTCATGACGGGTACTGCCGCCGGGACCATGCAATAGCTCGTCCGCAGGCGAGCTCGTGCCGAAGCCTTCGTGTTTGCTTTGCAGCCACTCCACCTTGAGGCCCTCATCGGCCATGGTGTCATTCGCATCGGTGGGCATAAGGTCTCTCCCGCGTCAGATCGGGTAACGACTCACTCGAACGGGACATTCAAGGTGACTCCATAGGTACGTGGCGCAGCTGGGATCTGCAGATCACCGAAGCCGCTCGGAACCCCTGAGATGAGGTACTGCTCATCTCCCAGGTTGTTTCCCCACAAGGTTACTTCGAATCTGTCGCCCAGCGGAGCCCAGCTCAGCGATGCATTGAACAGGCTGTAGCTGTCCTGCTTGGAACGATTCTGCGCGTCCCAGTAGAAGCCATCGTTGTAGTAGGCGTTGGCTCCCAGAGTGAACGTGCCGATCGACGAGGCGAGGTCATACGTGAAACCGACGTTGCCGGTGAATTTCGGCGTCCGAATCGTGTCGGATCCCGATGCATCGAAGCTGAACTGGGGACCCGCCAATGGCGAAGCGGGATAACCGATCGCTTCGGGGAAATCCGTGTATTCGCCATCGAGATACGCGATGCCGGCATTGAGCATGAGATGTCGAACCGGCGCTGCCTGGATCTCCACATCGACGCCTTTGATCTCGGCGCCTGCCGCATTGCTCGTTACCAGGCTCACACCCCGAATGGATTGCACCTGGATGTCTTTGTAGTCATAGAAGAAAACAGCGCCGTTGATACGCAGGCGACGGTCGAACAACTCGCTCTTGAGCCCGATCTCATACGCATCCAGGATTTCCGGATCGTAACCGACCTCCTGACCGACGCTCAGCAAGTCGAATCCGCCGCTCTTGATGCCGCGATTGTAGGAGATGTAGCCACGAACATCGGGCGCGAAATCGTGATCGAACGCGAGCCGCCATGTGAGCTTGTCGAAATTCTGATCGATTTTGTCGAACTCGGTGCGCGCCCCATCAACCTCCAGAGCGCTGTCATAGTCCTGCTGTTCGGTCGTGTATCTAAGGCCGACGGTAAGGCGACTGCTATCGAGCACGGGAACGGTGGTTTGCCCGTACAGCGAAGCAGAATCGGTTGTCTGCTTGCCGAATTGATCGAGCGCGGTGGCTGGTGCCACTGAAAGTCCCATGAGCCGCCCCGGGTTGTATTCCGATGCACCGTGATAATAGAACGCGCCTACGAGCCAGCTGAAGGCAGCGTCCTCAGGCGATGCAAGCTGGAATTCCTGTGTCCAGTTGACCGCTTTCTGACTCAGGAACGCCGGCAGTACCGACACCGGTGTGGCGTCGGGATCTTCGTTGAACTGACCGTCGCTATGCCGATATGAGCTGATGCTCACGAAGTTCATCGCGGCGAAGGAATGGTCCACCCGGACAGAACCGCCGTACTGCTTTGCTTCCACGAGCGGAGACGTATTGTTGTGCGTCTCGTATCGGCCGTTTTGAGCCGGCTGGCCGTCCAACCCAATGACCCCATCGGGAAGTTGATAGTCCGTAAAGCTGTTATGGCTCTTTGCGTAGTCGCCGGAAACGACGACGCGAGTCGCATCCCCCGCCTCGATCGACCACTTCGAGCGCGCCGAGACCTCGCGGCCCTTGAACGTATCCTTGTCGAGCGTCGCGTTGCGTCCCCACCCGTCCCGCTGATCCTTCGTCGCAATGGCCAGATCGGCAGCGATGGCATCGGTGATGCCGGTGGTGCCATAGAAGTCGCCGGAGATGGTGTCGTAGTTGCCGTATCCGACGCTCGCCTGCCCTGACGGTGCGTGCTGTGGTTCGCGCGTGATGACCTGGATCACGCCGCCGGTTGCGTTGCGACCGAACAGTGTTCCTTGCGGGCCTTTCAGTACTTCGACCCGATCGACGTTGTTGAAGCTGAACAGGTTGGCGAAAGGCGCCGCGATGTATACACCGTCCACGTACATTGCAACGGAAGGCTCGTCATTCGGGTTGGCCGCATTGGATCCCACGCCACGCAGAAACGGAGTACTCGCGGAGCCGGTACGAGGCACCTCGAGCGCGGGAACTGTGGCAGACAGTGAGTTGATGTTGGAAATGCCTCGCTGTTCCAGTTGCGCTCCCGTCACGGCGTTCACGGAGATGGGCACATCCTGCAGGCTCTCGCCCCGACGTTGCGCTGTGACGACGATTTCATCCAGACCTGAAGCACCCGCCTGATCGCTGTTCGCGGAAGCGGTATTCGTGGCCGGCTCCGCAACTTGCGCCTGGATCGCGGCAGGGACAAGCGTTGCCAGGGCCAAAATCGATATCGTCGTTGGACCGAAAGCTTGCATTCAGTTGCCCCCCATTCATGTTTGAGCTGGTTTCTTGCACTTGAATCTGCGTGGCTTGCGCAGGAGCACGGCAATGAAATCGTCTTGCCGGTGCACCGGCTGCCTGATCTTCTCGCAGGCTGTCCTGTTCAAGCACCGCGTCGCGCGAATCCGATGACCCCACGGATGTCTCCGGAATTTGGATCCGGAACTTCGCGGCATCTCCAGCGCCAGTGGTTTACATGTTCGTCAAGCGCGGACAGGTGTGGCGTCAATGCGGTGGAGAATACGGCGTCGTCCCGGACATGACGGCCCGGGGACGTGCAATTCTTCGACCGATATGGAAATCAGTCGAACCTTTTTGCTCCGATGGATCTCGCTGCGCGAAGGTGGCAGAAGTTGTTCACGCGACTCGAGCGGAGCCAAGGCGTTTTGACGCCTTTTCAACAGGGCACCCTCGTGTCAGGGGCGTCAGGGCAACTCACGAGTCTGTTCAGCGGCCCAGGTGGGCAAACAATCCCGGACCGGAAGCCCTGAGCCACCACATCTGCCTTGAGCGTCGTGCTTTCCACTGGATTGCTGGAATTTTTGGCACTTGCTTGCCAGTGTCCAACGGAGGCCACGTTCCCTGTTGCGTCCGTACTAACTTAGCGTGGCAGCTAACTTCAATCGGTGCGGTCGACACTCGCCCGGCTTTCGCTGCACTGCTTCCTGAAGGACGCTCTGCGTGTGCATGTCCTTGCAGCAAGCGATATCTCATCGAGAAACAAAGGAGATTCGACGTGCAATCGGATGAAGCTATCGAACGAATCACGCGCCGCTTTCACGCCGACCAGCAGAACCCGGTCGAAGTGTTCCGTGCCAGCGAAGTGCCGGCGCGGTACGAGGCAATCACGCCCGCCTGGTTGACCGACTTGCTGTGTCGCTCCGTTCCGGGTGCGCAAGTCGTTTCGTACGAACTCGGACCCGTGGACAATGGCTCCTCCAATCGCCGGCGGATTCACGTTGCCTACAATGAGGTGGGTCACTCGCGCGGTCTGCCGCGCAGCGTCTTCTGCAAGGCAGCGCACACCTTGATCCATCGAACATTCCTCAGAGTATCGCGTGCAACGGTCAACGAGGTGACGTTCTACCGCCATCTTCGTGCGCACCTGAATCTCGCCGCGCCGAACGCGTATTTGGCCGACTACGATGCAGAGGCATGGACTTCGATCTTCGTCTTCGAGGACATGGCCGGCAACGCGACGTTCTGTGACGAGTCCACGGAAGTGGATTTCCAACGCGCGTGCAATCAAATGGACGTGCTGGCCACTTTGCATGGCTCGACACACGAGCGCACCGATCTCTTCACTGCAGGCGAAGGGCTGCTCCCCTGGAACGAGCTTTGGCAGCGCTATCTCGATTTTGGGCATGCCGAGTATTGCGCCAAAGGCTTCGCCGGCGCCGTAGAGCGCGGGCTCATCCCACAACGTTTAGCCAGGCGCGAAGCGGAAGTGTGGCCCCGCACGACGGAATGCGTGCTGCGACATGCCGAACTACCCAGAATGGTCACACACAACGATGTGCATCTGAAGAACTGGTTCCTGATGCAGGACGGACAGATGGGTCTGGGCGACTGGCAGTGCCTGGCGATCGGCAATTGGTCACGCGACGTGGCGTACACCATCAGCACCGCTCTCACCGTCGATAACCGGCGCCGATGGGACAAGGAGCTGCTGCACTACTATCTCGAGCGGCTGCGGGAGAATGGCGGCCCTCGCGTCCCATTCGAAGAGGCATGGAATCTGTACCGACAGCAACTCTTCGCTGCGTTGTCGTTCTGGACCGTGACGCTCACGCCGTCGATTCAGCAACCGGAAAACCTGCAGCCCGAGCACACGACCGTCGAATTCCTGCGCCGCATATCCACGGCCATAGACGATCTCGACGCACTCGACAGCTTTGGCGCTTGAGCTCTCTGGCAACGTGCATACGCGCCGCCGCCTGCATCGTCATTCCGGGCGTTGGCTCGCCCCCGGCAAATCGTAGAGCCTACGCAGGCCGAGCCGGCGGTACGTCAGCGCTTTCGCGCGTTCGGCCGGCGTCACCCGCGCCGTCTCTGGAGGCAGAGCCTGCTTCAATTCTGAGAGTTTCACGATTCTGACAACGGGCACGGGTTGCGTCCTCGCTCGGTAGTTTCGGAACACGGCGAAACCGGTGTTTTGACCACGACAATCGAGCCAGTTCGCGAGTCCAGGATCGCTGTGCGAGATGACACATCGAAGCTTGTCATCGGCATCGACGACGGCCCGCAGCAGATTGACGTCGGTCTGGTAGTTCATGAAATCGAGCGACTTCGACCAGACATCGAACAGCTGGATCGACCAGTAGGCGGCGTCCGGCCGCTCCAGCTCGATGATCATCGCCTCATCGGCTTGGATTTCGTAAACGATGCCCGCGTAATCCGTGGAGGGGCTGCCTGCATACCCCTGAGCGATGTCTTTGCCAGGGAAGTAGGAGACGCTGTTGGGACGTCCGCCTGCCTTCGCTCTGAAGACGTCATAAATACCGATCGCCCATTTTTCGATTAGATATTTGCAGAAACCTCGAGCGGCATCGATCCGCTCGACGACGCATTCGCTGTCATTGGCGCTTGCCGGCGGAGGACTGAGCGTCTCGACGTCGAGCTCCCCGAGATCGTCGAACCAATCTCCCAGTTTTCTGCGGAAGAAGAGGAAATTGTGTTGCGATTGCCCGTCGAGGCGAATCCAATTGCCGTCTTGCTTACTCGCGCTGAATATCAAATCGAGGCGGCCGTCTGCCGCCGGATCGTCCGGCGTCCACTCGTAGTTGCCGAGCATGCGAGCGTCCGGATGACCCAGGGCATGGCTGAAGTGCTGCAACGTGATCAGACGCAGCTGCCCCAGCCTCCCCCGCAATCGATAGGTGGCTCTGCCGTCGAGAAACGCGATCGCGAGGCAATCGTCACTGCCATTGCCTCCCAATGTGTAGACGTTCGTGTTCCACGCCGTGTGGGTGTAGACGCGCGCAACCTCGGGTCGCGGCGCGACGACCCAGTTGTAGGCCATTGCCTGTGCCTGGAGGAGCGCGATATATGCCTGCTTTCGATCATGGACGTTGTCCTGAAACCGGGGCGTTCGCTCGAGCGCGCGCAGTGACTCTTCGAAGCTCGCGCAGTACTGCTGCCACGCTTGATGTACACGCGAAGCGTCTTCGTCAGACTTCATCGGGCACATTGAAGAACCTCTGATAGACGCTGAATGCAGCTCGCTCACGCTCCAGCGTTTCGCGCGGGCCGAGATCGTACTTGTGCGCGGGTCGCTTCGACCGCGGGGTGCTCTCCATATGCTGCTGCATGAGCGCCCTGCGATCCGCAGTGAGATGAATGCCGCAACGAGCGTAGATCTGGTCGACGACAGCCATCGGGTCGCGGACGAAGTCCTGATAGCTCACGTTGCAGAACCGATCGGCCGGCACCTTGCCGCTCTGCAACCACTCGATGGGCTTCGTCATCAGCTCTGCCGAGGCGTCCACCCGGGTGAGAAAGTCCAGCGTTCCATCCAGGAACGGCACGTCGGAGCGGATCCAGTTCAACGTGCCCATCAGGCCGATGGCCGACGTCAGCGCGACGATGGGATCGCGGTGTGTCCAGATCACTGCCGCGTCGGGATACACCTCGAAAGCTTCGGGCAGGTATCGAATATAGTCCGGTGCCTTCAGCACCCAGCGCTTGCGCGGATTCTTCCACTGCAGGAATTTCAGCACCCGTTTCTCATATCGAAGCGCATCCCTGACGTCTCGTCCGCCCATGAATTGAAAGTAGCTCGGTGCCTGTCCCATCACGACCATCCAGACCGACTGGAATGCCAGGCACCGCAGGTGCACCGATTCGTTGGGAATGCCGCCGGAGAACTCGTGCATCGATTCGAGCTCCGGAGCAATGCGGTTGTATATCGTGATCAGCTTGTCCGCGCGCTCGATGCGCGGATCGGTGTGATAGCTGGCCGCCTCCGGCGGTGGAAAGGGGAACATCGCTTCCCAGATCGTGTTCGTCCCGTTCTCCGGATCCGCCGACAGCAGATTCTGCAGCACGGACGTCCCTGTGCGGCCCTGGCCAATGATCAGCAGCGGACGATTGATCTGTTCATTCTCGATTTCGGGATGCAGCTTGTAGGCGTTCTCGATCTGGAGCCGACCCTCCAGATACTGAAGTAGCTCGGAGCGCGTCAATAAGCGCCCCATCAAGTTGAGCTGGGCTTCTTTCTCGAGCGCTTTGACGAAGACGCGAAACGGCTCACGCCAACTGTCTTCGCCGAAGTCGCTCAGACCCGTGTTCTCTTGCGCGGTACCGAGGAGCGACGCCTCATCGAGCGGCACCACGGATCGCAGATCCATGAACGACCCGATCTCATTCACCTCGGCGACCCACTGCGGCCGAGCCGCAGGCTTCCACCGTTGCCTTCGAGCAGCGCCGTCCACGACTTGTTCGTCCTGCGGATCTTTTTTACTCACCAGTGCTCACACCCCTGTCATTCACCACCCTCGCCCACCGGGCGCCCGCCACACCATCGCCGCCCTGTGGGAGCCCTGACGCATTACTCGTCGCCGGTAAAGCCGTACGGTGCATAGGGACCGACGATGAGATGCTCCACGTGAGCAGCGCCAGGGTAAGTCGCACCATCGGGCGACTGTAGTTTCAGCCTGCAGGAATACTCAATGCCCTGCATAGGCTTGCTGTAGTCAAAGTTGAAGCGGAAGGTATCCGTCGCGTCCTCTTCTTTCAGCGCGTAAGGCTTATGCATGACGGGCTGCTTCGAGAAGTCAAACTCATCCCACTCGATCGCCAACGGAGCATTGTGGTACGTGTGAATGGTACCGCCGTCTTTCCAGCTTCCCGGCAGGTAGCCGTTCGTCACGGGCAACCACGGCGGAGTGGCCGTCTCGAATTCCGCTTTCCAGGGCCGGTTTCTCGTGTCGATGAGACTGATCGATGCTCGTTTGAGGATTTTTGTACCAGGCTCGAACTCCAGCCGGTGGGTTACCGAGGCCAAGGGGATTTCTTCCTCGGACCAGCCGCGGTGGAAAGTGCCACCGAACGGCGTGCCGAAGGCGTCGTTCATGGCAGTCTGGATGCCGTTCTTGTCCTCGTGAAACTCGAACACCCCACTGTACGGATCGGCGCGCATCACGGCCCAGAATCGCAAGGCGCGCGCAGGCTCATTGCTGGGAACACGGGGCGGCAGCAAGCGAGGGTGTGGACTCAAGGGCGGCCGCTCCGCATAAAGACCCCAACTATGGTCACGCGTGCCATACCAGTGATCTTGCGACAGCGACAGGGTTTTCCCTTTGTACGTCAGCTGCCCCGATGCTCGTCCAGGCTGGGTGTAGCGGGACTGCTCCGTCGTGTGCCTGCATCGATGAACGGCTACATGGTGTGTTTCAAGGAACGGAGGCGATGAGCCTTCCCAAATGATATCGAAGCTGAAATCCGCCTCATTTGGCTCGAGCACGATTCGAATCTTGCGCAGTGGCTCGAGAAACTCATATCGCAGTGGACCGACCTGGAGAGCGTAATTCTCACGCCAACAGCGACTCAGACGGATCGTGCGCTGCATTCCTTCTACGTTGATCCACGCGTACGCACCGACCATGTCGCTGTTCGGATTTACCCGCAGGCCGGTACCAATGAATATCCTGTGTGCGGGCGAATGCACGCCCATCCAGTAACCGTCGTCCCAGTTATAGTCCGTGGATGGAACCACGCAAAATGGATACGGCGACTGATGAACTGGAAATTCATCGTAAGGGGTAAGGTGATAACGATTGGTCGGCTGACTCATGTAGAAACCTCTGGCAGTCCTGATCTATCGATGTGCCGCCCATGGGGGATGCCGATCAATGCTTCAACTGCTTTTGCAGCGCTGAACCCAGTCTCCATGCCGGGATCTCGATCGAGCAGCTGACCGCAGCATCCCATCCTGCAGCGACTGACAAGCCAACAACAAAAAAGCATTGCGGCGACGACAATACCTGCTCGCATCTCGTCCTCGTTATCCATAGCCAATGGTGCTAAGCGGGAGCACCGTGAGCAACTGCTATCACTCTCGAGAGCAGTGCATTTCGAGCTAAAGGTTCGACTGCTTCGCCGCTCAGTCCAAAAATAAGGACCTGGATTTCGGTACCAACGGCCTATTCTGCCGGCAGATTACATCTTCAGCTTGTAAAGCATCTTCAGCGTGCGCGATCGAGCGGAGAACGCGGAGTCTCGCAACACCGAACGCTGCCGTTGATTCGATGCGACGTAGGGGGTTTGTATGCGCTCCGTGATATTGCCGGCGATTTCCGCGTGCATTGCCATCACAGCATCCGCGGCAGAGCAGTCATCCATAGTTGGGGCTGCCGCAACCGATGGCTCGAGGCCTCGCATCGAAGAGATCCTCGTGACAGCAACGAAGCGTTCCGAGAATGTGCAGACGGTGCCCATATCGGTCACCGCAATGTCCGCCGGTGACCTCGAGCGCGTCGGTACGGAGTCAACGTCAGAGTTGTTGCAGCAGGTGCCCGGGCTGGTGACCACCCATGGCACGGGCAATCTGAACCTGTTCATCCGCGGCGTGGGCTCGACCGACGGAACGGCTGGGCAAGAGCCGAGTACCTCAACCTACATCGACGGCGTATACGTTCCTGCCTCCTACGGCGCGGACTTCTCGCTGCTGAACATTGAGCGCGTGGAAGTTCTCAAAGGGCCGCAGGGCACCCTCTTCGGCCGCAATGCAACGGGAGGTTTGGTCCAGGTCATCACCAAGGCGCCGACCCAGGACACGCAGCTGTCGGGAACCCTGTCCTACGGCAACTTCGACAGCACCGAGGCGAAGCTTTACGCAACCACGGGCATCGCGAGGAATCTGGCCGCCGATATTTCAGCCTTCTACCACAAGCGCCGAGAGGGTTTCGGGAACAACAGCACCACGGGCGCGGAGACCAACGAGAAGGATGAGCTGTACCTGAGATCCAAATGGCTCTACACACCCGGTGAGAACACGTCTGTCACTCTGATGGGGAGTTATCTGGACGCAAAGCGCGACGACGGCGTGGGATTGCACTACCTGCCCGGTTCACTGGGTATCGATGGAGTGACGACCTATACAGGCAAGTATCAAGATGTATCGGGCAACGTAAATCCATACGGCAAATACGACGCGTACAGTACCGCAGCGCATATCGAGCACTCCTTCGAGCTCTTCAGCCTGAAGAGCATCTCTGCCTATCAGCGCTTGAAGGTCAAGCTGCGCTCCGACAACGATGCTACGCCAAGTCCCATTGTCGACGTCGACATCGATGAGCAGTCCTATCGGACGTTCACGCAGGAACTCCAGTTGATCTCGGATCCGAGTTCGGCTCTCAAGTGGATCGTGGGCGCGTTCTACATGCACGACAAGTCCGGTTTTGCAGGACCGCTGGGACTGGGGATCTTCGGCTCGGGTGTCGGTGGAGGGGTAAGCATTGCAAACAGCATCACCACGGACACTTACTCGGCGTTCGGCGAGGCGACGATCCCTGTTGCCCAGGCGACGCACTTGACCCTGGGTGTGCGCTACACGAAAGACAAGAGAGAGCTTTCCGGCCGCACCGACATCATCGATCCCGCGACTCGGGATGTGCTGCTCTCGATACCGGTCGAACCCAGCCGCCATAAGTCGTACGAGAAGCCCACTTGGCGGGCGATCCTCGATCATCAGCTCAGCGATGACGTCATGGTCTACGGGTCCTATAGCCGCGGTTTCAAGTCAGGCAATTTCAATACGGTTGCCGCCGGGGATGAGCCATTCGATCCGGAAATCCTCGATGCGTACGAAGCCGGCGTGAAGACGGAACTGCTCGATCGGCGTCTGCGCTTGAACGCAGCGTTGTTCTACTATCAGTACGATGACCTTCAGGTCGGCATTGCCGTGGGCCCAACGGTCAAGACGCTCAATGCGGCAGACTCCGATGTGGCAGGTGCTGAACTGGAAACGCGCTTACATGTTTCGCAATACCTGAGCCTCGATGCAGGCATCGCTTATCTCGATACCGAGATGAAGGGGTTCGTGAACGCTCCGTGTTAAACCCCCAATCCCGCGGGTGGAAATACGTTGCAAGCGTGTGACGGCTCCGGCAACAGACTTCCAAGAGCGCCGAAGTACACGGTGACGTTCTCTCCGACTCTGAGCGTGCCGGTCGATATCGGTACGCTCAGTGCCACGGTCGGTTACTACTACAACGACGGCTTCAGGTGGGATGCGGGCAACTCGATCACCGAAGACAGTTTCGCCATCGTCAATGCCAATGTCGGATGGACATCCGCGGACGAACGTTGGGATGTGCGGCTGGTTGGGCGTAATCTGTCGAACACCCACTATTCTGCGTATTCGG
>DATELY010000010.1:0-32396 GCA_035276085.1 Steroidobacteraceae bacterium | reverse complement strand
GCGGCGCGAGGCCACACGCAGTGAACTGATGGCGCCGTATGACGCTCCCCACATGCCCACCTGTCCCGTGCACCACGCTTGTTGAGCCGCCCATTCGATCGCCGCCACGCCATCATCGGCTTCAGCCGGATCGAATGGCGCACGCGCCTCCCCACTGGAACTTCCCGTTCCGCGGAAATCCACCAGCACACAGGCGTACCCGTGCCGCGCAAAGTAATGATGTGAGTGCCAGCACCCGCTACCGCTCAGCCAATCCTTGCTATACGGCATCAGTATGACCAGTGCTGGGCTGCGCGACGCTCCTTTGGGAAGGTACAGATCCGCGGCGAGTTCACCGCCCGCGATGGGAATGAACACGTTGCGACGGATCTCGACCTCATACGCGCCGGTTTCTTCGATGCTCATCGGCTCATTCTCTTCTCATCCGCTACGTGCGATGAGCAGCTGTGCGCTGCTTCTCACGCTCAAGGATGGCGAATGCAAGCTCCAACGGGCGCTCCATCAACCGCCGCTGCAATGGCTGGGTACGACACAGACGTCGTGCTCCTCCCACTGACAGACGGAAGGCTTGCTCCTTTGCAGCGAAGAAATAAAAAGCGGCCTAGATGAAGGCCTCTCGGCTGTCTTCCGCATGATCCGCCCCCAGACAACTGTCTTTATTGAAGCTCTTTGCAGCAGTGACGGCTGCCACGTGGCCGCTGGTTAGCTGGCGATTGTAGAGAACATGTGAGCCAGCATCGTTGGCGATCCTTTGACACTCAACTTCGAGTGTCGAAGATGTTTCGCAAGCGGATCTCGCTCAGAAGAAATGCCTGAAGCACTATGTTGGCCAACTCGCCGTCCATTCGCACATCCTGTGCGGAGTGATCATGATGGCGTTCGCGGCAACGATCTTCCGACGCTCGTCTACACGGTGCGTGCTCCACCTCAATGCCCTTCGAAGGATCGTCTCGATGATGACGTGACCTTTCACGCTCTCTCCGAAGTACGAGCCCTCAGCGAAGTAACCTTGCTGGCTGTAGAACATCACGTGAGTGCCGTCGTCGCTGCCTCTTTGCGGTAGGAGCCACTGCGTACCATTTCCCGCCAACGTGCCCGAGAGTCCCTGCTCATCTGGATTGAGCGTCAGCACGCGCAACGATTTGCTCTGACCCTGCACGCCGGCACAGACGAAAGCAGCGAGGCTTTCATACAGAGAACTCTCGTTGTCATGCCGTCGGCGGTGCCGCCGCGATCGTGACGCAACCGGCTTCGACGGCTTCGCGCTGGTCGTCACTCAGGCGAGGAAGATCTCGATCGCGATCATCGTCTGCACTCCTGATTTGCGGGAGCAAAGCATCAGGAATGCCGGCAGAGGTTTCGGCACGAGATCATCCGGTAGTCGCAAGCACGCGTAAGTGCTTCATTTGACTGGCGCCCCGGACAGGAGTTGAACCTGTGACCTCGCCCTTAGGAGGGGCGCGCTCTATCCAACTGAGCTACCGGGGCATGGGTGGGTGGCGAGAGCATATCGGTGAGCGGGCTCGCGGGGAACCCTGCATCGGCTGGCAAGCTGAAACGTTGCTGAGCCTGGACCAGTGGGCGACCGTGGAGTTGCGAGTCGGCACGCATATCGATTCCGCCGTACAGTTGAAAATCACAGCGCGATCCAGTCCACGCAACCCATCATTGGCTCAGTGCCCGCACGAAATCGTACAACTGCATCTCCTGTGAATCGCCGTGACCCGTGCGCCCTGCGTAGCGCCACCGAATCAGCGCCGTCACGATGTAGGTGTTGGGCCACGCCACGAGTGGGCTGAGCGCGAGCGGCTCGCCAACCATCTCGTGAGTTCCACCTTTCGAGTCCACCAGGCTCAACTCGATGCGCTCAACGAAGAGCGTCGACTGGTTGCGAACCGTGCGCTTCCTGCACGACACGATTTCCAGGAGCTCGCCATCCTTCTGCAGCCAGCCGCCCATCAACGTGCGCTCGGCCGGGTAATCGGGGTAGAGCTTCAGCCAGTCGGGTTTCAGCTCCGGGTGATCCGTTGCCGTACACATGAAGTGCAGATCGTCGCCGAAGACGCCGGTCATCCAGTTCACGGGCGGGATGTTCATGTGCGCCTCGGGACGCGGCTTGCCCCATGATCGATCCCGGACGTTGTAACCATTCACCTCGTACTGCTTGCCGCGCAGCGTGAGTGATCCGCGCACCTTCATCGTCTGCTCGAAATGTTTGCCGTCGGCCCAGACGACTGGCGGCGCAACCGCCTCATACTCCAGATCGAACGCATTGCCGCGCGACGCATCGGAGTACGTCACGTGATGTCGCTTGAGCGGCTCGACGACATCGACGCCATAGCCGTTGTCCAGCCGGTAGCTGTGCAGGTCGTTGCGCAGCGGCCGGTCCGACATGAAGCTGCGCCAATCGAAGATCTCGCACTGCAATGCGTGCGTCTTCATTCCCTGCCACACCCATGCGCCGCCGCTCACGGTCTTCAGATTCGGGTGATGCCAGCAATACAACAGGCCGTGGATGCGCTGCTCCGGCATGCAGATGCCGAAGTACTGCGTTTCAGTCAGCGAGTCATCGCTCACCTCGGCATTGGCCTGCGGATGCAGGTAGTCGTCTTCTGGAGCAGCGGTTCTCAAGCCGCGATTCTGGGAATGAAAGAAGGCCAGATTGGCTTTGCTCGACATGGTTGAGCTCCTCTTGAGGCTGCTTCCGACGCACCACCAACAACAACCGACTGGAACGCTTTGCTGCCGCGAGTCGAACTGCAGCCCGCACGCGAGTGTTTCGTCATCGCAGTGCGGCACCCGCAACGTCGCTCTCCGCGTTCGTGCGCACACGCTAATACACTTGCGTCAACTAGTACAGTTGCACTAATTTCGCTGCCGACTCGACATCAGCGGCAACGGCTTGCTGACGCCGTAGATCACTTCAACGCGATGATCCTCGACGAAGCCCAGGCCCTGCGCGCGACCACGGGTGGCGAATATGGCAAGACCAAGCGCGGCAAGAACTTCGAAGGGACGGTCGTGCAAGCGGCAATGGCCACGACCACGACACGCGCACGCATCGGGGGATAGGCGAGTATGACGCTACAGCACGAAGCGGATTATCCCGTTCCGGATGGCCTGCAGCCGAGCCTGGAGCGGACGCTGCAAGTGATCTTGCGCGAGCTCGACCAGGTGCTCATACCTGAATTGCAGAGCGATCGGGCACGCACGACGGCGTCGCTGCTGAGCCAGACGTTGCGGCAGCTGATCATCCGCGAGACGGGTCTGCCCGCCCTGCTCAAAGACTGGACGGATCAGGAGGCAGCGCTCCTGTCTCGGCTCGGTACGCCGCCACCCGACTCGCCCATCGCCTCTGCGTTCGAGCGTCATCGACTCATCACCGCATCTGTCGCCACCGCTGTCGGTCAGCGTGCCGGTCAGCAGAGCACAGCCAATCGCCCGGGAGTGGAAGATCCATGGACTCGCGAAGCCATTCGCGTCGAGCGCGAGCATCTCATGGAGCGCTTGCGCGTCGAGCGCGAGCTGCCGTATCTGCAACGCACACAAGAACGCGCTCGTGAGCTCGCTGTCACGCCGGAGCGGGTCGAGGCTTACTTGCGGGCCAGGCTACCCTCATGTGAACGCGTGCGGGTAACCAAGGTCGGCAAGATACTCGGCGGCTTTTCGAAGGAAACATTCATCATCGATGCGGAGCTCGACGGCCGCAGTTGGCCCGCCATTCTCAGACGCGATGTGCCGCTCGGTGCGGTTGCAGGATCTGTCGTGGATGAAGCACCGCTGCTGACGGCGTTGCATGCGCAGGGATTGGCAGTTCCGGAAGTACTCGTCGCGGAATCGGATCGCACCCTACTCGGCGAGGCATTCACGATGACCCGCAGAGCGCCGGGCGAGACTGCCTTCTCCAACATGCGCGGCCTGCAAATGGACAGCGGCCAGGAAAATGCCGCCCGAGGGTTGGCGCAAGTTCTTGGGCAACTGCACTCGGTCGATCCGCGAGAGCTCAGTCTGCCGCAGTCCTTCTTCGATGCCCGCGACTCGATGGCCGACTGCGTCGTTCGACAGATCGATGCATACGAACACGCGTGGCTGAGCCGCACTTCCGCACCGTCGCCGACGATGTCCGCTGCGTTTGCATGGTTGCGCTCGCATGTACCACCTTCATCCGGCATCGCGCGCATCGTTCACGGCGATGCGGGGCTGCACAACCTCATGCTCGCCGACGGACGCGTGAGTGCACTGCTCGATTGGGAGCTCTCGCACATGGGCGATCCCATCGAAGACCTCGCCTATTGCCGCACGTGGGTCGATCAGGCACTGCCGTGGGACGAGTTTCTCGAGATCTACTACCGCAACGGCGGGCACGAATTTCGGCCCGAGTACGAGCGCTTCTACGGTGTGCTGTCCAACTTACGCATCGTGGTTTTCGCCGCTCAATCGGGATATGGCACGTACTGGAACGAGCATCCCGAGCTTCCGACGCTGTTTGCAACCACCCACTATCATGCGATCTTCATCGACAAAGTTGCGGAGCACTTACTGCGACCGTAACCAGCGGCGGACCGCATCAGCGCCGGGGCATCGGTGGGATCGTGCGTGCGATAGACGATCTCGATGCCCTGGCGGTACGTTGACGCTGAAGATCGGCTATACGAATCGCGAGGTCATCTCAGCGAGCTCGGGGTAGTAACGCGGATCCGGGCGCCCCGCTGGATAGCGTTGAAACACACTGCCGTCACCTTCCAGGTCATCCAGCACTTCCAGCTCGAGCGGCTTGCTGCAGCATGCGCTCATCTTGCGCACCGCTGCATGAAACGCGGGCGATGACCGCACTTCGTTGAGCGCATCCTCGTCATTCCATGATTCGCACGCGATGAACTCACCGCGCCGGTTCCAGGTCAAGTTGACGTACGCAGCCGTTGCATACACGGATGGGGGAATGTTCTCGGCCAGCTCCTGCAACGCTGCAACGAACTCAGCCTTTTGCTCCGGCCGCACGAACCAGCGGGCTATGAATGCGAGAGCCATGTGACTTACCCCTTCAGCATGGGAGGCGCTCAGGCGAAGCCGAAGCGTCTGCAGTAGTCGCGCAATGCGTTCGTTACGTTCTCCCGCGTCAGTCCGAACTCCTCCGGCGAATACACGAACCGTCCATGCTTGTGCTGCGGGTTGTCTGCCTCCCAACGACGGATGCGCGCTGCAGCTGCCGCATCGAGCTCCCAATTGCGTGCCGCATAGATCTGCCGCGCGACCGCGACAGCGTCATCCCGAATGCGTTCGAACTGTACGTCCAGCGTCGGATCGCGTATGGCGTCGCGTTGCGCCAGATGCCGATTCATTTCGCGCGACATCATCGTGAGCACGTTCGCGCCGTGCTCCTTCTTGTCGGGAGCATCGGTGCTCAGCCTGAGGCCCGCATACATCAACGCGCACGAGGACGCGATCGCAACGAGAGGATCGCGATGCGTCTGCACGATGCTCGCATCGGGAAATACTTCCAGGATGGCAGCCAGGAAACCGATGTGCCATGGCGACTTCAGAATCCAGGGACGCTCTGCTCCCTTCTGCCATTGCAACACCTGCAGAATGAGCTTGAGGTAGCGGTACGTCGGCACGACGGTGTGCGCTTCGACCCATTCGATGTACGTGGGAACATTCGCAAACGTAGCCGGGACCGTCCAGCGAAAGCTCATCTCCACGGCAAACGTTTCTTCTTCGACCTCGCACGGAATCATCGGATGGCCTGGCCAGGCTTCCGGTGCAACGGTGTAGATCATGTCGGCGAACTGCTGCGCAATGGCGATGCGCATCGACGGGTCGCCGACCGGTTCGCCGGGAAGCGGCACGGGCGACAGCGCCTCCCACAGCAACGGTGTGTGCCACTTCGGGTCCGTGGCGAGGATCTTCTGCAGCTTGGTGCTGCCCGTGCGTTGCAGGCCCAGGATGAAGATCGGCTGCCGGATCTGTTCTTCCAGAATGTCCGGATGGCGCTTGACCAGATCCTCCAGCAGCAGTCGCTGCATCAGCAGCTGCGTCATGCGTTGAAAGCGGCCGAAGCGTCCCGCCTTGTTCAAACGTGCCTCACCGTTCAGCGACTCGAGCAACACGCGCAGCGGCTCGCGAAACGAGTCGTCACCGAAATCGCTCAAACCGCCGGTGGCACGCGAGGCCTCAGCCAATAGCGCTTGCTCGGACAGCTCGACATCGGGAATGGCAGCCTCGGTCATCGCACACCGTTCTGACGTGACGAGCGACAGTTATCGCGCAGTCAACGTTGTCCTGCAAGCGACGACCTTCATGGAAGTCACGCAGCGTTGAAACGGCGGGTGCGGAGCAGCACGACTCCGCACTACGCAAAGTTGGCGATTGCGCGCGTCGGGACGGTTGATGGTGATGTAGGCGACTGCAACACCTATTTCCTTCAGGACCGGATTTGACATCGCTGCTGTCTCTCCTGTTGGATTGGTTTGCAAGAGTGCACCGGTAGGAATGACGATGACCCATTCTATGCAGTTGCTCAGACACGTTCAGCGGGCCGTCGATCAAGTGTGCCGCACGAGTGGAACGCCAGAACAGCGCGGCCTTCTGGCGGCGGTGGAGACGGTGCTGAATCAGTTGATGCTGCAACAGTCGCCGGAGTTCTATCTGGACTACCTGATGAGGGGTCACGCGTTGGCGACGGAGGGACTACTCCTGGCTCAGGACCACCAGCCAACACTCGGGCTGGAGCAGCCTCTGACCCTGCCTCCAACGGAGGCGCGCTTCGAGGTCATCCAGCATCACATCGAGAGGCTGCATGCGACGCTGCTCGACATTGTCGCTGCACTGGACGAAGCCAGGTCGCCGCAGGAGAAGAACTACCTCGTGCGCTTAACCGCTTGGGAGAGCAGCCTCTACCATCATTGTCTGGAGCAAGCCGATGTCGGCCCCACACAGGATTCCGCTCCGCGGTCCTCCAAAGCGCTGCAACAGTACTTGGCGCGCAAGTTCCCTCAATCATCCGACGTGCAGGTGACGGCATTCCGGCCGCTCGACGGCGGTTTCTCCAAAAACACGGTGCTCTTCGAGACATACGACCGGGTCCACGGTGCGCGTTCATTGGTGATGCGTGCCGAAACTCAGCATCCCGTATTGCAGTTCGAAGGCAGCGATGTCACCCAGGAGTATCACCTCATCGAGCTGATGCGCGATGCGGGTGTGCCCGTCGCAGAGCCGGTGTGGCTCGAGCCTGACCCCGCACAGTTGGGTAACCGCTTCCTCGTGTCGCGCCGTGCCGAAGGCAAAACCTACGGCGGCAATCTCGGCTCGGACGAATCGCTGTCGGACTCGATGTTGCAGTCGATCCTGGCGACGCTCGTGCAGATGCATGCCGTGCGCATCGATCCGAACGACCCCGCTGCCCAGCGATCGCACCTCGAGGAATGGCTTGGAATGAGTACGGTGAGCGAGGTGCTGTCGTACATGGCTCGCGAGTATCTGCCGCGGCTGGCACGTCGCGGGGGTGTGCCGCTGACACCACAGGTCCTACGCGCGTTCAAATGGCTGGAGCGCAATGTGCCGCAGTGCTCCGAACCTCCCGTGGTCGTGCACCTGGATTTCGCACTCAACAATCTCATTCTCGACGGCGAACGCGTGACGGCTGTGCTCGACTGGGAATCGAGCCGCATGGGCGATCCAGCCGAGGACATCGAATGGACGCAGCAGAACCTGAGTCAGTATCTGTCGATGCCAGAGATTCTCGAGCGCTATGAGGCGGCGACGGGTCGCAAGATCTCACCCTATCGCCTGGCCTATGCGCGCGTCGCAAAGTGTGCGCTCAACGCGATCACGTGCCTGGGCGGGGTCCGTCTGCTGGAGCAGCATGATGACGTGCACATCAAGCTGGCGATCCTGGGGTATCGCTACATGGCTCTGTTCGGCTCGCAGTTCAACGAGCTGATCGCGGCAGCGGAGCGTTGCCGGAGCTAACTGCCGCGGTGCACGCCGCTACGCCTACGCACATCAACGCCGCAGGCGCTACGCACGGGATCGTTCTCGCACCCGACCGGTGTCGTAGCGGCACGAACGCTGTGCTGTGTTCGCCCCCGGATGTCATCGGGCACTCGGCTATAGTTGAGTCGACGTATGCGATCTGCCGCTATCTTTCAGCACGCTTTTGTTCACCCTTAGCGAGGGCAAATCCCATGATCAACCCGTCCGTTACCCGCTATCAGCGGCTCTGCATCTGGTGCGGCATCGGCTTCGTCGTGCTGTTCTTCGTTGCGCTGTTTCCTATTGCCGGCTTCATTCCGCCACCACCGCCAACGCTCTCAGGCCCGGAGTTGATGGACCTCTATCGCGACCGGTTCGCGCTGGTGAAACTGGCGATGCCGATCGGCATCCTGGCGGCAGGATTGTCGATTCCCTTCAATGCGCTCATTGCCGGGCACATCGCCCGCATCGAAACGCGCGATCAGGGCATGCCCCTTCTCTCGATCGCCTCCTTCGGTGCAGGCACGATCAACAGCATGCTGTTCCTGCTGCCCTTCATCTTCTGGGCAGGCGGCTATTTCCGCATCGATCGCGATCCCGCGCTCGTGCAACTGATTTCGGACATGGCGTGGCTCGAGGTCGTCATGATCTTCTCGCCAGCCGCCATTCAGTGCGTATGCATTGCGCTTGCCGGCTTCATGGATAAGACGGAACAGGCGGTGTTTCCACGGTGGTGCTGCTTCGCGATGCTGTGGATCGCGGTGCTCTTCGTCCCCGGCTCGCTGGGCATCTTCTTCTTTCAGGGTCCGTTCGCGTGGAATGGCTTGATCGTGTTCTGGGTGCCGGCGAGCGTGTTCGGATTGCAGATCTTCCTGCTCGCGTACGTGATGCATAAGCACATGAGCGTGGAGAAGAGCCGCGTGGGCGCCGTGTTGACCCAGGCACACGCCGCGAGGTAAGCCGCTCAGCCGAGTAGTGTGTAGCGCCACCGCTGGGACCAGCAGGCACGCGTCTGCTGGTTTCAGTGCTGACCTACTTCAGCATCGCAATGAACATGCGATCGATGGCCGAGTCGGGCAGGAGCCGTGCGAGGAGCGTGATGGCCTTCGAGTCGCTGCCCGCCTGGTAGCGCGTCTTGGGCTTCCTCGCGAACACCGCCTTCTCGATCGCGGCGGCACAGTCGGCGGCGGACAACCCGCCGCCCGCGTTCTTCGAAATCATCGCCGAATACTTGGCGTACAGCGATCCGTAATTGACATCGTTCTTCAATTCGGCCGCGGCCTTCTGCGACTGCGCGACTTGTCCGTCGACCATCGATGTCCGCACGACACCCGGCTCGACAACCATGATGTGAACCCCGTGCCCCGTGGTTTCGCGACGTGTCGCATCGGCAATGGCCTCGATCGCGAACTTGGACGCACAGTACGCCGAGAGCATTGGCCCGGACACCTTGCCCCACAGCGAAGTCACCAGCGCTATCCGTCCATCATGTCCACGCAATCTCGGCAACGATGCCCGCAGGACGCGGGCCGTACCGACGGCGTTGGTATTGAGTGTCTGTTCGATCACTTCGATGGGCTGCACCTCGAGCGCACCCAAAGGACAAACGGCGGCGCAGTTGATCACGATATTGAGCGGCGTGCCTGCGAGCCATGCATCGACTGCGGCAAATCCCGCCTCCACCGACTGAGTGGAGCCCACATTCATCAACACGACCCGCAGATTGTTGTGGCTGCCAAAACTCTGGAGATCCTTCTCCTGCCGCACGGTGGCGATAACCCGGTCCCCGCGAGCCACAGCCCGATTCACCAGCTCGCGACCGATGCCGCTGCCAGCGCCTGTAATCAGTAGCGAAGTCACTTGCTCTCCCCGATAGCTCGTCAGTAGGTGGTCTGCGCGGGCTGGGAGTCTAATATGAAAGAAGCGGTTGGCGGTTGGCGGTTGGCGGTTGGCGGTTGGTCAGAGGCTCTGACGCCAACGGCACGTCTGCCTCAGCGAAATACTACCGTCTTGGTGCCATTGAGCAGAATTCGATGCTCTGCATGCCATTTCACGGCGCGCGCCAGCACGACGCTTTCGATGTCGCGACCGATTGCAGTCAGCTCATCGACACTGGCGGAATGATCCACGCGTTCGATGCCCTGCTCGATGATCGGACCCTCATCCAGATCCGCCGTCACGTAGTGAGCGGTCGCTCCGATCAACTTCACGCCGCGATCGTGCGCCTGCTGGTAGGGCCGTGCACCTTTGAAGCTGGGCAGGAAGGAGTGATGGATATTGATCGCTCGCCCTGACAGGCGTCGACAGAGGCTGTCGGACAGGACCTGCATGTAGCGCGCCAGCACGAGGAGTTCGGCCTGCTCGCTCTCGAAGATCTCGAGCACCTTCTCCTCCGCAGCGGCCTTGGTCGCGGCAGTGACAGGGATGTGGTGGAACGGGATGCCGTAGCTCGCCGCCAGCTGATAGTACGTCCGGTGATTCGAAACGATGGCACGAATGTCGATCGGCAGGAGCCCCGAACGGTAACGAAAAAGCAGATCGTTCAAGCAGTGCCCCAACTGCGACACCATGATCACCGCAGGCATGGGCACTTCTGCGGGCGCGAAGCTCGCCTGCATGTTGAACTCTCGTCCCACGTTGTCGAACCGGGCGGCAATGCTCTGACCAGCCTCCTGCTGTCCATCGAGGAATTCGAATCGAACCCTCATGAAGAACAACCCGGTCGTCGGATCGTTGAACTGCGCCGCCTCGACGATGTTCGCTCGCTGCTCCAGCAGGAACGCGCTGACCGCGTGCACGATCCCGGGTCTATCGGGACAGGACAGAGTGAGGATGTGCTTCATCGGACCCGATCAGCTCGGACGCGCCGATGCCTCGGAAGCAAGACCGATGGCCGGGGCGCCAGGCGATAGCGTCTCTTTTCGCTCCGGCTCCGCGACCGCGGCCGGCATTCGCATCACTATCCAGGCCGTGGCGGCTGCCGCGAGCGTCGCTGCCGTGTAGAAGGCAAGATACACCGGTGAGGCGAAGGACCCGCCAAACCACAGTGCCGTCGCGGTAAACCAGCAGATGAGCATTACCGTGTAGGCGACCCAGATCATGGGCGAGGTTCCCGCCCGAGACCCACGGCCCAGGATCATCGACCACGCAAACGCCGGGCCGGCCATGTTCGCCAGATGGAAGTAGTTGATGAACAGATCTTCGTTGAGCAGGCTTTTGATGAAACTCCAGGCCACGGCCATGAGGACGAGCACACCCAGGATCACAGCGGTGAATTGCGGCTGAGAAAGCGATGGCGCGATCTCTTTTCTGCCGAAGCGCAAGGTCATGTAAAGGAATACCAGCTCACAGATGACCGTGAGCGTGAGCGCGACCCAGAAGAGCTTCACGTACCAATGATCGATGACGTGAAACACCTTGTGGTAGTCCAACACGACGGAACCGTCGCCGCAGAGCCAGAACAAAGTGCAAAAGAGGGGGATCGGATACACCCTGTCTCTGAAGCCACGAAACACGGCGGCGAAGAACCAGGCGTAATTGCAGATCATTGCCAGGCTGCACAGCGCCAGAATCGGCCAACGGTTCTGGTCAATGGCGGCCAATACCATTTGCGTGTCGTACATCGGACCTGTCCCCCCACTGTGGCTTTTGCCGGTCACTATATTCGATTCGCGACACCACAGCACATCATGTGAGCGACGTCAAAGAGATCGCGCGCCAGGGTCATCCGTTCATCGCTGGCGTTTCTCGCTAACGCTCCCACCGGTCGTTGCTCGCACCGGCGCAAGTAACGCGGCGCAGTTCTCATCCTTTGCCAGACCGGGATCGATAAAGGCCAACACCGCTGCGATCGGCGTCACCGTGGCCAATGCCGCGGCAACTGCCCCTTGCGTCGCCGTCTTCCCGGCGTCGATGCCCACGGATGGCTTGCGCAGATGACCGCCCACTTTGACCGGCGTGCGCAGCCGCGCCACGCGCAGTTTCTTGGGCTCCCCTTTGATCTTCAGGTCCAGCTCCTCCGGACCCAGACGCACTTCACCGCGGCCGGTAATGAGCACGTCCTCGGTATCGAACACCACGTTCTCCGCGCGCATGATGCCCTCTTCGACATCGAACTGGGCAATGCCACAGCGGATGTCGGCGCGTTCATCATCGCCCGTCAGCAACAGTCCCAAGCCGCGTGCGACGTCGATACCCGTGAGCTCCGCGAACGCGGCACGGACCTCTCCTCGCGGCACGATTGCATAGACGCGTCCCTTTGCGCCCGCCATCACGTCGTGCACTGAATCTCCGCTTCCTTTGAGCACGGCACGCGCCAGCAGCGTGCCGCTCAAGGGCGGCTTCGCGTTGGGCGCCCTGCCTTTGAGTTGATCGAGCTGAACGTCCTTGATCCGCACGTCGAGCACCGTGCGCGGCACGGCACCGCGTGCATCGATGTGAGCGCTGCCGCTGAGCTTGCCTTGAGGCATCTCGAATTCGAACGGCTGCACCGCGAGCACACCGTCATCCAGGTTGACGTGCGCCGTCACTTCTTTGAAGGGGACCCAGCCTGCGTGAATGGCCTGTGCGCGATAACGCACGTCCGCATCCATGGCCCGCACGCGATTGACTTGCAGTTTCGCATCCGGGAACAGACGCGCATTGCCTTGCGACGCCGATTCCTTCTCGCCCTTGGACGGAGGCTGCGGCTGCAGCGGGTCGCGCGTGCCCACCTTGCCACCCAAAGCGGTCGCAACATCACTCAGCCACAGCTCTTTCGAAGCCAGATTGCCGGTCACCGCGGGCCGCTTTCGGGAAGCATCCACGCTCAGCTCACCACTGACATCACTTCGTCCGACACTCCCCACGATCTGCGTCACGCTGATGTGAGATACCTTGCGCTCGACATGGGCAGAGAGCTTGAACGGTGGCGTGTTGGGAAGCGCAAGCTGGGTGAGGTAGTACAGGTCTGCAAGGTCGCCACCGCTTGCACGCACGTCGAAACGCAAGCGCCCGAGATCGAAAGGCTTACGTACCGATCCCTTCGCATCGACGCGAATGTCGCCCGCCTTGACGGCGAGAGCGAACGGATACGGGCGATCCGGATCCAGATTCACCAGTGGACCGCCCGCGATGCGCAACGCGAATGGCTCTTTGTTCAGCGTTCCTTTGGCTTCGATGCGGAACGCCTCAGGATTTTCTTTCGATGCCTGCTCTCGCGCTTCGATCGTGCCGAGTACATCGAGACGCCGCATCTCGTCGCGAAACGTCACCTGCCCCGCGTCGATGAGGAAATCCTTCACGACCGGCAGCGTGGGCGGTGGCCCTGCCGGCGCGTCGGTCGGCCGGGTGCTTCCGAACGTCCAGTTGGCACGTCCCGATGCGTCTCGATGCAGATAGAACTCGGGCTTTATCAACGCGACGCGCGGCAGAATCACCTCGCCCTTCAGCAGCGGCAGCATCTTCAGCTGTGCCTCCAGTCGCTGCAGCCGGAGCATGGGCCGTGCGGTTTCCCATGGAGGATTGCCCACGATGAGCTGCTCCACCGTGATGCGGGGCGTCAAGGAGCCGATGTCGACGTTGAGGGCTCCTCCAATGGACACAGTCCGGCCGAAGCGCGCTGAGGCGATGCGCTCGATCGGCTTCTTGAGCTGGTTCCAATCAACGAACGCCAGCACGATGACCAGCAAGAGGAGTACGCCTGCGAAGCCAAGACCAGTCCACAGCAGGACGCGACCGGCGCGAAATCTGAGCGGCATGCACACGCAACCACGCCTGCGATGAGGGGTTCCGTCGGTCGCGCGTGCCGCCCCACACCGAAGACGTTCACCCTACATGTCACGGCCTGCGACGCCGTGTCGGGCACGCCGAAGAAATCAATCGTGCTGCTGACCCTTCAGTGATGAACGCGTCGTGCTTTCCCACCCGTCGATTTTCCGCGGTACAGCAGCATCGCACCGACCGCCACCGCACCGGCGGTCAGCAAGGCGGCTCCGGCTGCAGCTCCGGCAGGAAACGATCGCGCCGTGCTCGCCGCCAACTCACCTGCATGGGGTTTGAGCAATTCCAGTCGACGCCTGGTCATCGCGACACCGAGTTCGTTGAGTCGCTCGCCCAGCGAACGCTCGGCAACCGGGAGCAGGTGTGTCTCCTCATCGGCGACGTGGTGCATGACGCTGCGGATAAGGTCGTGAAACTTATCGTCGAACATCTCATCGGTGGGACCCGCCTCGACCTCCGTCAGCTCGCGCAGCTCCCGGATGAAGCGCCGCATCTCGTTGTGCTCCGGCTCGCTCTTATCGAGCACCTCATCGCCGCTGATGACGGTACGCAATGCCGGATAGAAGATCTCCTCCTCCAATTGCGCGTGCACTTCGATGGCCAGGCATGCATTCCGCACGAGTGCCCGCTTCTTGTTGGGCGAAGTGTGTGCTTTGTAACGATGGAAGAGCGCAAGCACATGGGAATGATCCATGCGAATCATCGTCGTGATGTCAGGAATGATTCGGGTGACGGCGTTCATGACGTGTTCTCCCGCGATGCCGCGAAGCGCAGCACTCGAGAAACGCTATCTTCCGCAGCAGGTTCCTGTCAGTGAGCCGGTCCACGAACAGATATTCGCCGCCTGCGCAAGAAAGCTGAGCTTCCAGCACAGCCAGCGAGACTCATGGACGCTTGCGCTGCCCAAGCTCCTGCGCGATCCGATCGCGATGGGCGGTGAACTCGCGCCGTGTCATCTCCAGTATCCGCAGCACTTCTTCAGCTGCGCAGACGTCATAGCCTGCTTTGCGCAGTAGCTCGATCAGCGCTCGTTGATGATCGAGTCGCCGCGTGCTTTCGTCCACGTGCCGCTGGGCCAGGTCGAGATCTTGCTGGATGTAACTCATGACGGCTGCCACAGCGCTCGCACCTGGCCACGTACATCAGCTCAACGCGCGCGCCGATCGAACGGCAACTCTACTCACCGAGTCGCGTCAACGACGCTCAGGGCGTGGATCATCGCACTACAAAGAACGCCATTTTCAGGCGCTTTCGTTGGGCATCAGAGACACGTTGATTGGTATGTGGATCTTCCCTAGATTCGAGCGCGGCTGAGCCATACAAATCCGGCACCGATGCACTTCAAGCGGATCGCGAGCCACTGAAGATAAGTCGGTTGATTGATGCCCTGATCACGCCTGTGATCAGCTCTGTCCAGGGAGAGTTCTCATGAATTTCAAACGTGCCCTCGTGGCGCTGGGCGGACTGTTGTCCGTAACTTTCGCAGCACCTGCGACTTTCGCCGCAAACCCTGCGGGCCTGGCATACAACACCAGCTACACCAACGTTTCGAAATACGGCGGCAGAACCGGCCTGTTGATCGCGGGTCGCTGCAACCGCTACGCCTCGGCCTTCTCGACAGCGCGTTCCAAGGGCGCGGAAATCCTGGCGTATCTGAATGCCGCTGAGCGTCCTGACAACTACATCTGCGCCCTCGACAAGGGGTTCTACATGAATAACTACGGCGCAGTGCCTCTGTGGCCGTACCCCACCTATGGTCAACGGCAACAGTGGGGCGGCAACAAGCTGACCGATATGCGTCCGGGCTCGAAGTGGATTCTCCATGTGGTGAGCTACGTCTCGAACCTGATGCGCGAGCGCAAGGTCGATGGCGTGTTCCTGGATGTCACCGGCGCCCGCGTGTGGGGTTCGCTGGCGGCATGGGATCGATGGTCGCAATCCGAGAAGAACGCCTGGACGGATGGCAACATCGACCTGGTACGTCGTCTCGACGCCGCGCGGCGCGCGATCAATCCCAACTTCATCATCATCAACAATAATGTCTGGGACCGCGGTGACACGCGTGGCTTGCCGGGCGAGAGATACGTCGCGGGCGTCAGCATCGAGCATCCGAAGCTGGGTGTGCCTGCGTGGCACAGGAACTATGCGTCGAAGTCGTTCGGTCCCGTCGGTCATCGTCGCGTGCTGGTCATTGCGCGCGATGCCACGGACGCGCGGAAATGGTCGTCGACCGTACCTGGCGTAACCCACGTCTCCAGTCAGATGTCCTATGGCTATCCCACGGTACCGCCGGTCGGCTTCAAGGCCTTGACTGACAGATAGTTCGCGTAGGCTCGAGGGCCGGCTGCATCTCGCAGCTGGCCCTGGAGCAAACATTCGACATCTCGACTCCTCGCGAATCCTCATCCAGGGCCGCGACGCTGCTGCCGTTCAGGCAATCGCCTTCTTCATTCAGTCGTTGCATCCCCCTCGGTCCAGATCCAGTGGCTATGTACCCATACGCCTGAAGCCGGCTTCGCGTCGCCGCGTTTGCTGCTTCACCCGCTATCGCTGCAAATGTTACAGGGTGACGTGCAAGTCGCAGGATGCTCAGTCGCTGTGGTTTTGGTCGTTTCGGTCCACCTCGCCGGGAGGATGTCGTGAGACACCCGCATCCTCGCAGCGCACTGCCGCGGCTTCCGTAGGCGAAGTCCGGTCCGTGCCGACCAGAGTGAGTCGCGGTTTCACAGCACCGCTGAATGCCGTGGTGTTCGCTGTGTCACTGCCGTGATGAACCGCTTTCGGAATATCTGCCGGCTGAGCCGCAACGGTCCCTGCCGCGGTCAGCAACTCCGCACGAAGTACAACAACTTCGGAGGGTGCCTCGATTCCCAGTCGCACTTGGTTACCCTGAAGACCGAGGATCTTAACCACGATCTCCTCACCCACCATGATGGTCTCTCCCGCCTGACGCGTAAGCACGAGCATATTGGCCTCCTTAGCCATTGCCAGCCTGATCAACCTGCCCATGCGAGGGGGCAGCCATTAGCAGAACTTATGCAGTTGTTCACCTCGGTATCCGTCAGTGCTGCACTCTCGGCGCGCACCATTATCATAGAGATGAGTATCGAGACAAATTCCCCTACTTCGATCTACGCGAACGATGTGGGACACTCGTCTGGAACAAGGACATGTGTCCGCAGGAAGGGGGAAGGTTCGTGGAACAGGAATTTCCAACCCTCCGTCGATGGACGTTCGTTCTCACCGTGCTTGGCGTGTGCTGCAGCCCGACCTGGGCCGCGGGCCCAACAGTGGAGTTTCATATCCCCGCCGGAGACGCGCCGCAGACACTCCGCGAGTTCTATCTGCAATCGCAAGTGCGCGTGCTCTATCTGGCAGACACCATCAAAGGCATTCAGACGCAAGCCGTCAGCGGCAAGCTCGAAGCCTCGGATGCACTCGCGCAAATGCTCCGAGGAGCAGGACTCAGCTACGAGTTCGAAGGCGAGTACGCTGCAGTGATCAAGCCCGCGACGGAAGGAACCGCGATGCAGGCCACCAGAACTTCGCCGTCGTCAGGTGAGAGGCCGAGCATTCCTGTTGCGCCAACATCCGACGAATCCAGGCAGAGCAAGGTCGAGGAGGTTTTGGTCACGGGAAGTCTCATCCACGGTGTCTTCGACAGCATGTCACCGCTCATTCCGGTGGAAAGAAAGGAGATCAAGCGAGCGAGTTACGCGACAGTCCAAGACACGGTACAGGCGCTGCCGTTGGCCGGCAGCATGACTCGCGGCGAGGCCGTCGGTGGCGTGGGTAACTTCAATCGCGGTGCCGGTATCAATCTACGCGGTCTCGGCGACGGTGCGACCTTGGTGCTCGTGAACGGTCGCCGACAACCGGGGTCCGGGATGCGCGGAGATTTTGTGGATGTCTCCAACATTCCGTGGAGCATGGTCGATCGCATCGAGGTGCTGCCGGATGGTGGCTCCGCGCTGTACGGTTCCGATGCCATCGCGGGTGTCGTCAACATCATTCTGCGTGACGATGTGGAGGGAACGGAAACTCAGTTGCGTTACGGGGCGCCGGGTGGCGCAACCGAGGTGCTGGCGTCGCAACTGGCTGGGCATCGCTGGAGCAGCGGTCACTGGCTCGTCGGCTATCAGTACTATGAGCGAACGGCGTTGGACTCGGCCGACCGTGACTACACGGCGAACGCCGACAAGAGACCTTTCGGCGGACGCGATTTTCGCAGTGTGAGCAGCAATCCCGGCAACATTCTGGATCCACGCACGCTGCAACCCCTATTCGCCATTCCTCGCGGACAGGATGGCACGTCACTCAGCCCCGGCGATCTGTTGCCGGGAGTCGTCAACTACAAAAACCACTTCGCCGACACCGAGTTGCTGCCGGACAAGCACACGCACAATGTTCATTTCACGGCTTCGCAACACGTGAGTGAGCGCGTGGAGCTATTTGCCGAGGGACGATATGCCCAACGGGATTCGCGCATGAGGCCATGGACGCCGGGTCAGGGCAGCTTGCCATTATGGGTACCCGCAACAAATCCTTTCTTTGTCGATCCGGTCGGGGGCGCGCCGTATGTCGTCGTGGCCTATGACTATACGAATGAGCTGGGTCCATACAGGACTAACGGACGAACCCGAAGTTACCTCGGCACAGCGGGCTTGAAGGCCGAATTCAGCAGTGCATGGAAAACGTTGCTTTCGGCATCATATGGCGCAGAGGATCTGCGCTGGAAAAGTTACGGAGAGGTCAATCCTGTTGCCCTGGGCGCGGCGCTCGCCGATCCCGATCCCGCGACCGCGTTCAACCCCTTTGGCGACGGTTCGCACACCAACCCGGCAACGATCGAAGCCATTCGCACGGTGGTTCGGCGCAACGCCCAATCGGAGATTGCGTCGGTCCAACTCGCGGCCGACGGCCCCCTGCTGGAGTTGCCAGCGGGTGCCGCCAAGATGGCGATCGGCGCCGAGTACCGGGAAGAGGATTTGCGCCAGGACAACCGCATCGATAACTACGATGCGCTTCCGAATCGCATACGGGCCGGCCGCAGGATCGCGGCTGCGTTTACGGAGTTATCCGTTCCACTGATCGGCAGTCCTGCCGAGACGCATGCCCCTCCACGACTGGAGCTCTCCTTGGCGGCTCGTTACGAGCAGTACGATGATTTCGGCCGCACCTACAACCCGAAGATCGGGCTACGGTGGACACCGCTGACGTCCGTCAAGCTGCGAGCCACTTGGGGCACCTCATTCAGAGCGCCGAACCTGGTCGATCTGGACGACGCCCGCAATAGCGCCCTTATTGTGTCGCTGCCAGATCCGCGCTCCTCCTCCGGCCGTTCGGACATCCTGGCGCTCCAAGGTGGCAACCCGGATTTGAAAGAAGAGCGCGCGACCACCTGGGCCGCGGGCCTCGATTTCGCGCCGCCGGCATTGCCGGGTTTGCAGCTCTCGCTGACGGCCTATTCCATCGATTATGAGGATCAGGTCGTCCGGCCCGGACCCGTGAACGCCTTCGACTTCTTGTTTCAAGAGGATGAATGGGCGTCCGTCATTACACGCAATCCTTCGCAGTCGCAGATCGATGCCATCTGCGGCAGCCCGCAATTCATCGGGAATCCTGCGCAATGCAGCACCACGCCGCCCACAGTCATCATCGATGCGCGACAACGCAATCTGGCAATGACGACAGTGAAGGGTCTCGATTTCAAGCTCAATCAGTCTCTCGTCACGGATTGGGGGCATTTGAACATCGAGGTGAACGGCGCTCATGTGTTCCACTTCAAACGAGCACTCACGAAGACCACCCCCGCTCTCGATGTCCTCGATACCGTCGACAATCCCCTCGCCCTGCGGCTGCGGGGGATCGTGGAATGGCATCAGCACGGAAGGCAACAGCCGGGCCTGGCAGTGAGCCTGACCGCGAACTACACGGGCCGCTACCAGGACCCTGTCAGTCCGGTGCGGCACTCCGTCGATGCCTGGACGACGTTCGATCTGGGGCTGACCTATCGGACGGAGAAACGTGGCGGTTGGACCGATGACACCGAGCTTGTTGTAAACGTCGCCAATGTGCTGAATGAAGATCCGCCGTTCGTCGATCGAGAGTGGGGCTATGACCTGTTCAACGCCCAGCCCTTTGGACGCGTGGTCAGCGCCTATGTGTCAAAACACTGGTAGTTGCAGGCGCGCGGCACTGCCGGTGCTGCGCGCCTGATTTCGACTACGGCTGTCTACCCATCCCAGCCTCGAGCCATGGCCCTCCGAATCCTTGAGTGTCCTCGGACACCGCGCCCAGCTCCACGAGCGCGCATTCCGTGCAAGTCGTTGCTTTCTTCTCCTCACCCGCATTCTCGACGGCAACCGTAACTTCAGTGTTCATGCTCATTCCCTCGAGTGACTAGATAGTGATCGCGCCGGCACTGGTAACACTGCGCCCTCCAGGCGTCAATAATTGGTTTCAACTCTGATCCTTTGTTTGGACGGCGGCTCGACAAAAATTATTTTCATGGTTTTTCGGCCGGTGCACGGTCTTGGGGGGTAATGGACACGATGGCAATGGGAAATGTCGTACGCCGCATGAAGCCGCCGGAGCGGATCGGGATCGCCGAGTTCATCACCCGACTGTTCGGATCACACGATCAGCAACTGCGCCGCTACCTGCACCGCATGCTCGGCAGCAAACAGGCCGCCGAGGAAGTGGCTCAGGACACATACACGAAACTCCTGCGCTTGTGCCGGCCGGAGGACGTGAAATGCCCTCGCGCGTTGCTCTTCGATGCGGCGACCAAGAATGCAATCGACTATCTGCGCACGGAGCGTTCCAGGACGGAGATTCTCGGTAGCGCCGCGGAAGTGGACGACATTGCCGATGCCGCAGCGCGGCCCGACCGACTGGCGGCCATCGAGGAAGCGATGCGGCATTTGAAACAGATCATCCAACGGCTGCGACCGAAGTATCGGCCGGTCTTCGTACTGCGCTATGTCCACCAGATGAGTCACGAGGAGATTGCGAAGGTGCTGAATATTTCCGCCGATGCAGCGCAACAGCGTGCCGCCGCGGCCCTGGAAGAGTGCCGCCACAGGCTCGCGGCGCTCGGCATCGATGCGCCGGCGCTCGACTGAGGCGCTGGACCCACCTATGACAACCGACACTGCGATCAACGGGGTTCGCAAGGCAGCTGCCCAATGGGCCGAGCGGCTGTTGGAAAGCGATCTGAGCACTGCCGAACATGAGGCGTTCCAGCACTGGTTGATGACGAATGAGGTGCACCAGCGCGAATTCCGTGCGCACTCCTTCATCTTGAATCTGGCCTGCGATCTGCCGCAGCACACTCGCGACGAACTGCTGGCGATGGCGAGTCCCCACGCAGGCGCGGGGCGGCGCAAGCTGTGGCTCTCGGCCTTGGCCGCCTCTGCCCTGCTCACCCTGGGCCTGGCTGGGTGGTTCGTTTATCGAGATGAGACAGCACCCATCGCGCTCGCCACATCGGCGCAGATGACGCGCGACGTCACGCTGCCGGACGGCAGCATCGCACATCTGAATACCCTCACTGACTTGCACTGGGTCGGGCGCTCGGGCGAGCGACGCGTGGCGTTGCGCCAGGGCGAGGCGCTCTTCGAGGTGCGCCACGATCCCTCAAAGCCCTTCATCGTGGGACTCGATGCCAGCGAGATCCGCGTGCTGGGCACTCGCTTCAACGTGCGACGCCGGCAGAACGCCGAGGTCATCGTCACCGTGCTCGAAGGTACCGTACGGGTCGCGAGCGTGGGCAGCAGCACTCAGCCGACCTGGACTCGCACGCTGCAGGCCAATGAACAGATCGTTTACGGCACCACCGGGTTGGTGCGCGATATCCATCCCGCCGCCGGCGCCAACGCCGCGCTGTGGCGCCAGGGCATCCTGGAATTCGAAGACGAGCCCTTGGCCAATGTCGTCGAGGACCTCGGCCGCTACTCGAATCGGCAGATCCTCGTGCGCGATCCGCGTCTCGCACAGTTGCGTCTGGGCGGCCAGCTGAACGTCCACGACAACATCGAAGCCTCGCTCGGCTTACTCGAAAAGCTCGCTCCCGTGAACGCACACCGAAGCGGTGACACCTTCGTACTGGATTACCGGCAAGAGCCTACTAAGGAGAGACACTGATGCTCATTCTAACGAGACGGATGGGAGAAACCGTGACCATCGGCGACGACATCAAGGTCACGGTCTTGGGTATCAAGAGTAATCAAGTGCGGATCGGTATCGGCGCACCGAAGGAAGTGGCGGTACACCGCGAGGAAATCTACGCACGCATCCAGAGACAGGGGCAGATCATCGAGCCCGGGGACCACGACGATGACGAGCCCGAGTAAAGCTCGCGCATCCGCTGCCGTGCATCGCGACTCGAGTCGCTACGTCGAGGTCTGTGGGAATGACGGTTCGCGCTGCGCAGGGACGGCACCGGTCTCGAAGCGCTGCACCCAGGCTTCGACGTTGAGGTAGTCGTACACTTCAGTTTCCCCACTCGCTGCGTGCGTTGGATCGCCGGACAGCACGGCTTCGAGCTGGGTCCGGTCGATGAATCTCTGCTGCACCAGCTGCCCCTCGAGCAGCATCTCGCGGACGAAACTGACATTGTGCTCGAGCACGCTCTTGACGTACTCATCGGGGGCGCCCTTGCCACGGCGCGTCGCGATTTCATGCGGTAGCTCGTGCCTGAATGCCCTTCTGGCAATCGCGCGATCCCAGCCGCCGGTCGTGAGCACATCCACCGGGATGCGCAGACACACCTCCAGCAGCGGTTGGGAAAACAGTGGCGCCACCCGTTCCACGCTGTCCGGCAGGCCCAGCGGGTCGTAGTAGTCGACAGCTGGGAATGAGAGCGCGTAGGCGTGCCACCGCTTGCCGCTCGGCGTCCGTTGCCACGCTTGAAAGTGCGGATGCACCCAACGCGAGTCGTGCGTGACTGCATCGATCACCTCGGCAGGCATCATTTTCATGAATTGCCCCACTTCGCCGGCGAGGGTCCACCTGCGCCCGAGACCTGCCTGTAGAAGGGCGCTGCACAGCACTTGCCGCACCGACACTCGATCGATGCGCGCCGCGTCGAGGGCGATGCGAAAGAATTCTGGTCCAAGCCCGCGCAGGATTCCGCGTCGACAGAGATAATCGCCGGCGCCGAAGGCGGCACGGGATTGGTAAAACAGCTGGTCGCCGCCTTCGCCCGAGAAAAGCGCAGTCGCCTTGCGCTCGCGTGCGAGCTCGAATTCCTGGCGGCTGTTCTCCAGGTAGTACCGGTAGATGGTCGGCGCAGCAGACCTGGGCATCTGCAACAGCGGCTCGAAGCTGATCGCCACATCCCGCTCGCGCTCCAACAACTCGTACCCGGCGCGACGCGCGGCCAGTCGCGCGAAGGTCCGTTCGTCGCCTGCAGCGCCCCGCGAGTGGTAGTTGACACAGGTAATGTGCGTGCGTGTGGATGAATGCTTCAAGCATGCGAGCACGATGGCGGAGTCGAGGCCACCGGAAAGCGTATGCACGATGCTTTCATAGCTGGAAGCCCAGGCGTGCACACTGTCGAGCGTGCAGTGACGCAGCGCTGCAACGGCCTCGACCGGATCCTCGATGGGGTTTTCATCAGCGATCCGCAGCGGATTCCAGTAGAACGTCCGGGCTGTGCTGCCGCCGCGATGCGCGACGCACTCTCCGCCCAAGACCTGCGTGACTTCATTGAGCCCCGTGAAGCTCAGTTCGAGTCGCTGGTAGCACAGGTACGCGGCGACGTAGTCCCAATTGATGGAGAGCGGCAACTCCAGTCGTGCGACATCTTCGATCCACGAGCAGTACATCTCCACGCCGCCGACGTTCATGTTGAAGCATGGCAGGCTTCCTGTTGGATCGCGCACGATGCGCGTCGTGCGGCTGTCTGCCTCATGCAGGAACGCAACGTATCGTCCCCAATAGCGTTGCAGCAGATGTCGACCGCCCGTCTCCAGGATTCTTGCGGTCTCTTGCGACCCGAAGCTGGGTGGAGCGGCTGTCGAGCCGGCGGCGCCAGAGCGTACGAAAAGCGTTCCGAGCACGACACCGGTGTCGCCCTCCAACGAACGACATCGGTTGGGAGACCTCAACCCCGTATAGAGCACCGCGAGTCCGGACCGCCGCACGGCGCATTGCCAATCGGAACCGCTTGCTTGCAAGCGTTCGAGATAAAAAGCACCCGCCTCGCTCGCCACGACATTGTCCACGTCCCACACAAAACCGAAGTAGCGAAACATGTGCGCGCCTACACGGCGAGAATGGGTGTGAATCGGCAGACGCGTTCGGGCAGGTCGTTCAAGACGCGATCGCCCGCCTGCACCCAACTGTGAGCCCTGAACGGATTGGTCGATACAGCGAACAACCAGATGGGAAAGAGGCGATTGCGCGCCAGCAGTTCGACGAGCACGAGCGAATCGAACAAGCATTGGTCTTTGGTCGTGAAAAACAGCGGCCGCAGATAGAGAAACGCCTCTATGAGCGGGCGCGCGGCGGCGAGGTCGAATTCGCTTTCCGCACACTGCCGCTCCTTGCGGCGCTGCACGCGGGCGACGACGAATTCGATCGGACGCCACTTCAAGAGTGCTCTCGCTGTCACCGCTGCAATCAACACCTGCGACACAGTTCGGACGGTTACCCGAGGCCGGTACTCGAGGTCCGCTTCGAGCGCCGCGAATCGGGGCTGCGAGATCACCGGTGGCCGCGCTTCCTTGCCAATGACGGGATCGGTGGTCAGCATCCCGGTGGAAAGCATCTTGTGCAGAAGCGCTGTGGATGGCGGAGCAGAGTCGACTTGGGTCGTGGTGGGCCAGCCGCTGACTGAAGCGGCAAGGGCCGGCAGGTGTTCGCGCCCGATCCCGATGTACTTGTCCCGACGCAAATCCAGCAAAACAGCGTAATCGTCCGTGACACAGACGTGCACGTGAGGCGCGAGCCAGTATTGTTGTCCTGCGGTGTTCAACCTTGAACTCCGGTCCATCGACCTGTCGAACCCATCGGTCGACCACGGGCAGCCCTCGCCCGTTCTCTTCTGTGCTATCTATCTATTGAGCGCTGTTTCGAGCCCGGACTCAGCGCCAGGAAAGACCCCGTTGAATGCTATCGGATTTGGACTACACGATTTCGGAGGTTTGGTTCGTAGTTTACTAGTGGGAGAAATCGCAGCTTGCCAATTGTGAATAGGCGTGTCGCCGCCAAGGCGCACATCGAAGCCGCTGGTCGATGGGATCGACCGGGTGGCCGGTGGACAGCAAGCATCGGCGTGATCGACTCCGAGGCAGGTTCCCTTCTGTCACCCCGTCAGACCGCTTCGCGGAACGGTGCCGGTCGGACGATCATCTTCCGTGCAATGGTGTGTTCAACCTTGCGTGGAGCGAGTCGGTGCGCTGCGCGCCAGCAAATCGATGCCGGCTTTTGCGAGCGGTGCCAGCCCTTCGCCCTGCTTCGAGGCGTATTCGATGATCTGCTTGCGCATCCGTGGGTCCCAATACCGGCGCAAATGGTTCTCAACATTCTCCGCGCCCTTCGTCTCACCATCAGCGCCCTGAAAGAACGCAGCAATTTCGTTGACCATCGTCACCAGTTGTTCGCTGCGCATGCGCTTTAGTCCTGTAACCGCTCTGGATGTGCATACACGACATGGCGATCGTTGCGCGCAAAGCCGATGAGCGTCACGCCCGCGTCTGCCGCCACATCGATGGCCATTGCTGTCGGCGCCGACACGGCAGCGACGAGCGACACGCCCACCGCGGCCGCTTTCTGCACCATCTCATAGCTTGCTCGACTGCTGATGATGAAGTAGCCCTCGCTGACATCGGTGCCGGCGCGAACCAATGCGCCAATGACTTTATCCAATGCGTTGTGCCGTCCGACATCCTCACGTACGAGCTGGATACCTTTGCCCGGCACCGCCCAGGCGACCGCGTGAACGCTACCTGTCGCGAGGTTCAACGGCTGTTGGGTATGCAATCGTGCGAGCTCGGCATGCAATTCGAGCGCCTTCACACGCAATCCCGGCCGAACGGCCGGAGGACGGCGGATGGCTTCCTCGATGCTCTCCACGCCGCACAGCCCGCAGCCCGTGCGACCCGTCAGATTGCGCTGGCGCCGCAATAGCGCGGAAAAACGTTCGGCAGCAATCTGCAAGTGAACCGCAAGCGAGTCCGCGTGCCTGATCAGCTCGACGCCGCGAATCTCGCTCGGCGTGGAGACCAAGCCTTCGCTCAATGTGAACCCCACGCCCAGATCTTCCAGATCCGCGGGCGAGGCCAGCATCACGACGTGCGGTACGTTGTGATAGAGCAAGGCGACCGGACATTCCTCGGCAACGTAGTCCGTCGTACGCTCGATGCAGCCGCCGTCTTCACGCTGAACATCGACTTCGCGATAGGTCGATAGCGGCGCGGCGGCGCGTGAATGCGTCTCAGATGTGACTGACACGCTTGCCTCGCACAATGCGCTTTTGCCGCTCGCTGATTTCACGGAAGCGCTGCTGCCACACCGATGGTTGCGTGACTTTGATCGCCTGTACTGCAGTGACTTTGTATTCGGGGCAATTCGTGGCCCAGTCGGAGTTCTCCGTAGTCACGACGTTGGCACCCGACTCGGGGAAGTGAAACGTCGTGTATACGACCCCGGGCTGCACACGTTCCGTGACCAATGCGCGCAGCACGGTGTCCCCTGCTCTGCTTGCAATGCCCACCCAATCGCCCGTGGCAATACCGCGCGTGTCGGCATCATGCGGATGGATTTCCAGCCGATCTTCATCGTGCCATAGCACGTTGTCCGTGCGCCGCGTCTGCGCGCCGACGTTGTATTGAGTCAGCACACGACCCGTGGTGAGGATCAGCGGGAAGCGGCTCGTCGTGCGCTCGCTCGTGGGCACATACTCGGTGACGAAGAATTTGCCCTTGCCGCGCACAAAGTGATCGATGTGCATGGTGGGCGTGCCATCCGGCGCGCTCTGGTTGCAAGGCCACTGGATGCTGCCCAGACGATCCAGCTTTTCATAGCTCACGCCTGTGAATGTCGGGGTCAGCGCCGCGATCTCGGCCATGATCTCGGACGGGTGCGCATAGTTCATCGCATAGCCCAGTGCATTGGACAATCGCACCGTGACTTCCCAATCCTCCAGACCGGCGTACGGCTGCATGACCTTGCGCACACGCGAGATGCGTCGTTCGGCATTCGTGAACGTGCCATCCTTTTCCAGGAACGACGAGCCGGGCAGGAACACGTGCGCGTACTTCGCCGTCTCGTTCAGGAACAAGTCCTGCACGACGACACACTCCAGCGCCGACAACGCGGCCGTGACGTGCTGTGTGTTGGGATCGGACTGCGCCATGTCCTCGCCCTGGATATACATGCCTTTGAAGCTGCCATCGAGTGCCGCCTCGAACATGTTGGGAATGCGCAGACCCGGTTCGGCATCGAGCGTCACGTGCCATGCCGACTCGAACAACGCGCGCGCCGCCTGATCCGAAATGTGTCGGTAGCCGCTGAGCTCATGCGGGAACGAACCCATGTCGCAAGAGCCTTGCACATTGTTCTGACCGCGCAGCGGATTGACACCCACGCCTTCCCGACCGAGGTTGCCCGTGGCCATCGCGAGGTTCGCGATGCACATCACCATGGTGGTTCCCTGACTGTGCTCGGTCACACCGAGCCCATAGTAGATCGCCGCGTTACCGGCGCTTGCATACAGGCGAGCGGCTGCCCGCACCAGGTCAGCCGAAAGACCCGTGACACCGGCGGTTGCTTCGGGCGAGCGATCCGGATGCGCCACGAACGCCTTCCACTTCTCGTACGAGTCCCGTTCGCAGCGTTCGCTGACAAAGGACTCGCGCACCAAGCCTTCGGTGACGACGACATGAGCGAGTGCGTTCATCACTGCGACGTTCGTGCCCGGTGTCAGCTGCAAGTGATAGTCCGCCTGCACGTGCGGTGTGCGCACCAATGCAATGGCACGCGGATCGACGATGATGAGCTTGGCGCCTTGCCGCAGCCGACGCTTCAACTGCGACGCGAATACCGGGTGACCCTCCGTCGGATTGGCACCGATCAACAAAATGACGTCGGACTTCATGACGGAAGTGAACGCCTGCGTGCCAGCCGACTCACCCAGTGTTTGCTTCAAGCCATAACCCGTGGGCGAATGACACACGCGCGCGCACGTGTCCACGTTGTTGTTCCCGAACGCAGCGCGCACCAGCTTCTGCACGAGGTACGCTTCCTCGTTGGTGCATCGCGATGAGGTGATACCCCCGATCGAATCTTTGCCGTACTGCGTCTGCAGGCGTTTGAACTCACGCGCGGCGTAGCCGATCGCCTCATCCCACGTGACCTCCTGCCATGGGTCGCTGATCTTCGAGCGGATCATCGGCTTGAGAACACGATCTTTGTGAGTGGCGTAGCCGTACGCGAAGCGGCCCTTCACGCAGGCATGGCCACGATTCGCGTGACCGGCACGGTCAGGCACCATGCGCACCACGGTTTCGCCCTTCATTTCCGCCTTCAATGAGCAACCGACCCCGCAGTAAGCGCAGGTCGTGGTCACTGCGCGCTCGGGGACCGAGGCCACTAACGATTTCTCCTGCAGAGCGGTGGTCGGACACGCTTCGATGCACGCACCGCACGAGACGCACTCAGACTCGATGAAGCGCTCGTCCTGACTCGCAACCACGCGGGAGTGGAACCCGCGGCCTTCGATCGTCAAAGCGAACGTGCCCTGCACCTCGTCACAGGCGCGTACACAGCGCGAGCACACGATGCAAGCGTTCGGATCGAAGCGGAAATAGGGATTGCTGTCGTCGACAGCGGCGCCGGTATGGCGGACACCCTCGGCACCATAGCGGTTGTCCGTGCACCCGACGACGCGTGCCATCTCCTTGATCTCGGTGCGCACCGGCACCTGGTCGCTGACGAGCTCTTGCGGGTGATCCGACAAATAGAGTTCCATGACGCCGCGACGCAAGCGTGTGAGCGCCTCGCTGTTCGTCTTGATCTTCATGCCCGCAGCAACCTGCGTCGTGCACGACGCGGGATAGCCTTTGCGTCCTTCGATCTCGACCAGGCACAGACGGCAGGAACCGAACGGGTTCAGCGTATCGGTCGCGCACAGCTTGGGGATCTGCTTGCGCGCCATGGCTGCTGCGCGCATCACCGATGTGCCTGCCGGAACCGTGACCGGCTGACCATCGATCTCGAGTGCAACTGCTTCGATGCTGTCGCTTGGCGGTGTGCCAAGGTCGTAGTGATCCAGGGAATACATGAAAGCTACCTCGCCGGAGGCTTCGTGAAATCGTCCCTGAAGTGATGCAGCGCGCTTCGAACCGGAAACGGCGTCATGCCACCCAGACCACAGAGTGAGCCCTCCGCCATGGTCTCGCAAAGGTCCTCGAGCAGGCGCAGGTTCTGCGTGCGATCGACGCCGTACAGAATGCGATCGATGACCTCCACCCCGCGAGTGGAGCCGATCCGGCAGGGTGTGCACTTGCCGCATGACTCGATGGCACAGAACTCCATCGCATAGCGGGCCATGCGTGCCATATCGACGCTGTCGTCGAATACGACAATACCGCCATGTCCGAGCAGCGCACCAATGCTGCTGAGCGCTTCGTAGTCGATGATCGTGTCGAACTGCGACGCGGGAATGTACGCGCCCAAGGGACCGCCGATCTGCACCGCCCGGATGGGCCGACCCGAGGCCGAGCCGCCGCCATAGTCATACAGCAGCTCCCGCAAACTCACACCGAAGGCGCGCTCGACGAGACCGCCGCGCTTGATGTTACCCGCGAGCTGGATGGGCAACGTCCCGTGCGAACGCCCCACACCGAAGTTGCGGTAATACTCGGCTCCGCGGGTCAGGATGATCGGCACGCTCGCCAGCGAAATCACGTTGTTGACGATCGTCGGTTGTCCGAACAAGCCCTTGATGGCCGGTAGTGGCGGCCTCACGCGCACTTCACCGCGCCGGCCTTCCAGGCTCTCGAGCATCGAAGTCTCTTCACCGCAGATGTAGGCGCCCGCGCCCAACCGCACTTCCAGATCGAAGCGACGCCCGCTGCCCAGCACATCGGCACCCAGATAGCGGGCGCGATAGGCGAGCTGAATGGCATCCACGAGCGCGCGATAGGCGTGGGGATACTCGATGCGCAAATAGATGAAGCCTTGCGTGGCACCCACGGCAAGTCCGGCAATCGTCATGCCTTCGATCAGCACGAACGGATCGCCCTCCATCAGCATGCGGTCGGAAAACGTGCCCGAGTCTCCTTCGTCGGCATTGCAAGTCACGTACTTTTGCTTCGCTGGCGCATCGAGCACCGTCTTCCATTTGATGCCCGTTGGAAACGCTGCGCCGCCGCGACCGCGCAAGCCCGAGTCCGTGACGATCTGCACGATCTCTTCCCGCTTGAGGCCCAGCGCATTGCGTAAACCCTGATAGCCTCCATGGGCTACGTAGTCGCTCAAGCTGTCCGGCTCGATCACGCCGACACGTGCGAACGTCAAGCGCTGTTGGCTGCTGAAATAAGGAATCTCATGCACGCGGCCGAGCTGCAGGGCATGCCGACCATTGCGCAGAAAATCGGCGGCGAACAGCCCGGGGACATCGCGCTCGCTCACGGGCCCATAGCCATATCGTTCACCGTCTACGGCGACTTCGACCAGTGGCTCGAGCCAACACATGCCGCGTGAGCCATTGCGCTTGATCGTGAGATCGATGCCGCGCACCGTGGCTTCACGCTCGAGCGCGCGTGCGACCTGGTCCGCGCCGAGAGACAACGCGGCCGCATCCCTGGGTACGTAGACGACGGCGCTCATCGTTGTGCCTCATGGTCCGCGAGCAGCGCATCGAAGCGCTGCGGGGACACGCGCCCGAACAACTCACCGTCGATCATCACGGCCGGCGAGCAGGCACAGTTGCCGAGGCAATACACCGGTTCCAGGGAGAAGCGCCCATCCGCCGTCGTCTCATGGAACTGGATCTGCAGCCGCCGCTGGGCATGTTGTGCAAGGTGCTCGGCACCCATCGACTGGCATGCTTCGGCCCGACACACCTGAACGAGGTGCTTGCCCGGAGCGGTGCGCCGGAAGTAGTGATAGAAGCTGATCACTCCGTGTACTTCAGCGCGTGACAGATTCAGCCGCTCCGCAATGAATGGCACCGCCTCTTCGGGAACATACCCATACTTCTGCTGGACGGCATGCAGCACGAGCAAGAGCGGCCCCGGGCGGCTCGCATGATCGTCCAGAATAACTTTCAAATCCTCGTTCACGGCCTGCGTCTTGGTAGTAGTCATGCGTACGAAATGAATCGATCGCGACGTTGAGTACGCGATCTCCTACGCATCAATCTATATCATGTTTCACTGCGTCGTCGACTCGTTACGCGCAGGACTGCAAGTCAGTTCTCTTTCGGTAAAAGCGCTGCGCTCTCAGGAAAGATATCTACAATCCACGCCGTTACGCTCTCACAATCCAGGACAAGTGGAATTAAAGTACACATCATGAAAACACAGGCAGCGATCGCTTATCAGGCGGGCAAACCGCTCGAGATCGTGACGTTGGATCTGGATGGCCCCAAGGCCGGCGAAGTGCTCGTCGAGCTCAAGGCCACGGGGGTCTGTCACACCGATGAATTCACCCGCTCCGGCGCTGACCCGGAAGGCATCTTCCCCTGCATCTTCGGTCACGAAGGCGCCGGTGTCGTCGTCGATGTCGGTCCCGGCGTTACGTCGGTAAAAAAGGGTGATCACGTGATCCCTCTCTACACACCCGAATGCCGGCAGTGCAAATCGTGCCTGTCACGCAAGACGAATCTCTGCACGGCCATTCGTGCCACGCAGGGCAAGGGCGTGATGCCGGATGGCACGTCGCGCTTCTCGTTGGATGGCACGCCGGTGTATCACTACATGGGCTGTTCGACGTTCTCGAACTACACCGTGCTGCCCGAAATCGCCGTTGCAAAGATTCGCGAGGACGCTCCCTTCGACAAGGTGTGCTACATCGGCTGCGGCGTCACGACGGGCATCGGTGCCGTAATCAACACGGCTAAAGTCGAGCCGGGTGCGAATGTGGTGGTCTTCGGTCTCGGTGGCATCGGCTTGAACGTCATTCAAGGCGCGCGGCTCGCGGGCGCCAACAAGATCGTCGGTGTCGATATCAACCCGCGCCGCAAGACACTGGCAGAGAAGTTCGGCATGACGCACTTCGTCAATCCGAAGGAAGTGGGCGGCGATCTCGTTGCGTACCTGGTGAGTCTCACCGACGGCGGTGCCGACTACAGTTTCGAATGTGTGGGCAACACCGAGCTGATGCGCCAGGCCCTCGAATGCTGCCATCGCGGCTGGGGCGAATCGGTGATCATCGGTGTCGCAGGCGCGGGCCAGGAGATCAAGACGCGCCCGTTCCAGCTCGTCACCGGACGGGTTTGGAAAGGCACGGCGTTCGGCGGTGCGCGCGGCCGCACGGATGTGCCGAAGATCGTCGACTGGTACATGGACGGCAAAATCAACATCGACGATCTGATCACGCACAAGCTGCCGCTGGCGAAGATCAACGATGCCTTCGATCTCATGCACAAGGGCGAGTCGATTCGTTCCGTAGTGACCTACTAAGAGCAATCATTCAACGCTTCACAAGGG
>DATELY010000009.1:0-7317 GCA_035276085.1 Steroidobacteraceae bacterium | reverse complement strand
CTTTGTTGACCGTGATCGCTCGATACGTTTCTCGTCCGATCGTTGCACAACCGGTGCGGCGTTCACTGCACCGATTGGATGGCGTGAATTACGCTTCGGCCTGATTGCAATCCGATCTTTGTACCAGTGCGGCTAAACGTGTCACACGTCAATATTTGGCGGAAATGGCTGCGTATACTTCCGCGCTCCAGAGCAATGGGGATCCTCGATGAAGGTTTTCGTCACCGGCGTGAATGGCTACATCGGCGCGGTGCTCGCGCCCTATTTGATGCAACGTGGCGTGTCGGTTCTCGGGCTCGACACGGGCTATTACCGCGACGGATGGCTGTACAGCGACGACAAGACGCTTCCATTCGCTCCTCAGACGATCAACAAGGATCTGCGCGATATCACCGAACGCGACCTGGAAGGCTGCGATGCAGTGGCGCACCTTGCCGAGTTGTCGAATGATCCGCTCGGACAAAACAATCCGGAGGTCACGCACAAAATCAATCACAAGGGATCCGTCGCGCTGGCACAGAAGGCGCGCACCGTCGGTATCCGTCGCTTTGTCTATACTTCATCCTGCAGCGTCTACGGCGCGGGCACCGGTGACTTCCTCGATGAAACCGCGAAAGTGAATCCGCAGACTGCCTACGCGGAGTGCAAGGTGCTCGTCGAGCGCGACGTCGGGGCCATGGCGAGTGAAGATTTTTGTCCCGTGTTCCTGCGTAATGCGACGGCCTACGGGCCTTCTCCACGGATGCGGTTCGACATCGTGATCAATGATCTGTCCGCTCTGGCGTGGACGACCAAACGCATTGCAATGGTGAGCGACGGCAGCCCCTGGCGTCCCGTCGTGCATGTGGAAGACATCTGTGAGGCGATCTACCGAGCGCTGATCGCACCGGAAGCCGCCGTGCGCGGCAAGGTGTTCAACGTCGGCCAGAACTCCGACAACTACCGTATTCGCGAAATTGCGCAGATCATTGCAGAAGAGTTTCCGGGCTGCGAAATCAGCGTTGGGCCGCCGAGCGGCGACAACCGCAGCTATCGTGTGAATTTCGACCGCATCAACACGCAGCTGCCGGGTTTCAAGTGTCGCTACACGGCGCGCGACGGTGCGCGTCAGTTGCGGCAGATCTTCGAGCGTATCCAGATGTCTCCGGACACTTATCAGTTCCGCGCGTTCACACGCCTGAAGCAGCTCAAGTACCTGCAGAGCACCAATCAGATCGACAATGATTTTTACTGGCGATGAAGTTCGAGACCCTACCGATTGCAGGTGCGATGAAAGTCAGTATCGAGCGCCACGCCGATCACCGCGGATTCTTTGCGCGCACATTTTGCATCGATGAGTTTTCGGCGCATGGACTGCCCACCGCAGTCATTCAGTCCAGCATGTCGTACAACGCCAAGGCGGGCACCGTGCGCGGTATGCACTTCCAGTGGCCTCCGTCCCGGGAGGACAAGCTGGTGCGCTGTGTTCGGGGCGCAATCTACGATGTGCTGATCGACCTGCGGCCGAACTCGCCTTCGTACCTGCAGCACGTTGGCGTCAGACTCGATGATCGGAATCGCGACGCCGTGATGATTCCGCATGGGGTCGCACATGGCTTTCAGACCCTGGTCGACGACACCGAAGTCTTCTATCAGATGACGGACCGGTTCGCTCCGGATCTGGCCAACGGTTTCCGCTGGAACGATCGTGCGTTCGGCATCGAGTGGCCGCTGGCTGAAATCACGATTGCTCCCCGTGACGCCGACTATCCGGATTTCGATCGGGCTGCATTCGAGCGTGAGTTGGCTCGCCATGACGATGGCGCACCGAGGAAGTCGTGAACGCTGCGTCGGTCCAGCCCGTGGTCGCACCGGCTTCTGAGCGAGGCGAGGGCCTGCACGCATTTGCGACGACTCTCTATCCGATCTGCCGGAGCATCACGGGAAACGGGGTTCGAAAGACGCTGAGTCTGATCGGCGAGCGCATTCCTCTCGAGGTGACCGAAGTACGGTCTGGATCCAAGGTATTCGATTGGGAAGTTCCTTTGGAATGGAACATCGACAGCGCGACAATCCTGAGCCCCGAAGGGCGCACGGTGGTCGATTTCGCCGCCCACAATCTGCACATCGTGAGTTATTCCGAACCGGTCGAGGATCGGCTGGCTCTGAGCGAGCTGAAGAAGCACCTGCACACGGCCAAGCATCCCGACTGGATCCCATATCGGACAAGCTATTACCGCCGCACGTGGGGCTTCTGTGTCCGCGCCCGCGATCTCGCAACGTGGAGCGACGGCGTTTACGAGATTGCCGTTCGCAGTCATCTCGGCGTCGGGTCGCTCACCTATGGAGAATGCGTGTTGCCAGGGTCGAGCCCGGAAGAGGTCCTGCTCTTCACGCACGTATGCCATCCCTCGCTCGCCAACGACAATACCAGCGGCATGGCCATCGCCACCGAACTTGCACGGTGGATTGCCAGTGCAACCCGCAGGTATACATATCGTCTGGTGTTTGCGCCGGGCACGATCGGCTCACTGTGTTGGCTCAAACGCAATGAGCATCGTCTTGCCAAAGTGCGTCACGGGCTGGTGCTTGGACTGCTGGGCGATCCGGCTCCTCTCACTTACAAGCGAAGCCGCCGCGGCACTGCGGACATCGACCGGATTGTGGAACATGCCCTCAGCACGCTCGAGCCGCAGTCACGCATCATCGACTTCGAGCCGTATGGATACGACGAGCGTCAATTGTGCTCGCCAGGATTCAATTTGCCCGTCGGCCGACTCACTCGCTCAGTCAACGATGGCTATCCTCAATACCATAGTTCTGCGGACGATCTGACGCTCATCTCGCCCCAGCAGCTCGATGCGAGCTTGGCGGCGTGCCAGCGCATCGTGGAGATCATCGAAGCAGATCATCGCTACATCAACCTGAGCCCGAAGGGTGAGCCTCGGCTGGGCAAGCGGGGCTTGTACGGCGCCGTGGGTGGACAGAGTCCGTCCGAGCGTGAATCAGCCATGCTGTGGTTGCTCAATCAAGCCGACGGCTCGCAGTCGGTGCTCGATGTAGCGATCAAGTCCCGCCAGCCATTCGACGTTTTGGCGCGGGCCGCTAAGGATCTGGTCGACGCGGATTTGTTACGTGAGACGCCGCAGGCAAAATACGGCAGACGGCGGACTGGCAAGAAGACCTCGCAGACAGTGCGTGGGAAGGCTGCAAGCAAGCCACGCCGAGCTGCGAACAAGCGGAGGAGCCGATGAAGGTTGTATTGTTCTGTGGTGGTCTGGGGACGCGCTTGCGCGAGCACTCCGACACGATTCCGAAGCCTTTGGTGAATATTGGCTATCGTCCCATCCTCTGGCACCTGATGCGCTATTACGCGCACTACGGGCACCGAGACTTCATTCTGTGTCTCGGCTACCGCGGGGACCTCGTTCGGGAGTACTTCCTGAACTATCAGGAGACTATGACGAACTCTTTCACGTTGAGAGCGAAAGACCGTCACGTCGAGCTGCACTCGCGCGATCTCGACGACTGGCGCATCACCTTTGTCGACACAGGCCTGCATAGCAACATCGGACAGCGCTTGCTGCGAGTGAAACAGTACCTGCAAGGGGAAGAGGTCTTTCTCGCGAACTATGCCGACGGACTTTCCGATCTGCCGCTCGATAGCGTGATCCAAAATTTCCAGCAGCGCGACTCGGTTGCGACCTTTGCAGCCGTGAGGAGTGCCCAGAGCTTCCATGCCGTGCACAGCGACGCTGACGGCCTCGTGACGCACATGGGTGCGATGCCCGATCAGCAGCTGTGGATCAACGGCGGATACTTTGTGCTGCGCAAGGACATCTTCGACTACATTGAGGAAGGGGATGAGCTGGTCGAGAAGCCGTTCGCCCGACTGATTGATCGTCGCAAACTATCCGCGTTCCAGTGGGACGGTTTTTGGCAATGCATGGACACCTTCAAAGACAAGATCAGTTTTGATCGCATGGAGGCGCGTGGGAAGTGCCCGTGGATGGTCTGGCAACGCCATCCTGCATGTGCAGTGAGCTGACGGAGCCGTGCTGTCCCTGATTCCTGACTCGGGCGGAAAACGTCAGCTACGCGTCCTCTGCGTCGGCGCACATTGCGACGACGTAGAGATCGGATGCGGTGCAACGCTGCGTGCCTTTCAGCGGGCACGACGTAACGTATGTATCGACTGGGCCCTGCTGAGTGGTAATGAGCAGCGCACGGCAGAATCGCGGAAGGCCATGTCGATGCTCGTGCAGCCGCGCGCGCGCGGCGAGCTCGTGTTCGGCGATTTCATCGACGGTCGGTTTCCTGCCGAGTATCTCCGGGTCAAGGAATTTTTCGAATCCCTGAAGCGCCTGCCGCGCCCGGACGTGATCTTTTGTCACGAGCGCGACGATCGCCACCAGGATCACAGAATCGTGAACGAGATGGTCTGGAACACCTTTCGCAATCACATCGTCCTCGAGTACGAAATCCCCAAGTGGGACGGCGGACTTGGCCAACCGAACATCTATGCTCCTGTGAGCGCCAAAGATGCTGGCGCCAAGGTCAAGGCGCTCATGCGGGCACATCAGAGCCAGCTGCAGCGCGACTGGTTCACGGTTGATACTTTCATGTCCTTGCTACGCTTGCGTGGCATCGAATGCCGCTCTACGAGCGGTTTGGCGGAGGCATTCCATGGCCGCAAACTCCAGTTCACGCTTTGACGCGACACCCAACAAGCTCGGCGGCACGCAGTTCGACAGCGGTCGCAAGCTGAGTGTCAGGGCTCATCAGATCATTCCCGGCGGCGCACACACGTACGCCAAGGGCGACGATCAGTATCCCGAACAGGCCCCGCATTTCATCGTCCGCGGCCAGGGCTGCCACGTCTGGGATCTCGACGGCAACGAATTCATCGAGTACGGCATGGGGCTGCGCGCGGTGACTCTGGGTCATGCATACGCGCCAGTGATCGAAGCGGCTGCACGCCAGATGCAATACGGCGCCAATTTCGTGCGGCCGGCACCTATCGAGGTCGAGTGTGCGGAACGCTTCCTCGAGTTGGTGTCGACGGCCGACATGGTGAAGTTCGGCAAGCATGGATCCGACGCGCTCGACGGCGCCGTACGTCTCGCGCGCGCCCACACGGGGCGTGAGCACATTGCGATCTGCAGCGATCACCCGTTCTTTTCCGTATCGGACTGGTACATCGGCACCACGCCCATGCCTGGCGGAATACCGCAGTGGGTGCGTTCTCACACACTCGGCTTTCACTACAACGATCTGGCGAGCGTGGAGGCACTGTTCACGCAATACCCGAATCAGATTGCGTGCGTGCTTCTCGAAGCCGAAAGGCTCGACCAGCCCGCTCCCGGTTTCCTGCAAGATCTCAAAACGCTGTGCCATCGGCACGGAGCACTGCTCGTGTTCGACGAGATGATCACGGGGTTCCGGTGGCACAACTCTGGCGCGCAGCACGTGTATGGCGTGACGCCCGACCTGTCGAGCTTCGGCAAGGCAATTGCGAACGGCTTCTCGCTGTCCGCTTTGGCGGGCAAGCGCGAGGTCATGGAGCTCGGTGGCTACGACCACGATCGCGAGCGGGTATTTTTGCTGTCGACCACCCACGGTGCTGAAACACATTCGTTGGCCGCCGGCATCGCGACGATGACAACTTACCGGGATGAAGACGTCGTCGGTCACCTTCACCGCCAAGGGAAAAAGTTGCGCGAAGGTGTCGATGCCGCTGCGCGGGATGCGGGTGTGCAGGAACAGGTGAGGTGTATCGGCCGGGACTGCAACGTCCTCTTCACCACGAAGGATGCTCAGGGCAATCCGAGCCAGGAATTACGAGCACTGTTCCTGCAGGAGATGATTCGTCGCGGTGTCCTCGCGCCTTCCTTCGTCGTGAGCTACTCGCATACCGACGCCGACATCGAACACACGATCCAGGCGACAGCGGAGGCATTGCGAATTTATCGCAAAGCGCTCGAAGGCAATGTTCACGACTATCTCGTCGGTCGTCCGCTGAAGCCGGTGTTCCGCCCATACCGTTGACGCGCGGTAGCGCGCGAAGCGCCACATCCAATCGAGCGGTCACGCATGGACTCAGTGGATATTGCGATCGTCGGGGGCGGAGTCGTCGGACTTGCCATTGCGCGCGCTGTGGCTGCAAAGGGGTTCGAAACAGTCGTTCTGGAGCAGCACCCGAGAGTCGGCGAGGAAACCACGTCGCGTAATTCCGGGGTCATCCATTCCGGTATTTACTATCCAACCAGCAGCCTCAAAACGCGCCTTTGTGTGCGCGGACGCGAACTGCTGTACGCCTATTGTCTCGAGCGCGGGATCGATCATCGACGTTGCGGCAAGCTGATTGTCGCGGCCGAGGCGCAACTGCCGGGACTCCGCGCCCTGCATCGCAAGGCCGTGGACAACGGCGTTGCGGACCTCGTGTTCGTCGACGAGCGGCAAGTGCGCGAACTCGAGCCTGCGGTTCGATGTGCTGCGGGTCTGCTCTCGCCGTCCACCGGCATCATCGATGTGCATGGACTGTTGCTGGCCCTGCAGGGTGACTTCGAGGCTCAGGGTGGCATCACGATCACGAACTGTCGGTTCATGTACGCGGACGTTCAGGCGGGCGCGACGCGGTTGTTGGCCGATGGCGGCGGCGTCGCTGCGGAGCTCGAGTGCAAATGGCTCATCAACAGTGGTGGGCTCCATGCTCCTCAGCTGTTGCGTCAAATTCGCGGCTATCCTGAGGAGCGTTGGCGCACGAGCTATTTCGCCAAAGGCAACTACTTCTCGTGTCAGGGCATTCGGCCGTTCAAGCGGCTCGTCTATCCCATGCCGAACAATGCCGGGCTCGGTGTGCACGCGACACTGGACCTCGACGGCACGACGCGATTCGGGCCCGACGTGGAGTGGGTCGATGCGCCCGATTATCGGGTGGAGGCTTCACGGGCAGCATCTTTCTATGAGGCCATACGGGAATACTGGCCGGATATTCCCTCAGGGTGTCTCCAGCCGGCGTACGCGGGCGTGAGGCCGAAGCTCGTCGGACCTAGTGAGGTCGCGGGTGATTTCGAGGTCGAAGGTCCAGCCGCGCATGGGATTCCCGGCCTCATCAATCTGTTGGGGATTGAATCTCCGGGCCTCACCTCGTCGATGGCCATCGGCGAGCATGTCGCGGCCATCATTGGCCGCGGCTAATTTGTGAGCCCTACCACTACTCAGCGCTCGCAATCAAACATCAGCTGCGTGGTGCGGGCAGTGAGCGCTTCGGCTGCTCGAGCTAGTTGTCCATCGCGCGGCGCACGACCCCGAGGGATAAAAGGGTTCCTCTCTGGC
>DATELY010000008.1:0-13864 GCA_035276085.1 Steroidobacteraceae bacterium | reverse complement strand
CAACAGGCTGTTTGCCAAGCGCCTTCGTCCAGAAATCGATTGCTCGGCGTAAGAGGTGATCTTCTTCCGCTTGATCATCGAGTTTGCGGAGATCTTCGTGGATCCATCCATGAATCCCTATCTCATGGTGTGGTCGCTTTTTGAGCTCCTCGATGGTGTCAGGATAGAGCAGTCCTATAACGGCGGGGATATAAAAGGAGCCCGGAATGTTGTGACGGTCGTACAGTTCCATGATCCGTCGCAAACCTTCTGTCGCGCCGTACTCATGGCTCGAGAGTTCGACCGGTGCCGTATTGCCGGCCGCCAGGAGGAATGACTCGTTGTCCATATCCCAGCTCAAGCAGACTGCGATTCGAGCACCGCCTGGCCAACTCTTCGGGGTCAACCGTCGTCCAGCGCGCATCGGTGCCACGGCCTGTCTGATCTGTTCAGTGGTCCATTTCGTTCCCGGCTGGGTTTCTTCAGGACTTTTGTCGCTCTGGGCGAGGAGAGGAGGCTCGCATACGAAGGCGAGGCCCATAACTATCAGCCACCACAAAGAAGTCTTTCTTTTGTCCATGGTGCGTCTCGCAGGAAGTTGATGTTCGAGGGCAGCGGATCTCTGGCAGCCTGTCGGGCTTCACAACGGATACGAGATAATCACGCCGGCCTCATCCGAGCAATGAGGAACGATGAGCGACTTTCGGCCGATCGATCGCGGCACCGCATACTTCTTTCCGCCGCTGCTCTCGCTCCTGATTTACGGCTATGCGACTCGTGTGATTTCCAGCCGCGCGATCGAACGGGCGATCTACGATTCGGCGGCCTTGCGCTTCATCGCCGCCAACGAGCATCCCGATCACGAAACCATCGCCAGCTTCCGCACTTTTGGTGACAGACACCTGATCTCTGCCAAGGTGTACTGATCTGTTTCACTAGCAGGTTGGGATACGACTAGATCACGCGCTCGGTGAAGGGGATCGGCTTTGATTTCGTAACTGAATGCATCCGCTACCTGCGTTGGGCCATCTACGCGAGGCTGGCGGTGGGGCCTCGGTGAAAAAACTCGTTATCGTCGAATGACCCCGCGCGAACGGCGGTTTGACCATTTCTTGGATAGACCGGTCGGAGAACGCCGCTAGCCCCAATAAGGAAGCGTTCGGCGATGAATACGTAACTAATGAGTCCTGCTCTGACTTGTCGGATTCGAGCGATAGAGCGCAGGTCGGGCTAGTGATTCAAGCGGCAGGAAGGTAGGCGCGGTGTGGAGTTCGTGACGCGCAAGATAATCAAGATAATTATGGGCGTGGCGCGGATCCAAGCGGGACTGGCCGATTCGGCCTAGGCTCGACCGGGTCTTCGATGCGTTCTACGCTGCCGCGGATCACGAACATCTCAGGGTCGATCCGGTGTCATCACGAGGGGCACTGCAGCCGGCTCCGTCCATTTGTAAGGAGCTGCTATGAGGCATTCGACGATGGATGATGGCTGTCGCATTGAGTAGGAAAGGCCATCCTTGGCAAACGCAGCCAAGCTGCGTACGCCTCCTGCATTCGTTGTAGCGCCGATCATCGACCGCGGTTACGGGAGCTACTAAGGTCAGCGGGCTTTGAGCAGTTTAACTTCGTGCGAGATGGCGGCGAGCGCCAGAAACTGGCGCACATGCTGGGGCGAGGACTTGAGCCACGCCAGGAACTCATCACGGTCGAAATTCTCGACGTCATCGTCCATGGCGACGAGCCACTCTGCCGCCTGCCGGACAATTCTGCTGCTGCCCGCGATTCCGGATGAGTTTCGGCCATTACCTTTCTCGCTGGACATTTCGTTACGCCCCGAATGTTCCTGTCATACCAAATTCTCAGTTGCATTCACTGCAAAGAAAAGTCACGGAGGCGCAGGGCGGATTCAGGGTTTGTCTTACTGTCGGATGTTGCGCTGCACAGAGCCGAGCGGTCGAAGACAACCCATTCCTTTTCTGTCGGCAAGCGGTGCGCCTGTAGGCCATGTGCATGCTTGGCACGAAACAGTTTCGGGCCAGCCGAGATATAGTCGGCGCGCACGTCCGGATGGGACGACCGCATGGATCACTTCGCCCTCATTCAAAGTCTCCTCGAGCGTTGCATCCGCGTTGAGCAGCGCGACAATCTCGCAGCCATCATCGAGGCGGCAATCGATCGTCTGGGCTTCGGTTATTTCGCGTGCTGCTCGCATACCGACCCGCTGGCTCCGGCGCCTGGGGCAGTCATGCTCCACAACTATCCGACGACGTGGGTGAGAGCGTTCGCCACGGCGCAGTTGCATAAGATCGATCCCGTGCTGCGGCACGCCGAGCGTTCGCGAGCACCCTTCCTCTGGAGTGCTCCAGAATTTCGTAGTGGGCTATCGGGAAACCAAAAGCAGATCCTGGCCGCGGGCAACTCGATAGGACTGGTCGGTGGTTACACCGTACCGATCCGGCTGTCCTGGTGGCCGGCCGCGCTACCCGCTTCGTTTTCGCTGGTACCCAACAGCGGTCGCATCGAGTTGCGCAATTACGAGCTCGTTGAACGATTGGCAACCTTGGTGTATGCGGCGGCGATCCACAGTGAGATCCCGTCAGCAAGGCATGTCACAGCACCGATCAAGTTGTCACCGCGCGAGAGCACCTGTCTGGAGCTTGCGGCGCGCGGCAAGACCGATGCCGAGAGCAGTCGGATTCTGAACTGCAGCGAATCGTCGGTGCGCACGCACATCCTCCGAGTGCAGGCACGGATCGGTGCGGCGCGGCGTGCACATGCTGTGGCGTATGCGCTGATGACGGGTCAGATCTCCTTGGGCGACGTACGCGTACGGAGCCCCGAGGAAGATCGCATGCGACGGAGCCGTCGAAGTCGTGTGACGAACACGCCTCCGCCAGCCCCACCTGCGCCAAGCCATATATGAGAAAGACGCCGTCGTCGGTCGAGTCAGTTGGGGAGTGCCCTGGGCCGGGATCTGGCCAGGGCAAGGATTGCTTTGAGATTTCTAGGAATCTGCCGATTATGACTGGATGGATGTACAGTATGGCCATTGCGCGATATGATTGCGCCGTGCTCCTAGAGCGCGCTCGACATCCTGCGCAAATCTTGCGGTCAACTGCGGGCAGCTAACGGGTAGAAGATCGTGGGAGAGGGACGAGAAGCGTCGTTGTCAGGAAGCGGCGCGCGGCGATGTGGCCACATCATCGAGCGTCTGACCATAGGCCATCTGATTCGGAGGAATCACCGTGGCTGAGCAAGATCATACGTCCAAGTCGCGTCCGAGCCGAAATCGACCGAAAGGGATCCGCTCTGCGGCCGTCGGTGTTCGGGGTGTCGACGGCAGCCCCGATGCCTCATCACCGACCCGCATTGAGCAAGCCATCGAAGCCGAGCGCGCGCAGTTGCTGCAAGCATGCGGTGTTCTCAGATGTCTGTATGAGGCGCTTCTGTATGCCAATGCCGACAATACCGTGCTGTACGCTGAGGCCGCACATGTCGCGTTGCGGCTCATCGACGAATCAGTCGAACGTCTGGATTCGGTGAGGCTCGGCCCGATGATCGAGGAGCTGTGCCTGAATGTACCGCCCTATGGCGTACGTGAGGAGTTCGGCTTGATGGCCTTTGGGGGACTCAGGCACCGATGAGGTGGGCCTGATGGTATGGGGCGTTCCCAGGGCTACGGTCGGATAGTGCAACTCAGTCGCGGCTGTCCTTTGCTTCCCATCAGACTTACATCGAGTCAGCTTTCAGCGAACGGAGAATCCTGCGCTTCACACCATCGGAAGCCGAGTCCAGGAGAAGAATCAAGTCCGCGAGCAAGTCGTCCTCTGCATAGAAGTACGCGGTGGGTACTTCGAGCGCTTTTGCCACGCGTTGGAGGGTGCGGAAGTCGGGTTCGTGCACGCCGTGCTCGTATTGGTTGATTCTGGAGCCGGCTGAGTCTTCATGGATTCCAATGAGAATCCCGAGCCGCCGTTGAGAGAGGTCCTTCCTCTGCCGGGCATGCTTTAGCCGAACCGTCAGAACCCATTCTCGACGTTCCAAGAGATCCTCGCATCCGAACGCATGCTCAGGATTCTTGATAGGCGCGAAGTAGATGTGGTATTAAGGAAATCTGATAGTACGCCCGCTCAGACCCAAGATCGTTTGCGGTCGAGGGCAGTGGGCTCTTACCGGCCGATCAGATCACGGATGAGGTAGGCATGACGGGACCGAGTCCCTATGACGACGAAACTCGTGGGGTGCTGGAGCGCACCGGAGCGGAAGGGGTCGTCCTCGTTGTGATCGGCGGTAAGTACGGCCATGCCTTCTCTGTGCAAGGTCCCGTCTCGCTTCATCTCACTCTGCCGGAATTGCTGCGACGTGCCGCCGATGAGGCAGCGGAGCACCAGCAGTCTGCAGAGTTCGCCGATTGGCTGGCCGCGAGTCTGTCTTCACAGGCGAAGCAATAGTGCGATGAAACTTCGCGTCCTAGACCTGAATTCAGGAAAGACGGTCGAGCTCGATTGCAAGCTCGAAGCAATGGGTGGCACTGCCGGTGGTGTCACATTCCTCGCCCGCGCCGATGCGGAGGTCGTCGTTACCTCGTTCACGCATACGGAGCTGTGCAGAATCATCATGCACTACCGAGACCGCTGTGACATTGATGAGGTGATGCAAGCGCTCGACGACGACGAGGCGGAATCTGAACGCGAAACGCGATCGAGTTCATCCTCGTGACTACATGGAAGCGCAACGGTGTTGCAGCAGGAAGCGGACAGAGGAGCGTGCGAGAGTTCGTCGATCTTGCGGCACGGATCCAATCTCGCGCAGCGCCTGCTCGAACAGCAGATCGCGTGGTTGGCCCGAGGCGACCTGCCCGACATTTTCAACAGGTCGAATATCCGAACACCAGCCAGCGGACCTGATCGAGGCACAGCCGCGCGTATCTCGATTTGGGCCACACAGGTCGCTCACCAAGCTCCGCGGGCAGACCCGCTCGCCGCAACAGCGAGTGAGCATCCGGAAGCCAGCGGCCCCGCTCGACGAGGTGACGATACACGATAGGGGGACTATCGGTGAGCGCGCAATGCACCGACCCAGGAATGTACTGGTGCTCGAACTCCCAGATGGTCAGCGGTTGCTCCAGCATCGCTTGCAGGTGTTGCTTGCGCCAGATGGCGATCTGCAGGCCGGAATAGAAGGGACGGTGTACGGGTATTCGCTGAATGCCGGGTTTCAATTCGGGAAGCCGCCAGCCGGAGAGCCGCGCCGGCAGGGATCGGCCGAGTGGGAGGAGGCGCAGGTAGGAGAGACTCAGGGTGACGGCGTCCTCCACGAGATCTGCCACCCGCGCCTGATCCACGGGTGCAAGGACCAAGAAGTCATCGAGGATGACGATGACGTATTCCTCTTCGAGCTGGGCCAACTGCAATGCGCATTCGCGATGCCACTCGGACGCCGGGGCGAGCACGTGCGTGCCGCCCCGCAACGTGCTGTCGTACGAGTTGAGCCCCACGTAGATCGGGTAAGGACAATCGGGCCAGAATTTGTGGAGGGACGGCAGTACGCGAACGAGAACGTCCCTTCGACTGTCGCTGCTGCAGATGAAGACGGCAACGCGCGAGGGATCAGGGTGTCGCATGCGTGTATCTCGTGACCTCTGCAGGAGAACGCCAGCCATAGGCGGCGGAGTCCGTTTGCCCGGCAGAGTGCACGACTTCGAGCTCTGGGAGGGGAAATAGGAGATTCAAGCCGACGTACTTCGGATGGTCGAGGAAGAAGCTGCGGAAATGCCAAGGTAGCACTACGAGGTAATCCGGGCGCCCGGCCAGGATCTCTTCTTCCGACGCGATTGGCAGCAGCGTCCCGGGAGTGAAGGCCCCGAACTTATCGGGATTGACTTCGCCCACCAGCACGATGTCCGTTTCCGTAATGTTGCAGTACTGCAGGAGGACGTTGCCTTTCGTCGACGCGCCGAGCGCACACACCGACTTGCCGGCTTCCCGGGCGTGGTCGAGGAACGCCCGTAACGCCGCCCGGCTCGCGGCAACGCGCCGAGCAAACTCCTCGTATGGCCGCAGCGTGTCCAGTCCGTTTCGAGCCTCCTGGTCCAGAATCTGAACAACCTGTGGCGACTCGATGTGGCGCGATCCCTGCTTCGCCACCACGATGGAAAAGCTCCCGCCGTTGATGTCGTTGAACTCCACGTCGATGATCTTCAGTCCGACTCGGTCCGCCATCCACTTGATCTGCTTGAGCGCGTAGTACTCGAGATGTTCGTGACAGACGGTGTCATAGGAGTTCCTCCGCAACATGGTCGGCATGTAACTCTGCTCGAGGACCCAGATTCCCTCGTCTTCGAGGACGCCGCAGACCTCCTGCATGAACTTCAGCGGCTGCTCCAGATCGTAGAACATCGAGAACGACATCACGATCGACGCGTTGCGACGGCCCAGATGCCGCTGCACTGTCGCCGCGGAGAAGAAGTCGGCGATCAGCTGAATGTGCTGCGGATAAAACCTCCGAAACTTGGCTCCCGTGGGATCCACGCCCACCAGCGTGCAGCCGTGCGTTGGATAGGCTTGCAGAGCCGTGCTGTCGTTGGCGCCGATGTCGATGATCAATGCATTTTCCGTCAGCTTCACGCGCTGGAGGATTCTGCGCACCTTCTCATGAAGATGGGCAACCATGCTTGCGTTCAGACCCGAGCGATAACCATAGTTGTCGCCATACAGTTCACTCAGGTCGTACGTATGCCTCAGCTGCAATAGACCGCAGACGTCCGAGTCCCCGGTGCACTTCACGAGTCGAAGCGGTCCCGCGGTCACGGGCTGCGTTCTCGCTTTCGGAAACACGCCCGTCAGCGCCTGTACTCCGAGGTCGAGAACTTCCACGAGCTGCGTGTTGCCGCAAATGCGGCACTGGGAAATTTCTTGATACATGGCGTCCGCTCCCTGCGACCTGATTGGCCGTTGGCACTCCACCTATCGATGCGCCGCTGCAAGCGCGCAGCGCGATTAGGTGGCTGACGCAGTCGAGCGTTGTTCGCGCGACAGCGCTGGGAGCAGGAACCCGTTGAATTTGCAGCACTCATCATTTCCGGTTGACAGGTGCCTGTCGCAGCAGAATTGCACAGGCCGGCCTCAACGCGGCCGCCGGCAAGAAGGACGCGCCGCGAACAGGGCAACGCAAGTGGCGTGCGCGCGGAGCAGTGGGATTTCATGGACTGTGTTCACGGATACGCCCTCAAAAGAGCGTGTCCGCTGATTAGCTGACTGCCCATGGCACGGCGTATTGCCCATGCTGGGTTCAGTGCAAAAGGAGTCCAACGGATGACGTTCAGCGCCAGCGCGGATAAGAGGCTGTTCAACGTCCACACTTTGGAGAATGCCCGTCACCGTCTATGGGCCCACGAGGCGGCCGACAAACCCAGTGGCTCGCTGCCGGGACTACACAACCGCGGGCAATTCGTGCGGCAGGGCGAAGGTCGTTCCAAGAACTCCGAATCCGCTTATCACCGGCTCAAGGTCCGTCTGTTGAGAGAACCCTGGGCACCCGGGCAGCTGTTGCAGATTGGGGTGCTCGCTGCGGAGTTGGGAACGAGTGCCACACCGGTGCGCGAGGCGCTCGTACGTCTCGCGACGGAGCGACTGATCGTCTATCGGCCGAAAAAGGGTTTTCTCGTCAAGATACTCACGGAAGAAGAGTTGCGGGAACTCTATTTCGTCAGTCGGATGCACTTGGAGGCCGCATTGTGTTGTTGGCAGGAGCGTGCCAGCACGGGTTCGAATACGCCGCTCGATGCCAAACAACCCATTCCGACCCAAGGCGGTCGAGCAACCGATTTAACGGACGCCACGGAGGAGCTGATGCTCCGAATTGCCGCAGAATCCGGAATCGATGAAATCACAGCGATGGTCAGCAACATCAACGACCGGCTGCATCGTGTGCGCATCGCCGAACAGTCGGTGCTCCTCGACCACGTCGTCCAGCAAGTGCACGGCATAGACGTCTGGTACGCTGCCGCGGACCACGAAAAGCTGAAGGATGCGATTCGGTGCTACCACGAGCTGCGATTGCAGCGGGTCCGTTCGATTTGCAAGGAGCTGCTGTCGATGGCTTTCACGTCTACGAGCTCGCCCTGAATCGGCGTGCGGACGTTGCCACGGAGCCCTCCAGAAGGGGACGCGCGGATCCCTTACGGGTCAGCGGGCGTTGAGGGATTTCACCTGGTGCGCGATGGCCGTGAGCAACAGAAATTCGCGCACATGTTGCGGAGAAGATTTGAGCCACGCCAAGAACTTTTGACGATCGAAATGCTCGAGGTCATCGTCCATTGCGACGAGCCACTCGGCCGCCTCTAGGGCGATCAGTGTGCTGTCCGTGTCAGCGGCTCCGTATCCTCCCCAACCAAGCGTCTTCCCCTTTGGCATTTCGTCGAGCATCCGAGTTCATGTCGAGGGGAGGATTCTCGGCAGCATTCGCGCGAAAAGATAGTCACGGAAGCAGGGGAGGAATTCAGGGCTTGCCCTATGCGGAGAGACGGAAATGAATCGAGTTCAGCGTGCTGTTACCGTCGAGAAGCTTTTTCCGCCGGGCGCAGTCGCTTTCGAGACTCGGAGTAGGGGCTCAGCAAGCGACTTGCTTCCTACTGAGCGCGAATGCGTCGCGCGGTCAATGGACAAACGCGTGAGTGAGTTCGCGGCAGGCAGACTGTGCGCGCATGCTGCATTTGCGGCGCTTGGCATCGAACCCACGCCACTACTGATGGGTATGGATCGCGCGCCGATATGGCCTGCCGCGGTTGTCGGGAGTATTACGCACAGTGAAGGCTACTGCACTGCTGTGGCGGGATGCGAGGCGCAGTTCGCCGCGATCGGCGTGGACGCCGAATGCAGCAAAGAAATGAGCGCGTCGCTCTGGCATCTCGTCATGCGCGAAGAAGAGCTCCAGCGGTTGCAGAATTTGAAAGAAGACGCCGGAGAGCGGATGGCTCTGCTGATCTTCCTGGCCAAGGAGGCGTTCTATAAGTGCCAGTACGAACTCACGCGGACCTGGTTGGGATTCGAGGATGTTGTCATCGACGTCGCAGATGACGCATTCGAGGTATCCGTCGTTGATGCAAGCCACCCGATTCGTCGGATGCGCGGTCCGTGGATTGGCCGTTTCAGTGTGGGCGAAGACGTCGTCGTGGCAGGCATCGCGGCGAAGCGGTGTAGATGAGCGGGGCAGCGCGAGACAGCCGCTGGCATGGAGACATTCAAAAAAGGTTCCCTCGCGCACGCCGTTCGACTGTCCTCTGATTAGATGACTGGGTCGACCCCCAGCCGGGGAGCACGCTTCGTGTGCGCTTGAAATGGGGGTCGGAGAATGATTTTCGTGATTACCGCTGAGAACCGCGAGCTGTTCGACGCGGATCTCGAGGAGATGCATCGTCAGCGCAAGATCGTCTTCGTGGATCGCATTGGTTGGAAAATCCCAGTGATCGCGGACATGGAGATCGACCGCTATGACGGCGAGGAGACGATGTACTTGCTCGCCAAGGATCGGCCGGGCGGCGAAGTACTCGCTTCCGTGCGGCTGCTGCCGACGGTGCTTCCTCACTTGATGAGCGATCTGTTTCCAGCCGCTTGCCGGGAAGGTGTACCGCGAGGGCCGGCCATCTGGGAAGCATCGCGATTTTGTACGGCACCGGGACTGCAGAGGCGCAAGCGCCTGGCACTTCTCTGGGAGATCATCTGCGGCGTCATGGAGACTGCTCTCCTGTTCGGCGTGGATGAAATTACATTCGAGGCCAATTCGGCACTGTTGCCCTTGGTGCTCGATTGCGGCTGGGACGCGAGAACGCTTGGGCCGACGCTATGCGACGGCGACGACGAGGTGACGGCGGTCGCTGCGGTAATCACGCCGCAGGGCTTGCGTTGCGTGCGTCAACGGCACCGCGTCGCCGCGTCCGTCACTCGGTTTCACGCGAACGCGGCTCCCTGCGGCGTGCTGCAATCCGCAAGCAACACTGCCGCTCGATGTATCCAAGTGCCCGCGGTCCATGATCCGTCATGGAGTGCGCCGCTGGATGGCGGCCGGCATTCCCTGGAAGAACTATCCCATGGCTAAGATCGCGTCTATGCCTCGATTTCGCGCTATGAGCGTGCCTGGCCTCAGTGCTCCAATCACTGCGATGGATCTGTTGCGCACTCATGGCTACGCAATCTTCGATCGTTTGTTGCCTGAGACGATCGTCGATAGAGTCTGTGAGGAACTCGAGCCCTGGTTTGCGGCGACGCCGCGCTGTCAGGGAGACTTCTATGGGTGGAACACGACTCGGTTCGGGTCGGTGTTGCTGAAGTCCGAGACGTCGCACGCCCTGGTGCTGCACGAGCAGATGTTGTCGATTATGGACGAGGTGCTCGGCCCGAACTGCGACTGGTACCAGCTCAATCTCACGCAGGCGGTGCGCTTGCATCCAGGGCAGCGGCAGCAAGTGCCACATCGTGATGAGGAAATGTGGCCGTGCCAAAAGAATGGTGTCGAGTACCTCGTCAATGTGATGTGGGCGCTGTCGGACTTCACCGCCGAGAATGGGGCGACGCTGCTATGGCCGCGCAGTCATTTTCAACGGCTGTCGCGCGACGTCGACCCGGCGGGTGCTGTCGTTGCCGAAATGCCTCGTGGCTCGGCGCTCGTCTATCTCGGTTCGATCACGCACTGCGGGGGCGAGAATCGCAGCGAGCAGCCGCGCACGGGTCTCATCTCGAGTTACTGCTTGGGTTGGCTGAAACAGTACGAGAATGCATTTCTCTCGTATCCGCCGCAGGTCGCGAAGAAATTTTCACCGGCGCTGCGCGACCTGATCGGCTATCGCATCCATCGTCCCAATCTCGGCGGTTACGAAGGGCAGGATCCGGCGGTGCTGTTCGATACGAATTCGCACGTGTTGGCGGCGGTTGATGCGATCCCCGAAGCGACGGCCATCGAGCTGCAAGCGTTCTATGATGGTTGCGTAGGTTGAGCGGAATCTGCGGTTATCTGGTTTTACCGTCCACGCTCGGCGACCGTGCGCGCTTCACAATCTGGGCTCGGCATCGTCCGGTGGCCGATACAGCAGCAACACGCGCCAGGCTTGCAAAAATGGAATATGCCGTTTCATCGTTCGTATCAGCGGCCACGAAGCCCAATACTCGAGAAAGAAAGCCCGTCCAAAATACCTCACGTTCCTTTTCAGTCACTCCCGCTTTGAGTTGCGCGCACTGCATGATTGGCGACAGTTGTGCGGCGAGCGAACTTCCCACCTCCATCCCACGCGGCAGCGAGCCTATGGTAGGCGCGTCCCCGTCGATCTTTTTCATGTGGCCTCCTTCCGATTGCTCGTCATGATCTTTTCCATCGACACTCACTTTCCTGATTGCTCTTTTTGTAACCTATTCACAGTTCGGCAAAGGCTGGCGCCTCCCTCCGCTTGAGCAACTGTGGCCAATATTTGGCGGCAAGAGTTTTTGCCGATTTCTCCTCTTCCTCTGCGTGGATGCGGCATTACAGTGAGTCGCCAAGCGAAAGCATACGCCTGTCACATGTGTGGGAGAGAGTCCGCGATGTCCAGCGGTCCTCGTTCCAGTACCACCAGTACCAACAGGCGGCTTGCGAGGACAAAGGACGAATCAGTATGCGCTACGCGAATCAACAGGATGTGGTTCTGTCGTTCATCGAGTGCTGTGAGGCCGGCGCACCCATGGAGGTCCTTGCGCAAGGTTTTCGCGCGGCTACCGAACACTTGGGATTCCGATTTTTCGCATGCTGCTCACATGTGGACCCACTGTGTCCGCCGGCACAAGCCGTGATGGTCCACAACTATCCAGTTGCGTGGGCGCGTGCTCACAGCGAGGAGAAGCTGTTCCTGGTCGATCCTGTGTTGCAACGTGCGGAGCGGGATCGGATGCCATTCTTCTGGGACAGCACCTTTAGCCGATATTCGATTACGCCGTTACAAAGGAAGCTCTTGGCGGCGGCGAGCGACTATGGTGTCGCGCACGGCTACACAGTCCCGATTCACTTATCCTGGGTAGCGGGTTCGCTACGCGCCTCGTGCTCGGTCGTGCCGGATGGCGCGAGCCTCGATAAGTGGAACTACAAGGCAGTCGAGCTGATGGCCACTTATCTGTTTGTCGCGGCAACTCGAAAGTCTGCGGCACCCCACACTCCGTCGGTCAAGCTTAGCCACCGCGAGCGACAGTGCCTGACACTGGTGGCCGAAGGAAAAGACGACTGGGCCATTGGCCGTTTGCTTCGGTTGAGTGAGGCGACGGTGCACGAATACATCGAGCGGGCCAAGCGGCGGCTTGGAGTGGCGACGCGCACGCAAGCGGTCGTCCGGGCGCTTGCAACCGGGCAGATCTCATTTGGCGACGTCGTGCGCGCGAACGTCGCGGAAGCAGAGTATGAAAGCCAGGACTGCGCGCAGTCGCGGTGAGGAGTCGTCGCACGGCAAACAAACACTTGCGAAAATTCCCTCACAGCGGGCATCCCCCGATCAGAGGACTTCGCTTTGGTCGGGTCACTTCGCATGCTTTTATGCGCATCGCAAAACAACTGAGTAAACCGATCGCAGTACGAGTGAAGCCGTGCTGTGTGACATAGTGCTTACGTCTTGCGCTGTCTGCACAAAATACCTATGGAGAGATCGAGGTCGGTAGAGTACTTACGCGTCCGCTGGGTGGCGACAATCATCATATGACACGAACCCTCTTCACGGATTTCGAAGAGTTCGCTGATGCGATCGACGGGCTTGCCGGCCGCTTCATGCCGACTGCGCGTCCCGAGACGGATTGGTTTGTGGATTTCGTTCCGATCGGGCGAGTACCGATCCAGCAGATCCACATCGGCGGTGCATCGACCTTCGCTGGCGACGGTGAGCCGGGGACAGTAGCGCTCGGACTGCCCCTCACGCCGTCACGCCAGATTCGTATCGACGGGCAACACCTCGAGAGCAATTCGCTCATCCTGATCAAAGAAGATCAGCTGTTCACGTTCGCCGCAAGACAGCGCGTGCTTTGGGCGGGGATCACCCTGCCCACTGACCATGCACTATTGACGCCGGAGTTGTTGAGCTCGCTGAGCAAAAAGGTCTCCCGGGGCAAAGCTGCAACGCACGTCCGGTCCGCCCTACCGGCGGTCACCGCTGCGAAGCACCTCGTCTCACGAGTATGTACGAGCGACGGTAGCGTTGGATTCGCAGGCGCCGCCACTGCCCGGGCCGCAGAAGAAGAAGTCATCACGATCGCAACCCACGTGATCGAAACCTGCAACACGGTAGGGGAGGTGCACGTCGGGCGCCGGCGGATTCCGCGCGATCGCATCATCGCGCGAGTGCTGGCAATGTTCGAAGCATACGAAGGTCAGCCGCTGCTCATCCAGGACTTCTGCCGCGCAACGCGGGTGTCCGAACGCACTTTGCGGAACATCTTCCAGGAGTACTTCGGAGTCGGGCCGATGCGTCTCGTGAAAGTGAGGCAGCTGCACGAGATACGCATGGCTCTAACGGCGGCCGATCCTGGAGCGCCGAACGTGTCGAGCATCGCCGCGCACTTCGGTGTCTGGGATCTGGACGCTTTCGCCCGCAACTATGTGGCGCTATACGGCGAGACCCCATCGGCAACGCTGCGACGGCCGCCGCGCGCACGCAATACCGGCCGGAATCTCAGTGCGACATGGATCCGATACGCGTCCCGGAGATTCCGCGATCCTTAGAGAGGTTACGGCGTGATTGCCTCTTCGTCGTGCGGTGTATCGAACACGTAATGCAGCGCCAATGTGAGCTCGACGGTGCCGAGCCCGGCGGCGAAATGGCCGCCCATCTGGCTCACGGTGTCGATCAAGAACTCACGCAGTTCCCGCGCGAGCGGTGGGAGCAA
>DATELY010000007.1:0-18650 GCA_035276085.1 Steroidobacteraceae bacterium | reverse complement strand
CGCCGCATTAGAAAAAACTATGTTGGAACGGACGAAATCGAGGGGCCTACAGGCCCTTGCACAACTCGTCCATCGACACCTTAGCGGAAGCGCGCGCCGCATCCAATTCCGCATCGCTCAGGTAGCGCCGTTCACCGTTGGACAACGACTCAAACAGGCGCCGAGAATTCATGTAGCTGTCGTATCGCTCGCGAGCCTTGCTGCAGCGTTCAGCCTTGTCCTTGGCGGAGGATTGAGCTGCATCGCGTTGATCCGCTTTCTGGCCTGTTGTCTCTTTGCGAATTTTGTTCGCCTCTTCCTGATGCTGGCGCTCGGCCTGTTCCCGCTCCTGCATCGCAACGGTGTCGGTCTTCTGCGAGCGGACGTTCAAGCGCTGAGCGGGAAGCGTCTGGGGTTTATCCGTGTATTGAACGTGCCCCTGGGCATCGACGTACTTGTAGACGTCGGCTTGGGCTGAGGCCACGACCGCGATGATCAGTGTCAGAGCGGAAATTGAAGAGCGCAGCATGTTCTGTCCTCGCATCGAGCTTCAAATGGCCTCGAGGTCGGTCTCGCCCGTGCGAATGCGCACGGCATGCCCCAGGTCGGTCACGAAAATCTTGCCGTCTCCAATCTTCCCGGTACGCGCAGTAGCCGCAATGACCTCCAGCGTCCGGTCGAGCTGAGTGTCCTGCACGGCGATGTCGAGGCGCGACTTCGGCAGAAAGTCGACCACGTATTCGGCGCCGCGATACAGCTCGGTATGGCCCCGCTGGCGCCCAAAGCCGCGCACCTCGGTCACGGTCATGCCCACGATCCCCGCATCCGCCAATGCCTCTCGCACTTCTTCGACTTTGAACGGCTTGACGATGGCGGTGATCAATTTCATGAGGGCTTCCAGGCACTTGAGCACCCGTGCGCGCCCGCGAGCAAGCACCGGTAGCGCCTGGAGTGTAGCAGGCGAGGTCTGTCCGAACCCTCAGATACGCCCTGAAGCCCTTGCGGGATTGAGCAGTGCATCACGCTTGTATGGGCGAGCAAAAAGAAAACGGGCGCCGCAGCGCCCGTTCTCGAGACAACAAGTCGAACCGCGATCAGATGTGGTAACCGCGTTCGCCGTGCTCGGCCGTGTCCAGGCCTTCGCGCTCCGCCTCTTCGGTCGGACGCAGACCCACGACCACATCGACGATCTTGTAGGAGATGAGCGAAACGACGCCGGACCACACCACCGTGGTCGCCACGGCCCACAACTGCGACATCACCTGCTTGCCCGTACCAGCGAACTCCACCGCGCCGGTCACGTAGTTGATGACGCCGGCGCCACCCAGGGCCGGGTTGACGAACACGCCCGTCAGGATCGCGCCCAGGATGCCACCGACGCAGTGCACGCCGAAGACGTCCAGGGAGTCATCGTATCCGAGCCAGCTCTTGAGCTTCGTGACCGAGAAGAGGCACACGATGCCTGCCAGGAGGCCGATGATCAGCGCGCCCATCACACCCACCCAGCCACAGGCCGGCGTGATTGCCACGAGGCCGGCGACCGCACCGGATGCAGCACCCAGCATCGTCGGGGTCTTGCGGAAGATCCACTCACCGAAGCTCCAGGAGATCACCGCAGCGGCGGTGGCCAGGAAGGTGTTCAGGAAGACCTGACTGGCGAACGCGTTCGACTCGAGGTTCGAACCGACGTTGAAGCCGAACCAACCCACCCACAGCAGGGCGGCTCCGACCATGACCAGCGGGAGGTTGTGCGGCGGCATGGCCGTCTGCCCGTAGCCGATGCGCTTACCGACCAGCAAGCAGCCCACGAGGCCGGCGATACCGGCGTTGATGTGCACCACTGTGCCGCCTGCGAAGTCCAGCGCGCCCTTGCCGAACAGGAAGCCGGAGTGAGACACGGCGACCGCTTCGTTTTCGGCCGTGAACGCATCCGGACCATCCCAGTACCACACCATGTGCGCGATCGGCAGGTACGCGAAGGTGAACCACAGCACCATGAACAACATCACCGCGGAGAACTTCATACGCTCGGCAAATGCACCGACGATCAAGCACGGCGTGATTGCAGCGAACGTCATCTGGAAGGCGACGTAGACAAACTCCGGAATGTAGATGCCCTTGCTGAAGGTGGCTGCCAGCGTGGTGGAGTCCACGCCCTTGAGGAACAGCTTGCTCAGCCCGCCGAAGAAGGCGTTGTCACCGTAGGTGAAGGCAACGCTGTACCCGTAGATGCACCAGAGCACCGCGAGCAGGCTGAAGGTCACGAACACCTGCATCGACACGGACAACACGTTCTTGGAACGCACCATGCCGCCGTAGAACAGTGCCAGTCCCGGTACTGCCATCAGGATGACGAGCAATGTGGAAGTCATCATCCATGAAATGTCGCCCTTGTCCGGCGTGGGCGGCGCTGCGTCTTGTCCGAACACCAACATCGGAGCGAGTAATGCCAGGAGCGCTGGCACTATTGCCCACTTGGTTTTGAGCGTAGTGCTCGTGGCCAGGTTGCATTTCACTTTCATTCTCCTGCTAAGGCTGCCTCTAAAGAATTGCGGGCCCGGGTGCCCGACATCACTCACACCGCCTCGACACCCGTTTCGCCCGTGCGAATGCGAACCGCCTGTTCGAGGTCAATTACGAAAATCTTGCCGTCGCCGATCTTGCCGGTGCGGGCCACGTTGGTGATGGCTTCGACGACTTGCTCGGCGATGGAGTCGTCCACCGCCAGTTCGATCTTGGTCTTGGGCAGAAAGTCGACCCGGTATTCGGCGCCGCGATACAGCTCGGTATGGCCGCGTTGGCGTCCGAAGCCCTGGACTTCGGTCACTGTGATTCCCTGTACGCCAATGTCCGCCACTGCCTGGCGAACATCATCGAGCTTGAATGGCTTGATGATTGCGGAGATCAACTTCATTTCGCTTTCAGCTCCGAGGCCAGCTCCGAGGAAGTGAGTCGCGCCGTGCCGAGTGAATCGTTATCTGCTCAAGCGACGCCGGAACCGAAATGCATCTTCTATGCCACGGTTTTGGCACATAAATGCGCTGCTCGGCGCGGAGAATACCGTGGCGATTGCACTATCAGAGTGCAGGTCGCCTTTTCGGCGCTCTGCGTTTGAGCAGCGGCGGGCGCTTATGCCCGCGAATGGCGCGGCTCGGATCGAGAAGCGGCCGATTCGCGTATCAATCTGGAGACGCATGGGCGCGAGGCAGACAGCCGCGAGCTTGTCAGCCCGGGGAGCGCCTGACTACAGTGCCGCCCCACCGACCGAGGACCACCATGGACGCTAAATGGCTGGATGATCTGGCGCGCCGCCTCGCGGCGTCCGTGCCGGAGGGGATCACGACCCTGCGGCGCGATCTCGAAGAGAATTTCCGCGCCGTGTTGCAGTCTGGCCTGGCCCGCCTGGATCTGGTGACGCGGCAGGAGTTCGACGTACAGGCCGCCGTACTGCGGCGCACTCGTGAGAAGCTGGAACTCCTCGAGGCCCGGTTGGCGGCCTTGGAGCCAGCGCCGAACAACGCTGCGGATTTGCAGACGCGGCAAGGGCCGCCGAACTAAGTCACGGTCAAAAGCGCGTCACGGACAGCACGCGCATGAGGGAGCCAAGGAATGGCAATGGCAACGGTGTTGAGCCGCGCTCAGTGCGGCATGGATGCAATCGAAGTTCGCGTCGAAGTCGACCTCGGCGGGGGTCTACCTACCTTCACGATCGTGGGACTGCCCGAGACGGTGGTGAAGGAAAGCAGGGATCGCGTGCGCGCCGCCATCGTCAATTCCCAGTTCGAGATGCCTGCCGGCCGAATCACGGTCAGCCTCGCTCCTGCCGATCTGCCGAAAGAAGGTGGCCGCTTCGATCTGCCCATCGCGCTTGGCATCTTGATCGCCGCCGGGCAACTTTCCGGTGATTCGCTCGCCGACTGCGAGCTCTATGGCGAACTGTCGCTCAGTGGTGAGCTACGCCCGATCAAGGGCATCCTGGTCGCGGCCATTGCGGCAACCGCTGCCAAGCGCAAGTTGATCGTGCCGGTGGCCAACCTGGACGAGGCGGCCCTCATCAGTGGCTGCGACGTTGCTGCTGCCAAGCACTTGTTGGACGTGGCTGCGCACGCGGCAGGGAATCGACTGCTCGAATTCGTACAGGGGCAAGCGCCATCGCGCACCGTCCGGACGAACGCGGACTTGCGTGACGTGTTTGGTCAACCGCACGCCAAGCGTGCGCTCGAGATTGCAGCAGCGGGTGGGCACAGTCTCCTGTTCGTCGGTCCTCCCGGCACTGGCAAGAGCATGCTCGCACAGCGCCTGCCCGGCATCCTGCCATCGATGACGGATGCGGAGGCACTCGAGGCTGCCTCCGTGCGCGCGCTGATCGGACCCTTCAAGGTGAATGACTGGGGTGTGCGGCCGTTCCGCGCACCGCATCACACGGCCTCTGCGATTGCGCTCGTCGGCGGCGGAAGCTATCCGCGTCCCGGTGAGATTTCCCTGGCTCATCGCGGGGTGCTGTTTCTCGACGAACTGCCCGAGTTCCAGCGCCGTGTGTTGGAAGTGTTGCGCGAGCCCATCGAGAGCGGCGTCGTGACGATTTCACGCGCAGCCCTGCAGACGGAATTTCCCGCGCGCTTCCAACTGATCGCCGCGATGAATCCCTGCCCTTGCGGCTATCTCGGCGATACACCCGCGCGCTGTCGCTGTACCGCAGAACAGGTGCAACGCTATCGCGCACGTATCTCAGGACCGCTGCTCGATCGTCTCGACATGCACGTCGAAGTCGGACGCGTGGCCCTGAAAGCTCTTCAGGAAGCGGAGGCTCATGGCGAATGCAGTGAGCAAGTCGCCGCACGCGTTGCAACTGCGCGTGATCTGCAGTTGGAGCGACAAGGTGTTTGCAACGCCTGCTTGGACCATCGCGGTGTCGCGCATCACTGCATGCTGGATGCCGAGGGCAAGCTAGTCCTGGCCCGCGCAGTGGAATGTTTCGCGCTGTCGGCACGAGCGCATCAGCGCATCCTGAAACTCGCGCGCACCGTCGCCGACCTACGCGCAGCACGACGCGTCGGTGCCGCCGACATCGCAGAAGCAATCAACCTGCGGCAACTCGATCGCGCCGCGATCCCGACGCGCTAAAAAAAGGGGGCGCATCGAGCGCCCCCTTTCTCCCAACTGCTGCCTGAGTCTACTTCGAAGCGGCAACCATGTAGTCCACCGCGTTCATGACGGACTTGTCCGACAGATCGACTCGTCCACCCTTCGGGGGCATGAAGCCCGCCTTACCCTGAAAACCACCCAGTGCATGCTTGTGCAACGTATCCAGCCCTTGCGCGACGCGGGGTGCCCACGCTGCCTTGTCGCCGAACTTCGGCGCGCCTGCCACACCGGCGCCATGACATGCCATGCACGCGGTGTTGAAGACTTCTTCGCCACCCAATTCGGCCGTAGCTGCGGCGGCTTCCGGTGCGCCACCCTTGGGAGCCGGCTCTAGCGCAGAATTGTCCTGACCTGCGATGGCCACTTTGCCCACGGGTTCGATGCGGCTGGCCACGGCGGCTTTCATGACCGGCTCCACCGCCACATGCTTCTCCTGGGTGGCCGACGCGACCTGATGGGCCAGGAACCACAAACCGAAGGCGATGGCGATCAGGATTCCGAGTACCAGCATGAACGTGTCGAAGAACCGTCGATCTTGAAAATGCTTGTGGTTGCCAGCGCTCACGAGGACTCCGATACGAACAGGGGAAGCTTGGGGCCGCGGAGTATAGCGGGGCGGCCCGGCGGTCGGAATGACTGGATTCCTTGAGGGATCTGGCCGATTGCTGGCGCGCCCGGCCAGATTGCTCAGCGCGTCCTGCGCTTCGGCCCGTTGGGCCCACGATCGGCTGACGCTGCGATCGTGTCCAAAATCGTTCCTGACGATTTTGTCGACTGGCTGCGCCAGTTCTCATCTGGCGGATTGCTGGCGCGCCCGGCCAGATTCGAACTGGCGACCTTCGGCTTCGGAGGCCGACACTCTATCCAGCTGAGCTACGGGCGCGTGGGGTGCAATCGGATCGATACGTCAGTGTCCGGCGCGGGTGTGCAGAAGCCCTGCGGCGGACGTGGCCATGATAGCGGCGCCTGTCGGGTGCAGTCCACGCCAGCGAACGTGCTTGAACAGCCAGGGGGCTGCGGCTAGTTTCGCGGCATGAACGAACTGAGTCTCGCAGGACGCACGGTCGCGATTCCGGAAAATCGCGAATTGGATGTCCTCGCCAGCATGATCGAGCGCCGCGGTGGATCTGTGGTGCGCTGTCCGCTCGTTGCGATTCTGGATGCGCCGGATCCTCAACCTGTACTGAGTTGGGTGCGAAGCTTCAGCGCGGGTGCGTGCGACGAGTTGATTCTGCTGACGGGTGAGGGGCTGCGCCGCATCCTTGGCTGTATCGATCGTCATGAGCCTGCGTTGCGGGACGGATTCGTGCGTGAGCTCGCTCGTGTTCGCAAAACCGTACGCGGGCCCAAGCCAGCGCGTGCGTTGCGCGAACTGGGATTGCGACCCGACATCGAAGCGGAGGCGCCGACCACCGACGGGGTGATTACCACGCTGGGCCGTTTGGATCTCTCTGGACGGCGTTTCGGGGTACAGCTGTACGGGACCGATCCCAATATGAAGCTCATCGACTTCCTGACGGGCAGGGGAGCGGAAGTGCTGCCCGTCGCCCCCTACATCTACGCCGACAGCAGCGCCGACGACGCTGTTCGCGAAGTCGTCGAGCGGATGCGTGGCGGCGAGATCGATGCGATCGCCTTCACGAGCAAGGCACAACTCGATCGCCTGTTCGGTTTGATCTCCGCGGACGTATTGCGTGCAGCCTTCGAGCGTACGCGCATTGCAGCCATTGGCCCCGTCGTGGGCGCGACTTTGGAAGCGCATGGTTTCACAGCGGCGTTCATGCCGAGCGACTCGTTCTTCATGAAGCCGCTCGTGCGCACGCTCGAAGAGCAGCTCGGCGCGAAGCAGTAGCCCGTCAATCGCCCAGCAGATCCTTGATGGATGGAATCTGCTCCAGCGGTGTGTGCCGGATCTTGCAGAGCGGGCAACTGTGCTTCGAATGGATGATCGGATCGGCAATGTGAGGTCCGTGACAGCGCACGCATTGCATCAGGGTCAGCTCCTTGCGCGCGGCCAGCAGCTGCACCAGACACCACGCATGCTCGAATGACATCTGACTGCTGCTGACGAGCTGCAAGTAGTTTTCATAGGCATCGCAGAAGCGCGCGCCCAACTCGAGCGACGGTTTCGGGGCGACACCCACGCCGGGCGGTATGACACCCTGCGAATACAGCAATCCCGCGAGGCAGGAAGATTCCAACAGCGCGGCGAGGTTGCGCGTGAAGAACTCGACTTGTCGGGGTGACTTCCCGCGGCGTCGACGCACCGTCGAACGCGGTCCCACGTAGGTACGGAACAGCTTGCGAATGCGATCGTCCGTGAGCCCGGTGAACGCGCGAATCGTGCACGTTCGGGCCTCGTGACTGATCATCCGCAGGGCAAGCTGGTGATGGGCGTGCTCGCGTTCATAGCGATCATCCGTGATGCGCATGTGACTTAATGCCTCTCGAACAATTCCGTTGTTCGCGCAAACGAGCGCAGAGTGTGTTGCAAATTGACCCTGAGTGAAAGTCCCTGCTTAAATGCAGCTGCAATCTTCTGGGCACGGATGCTCACACAAGGACTCACAACATGTGGAACTCGGATCGGCGCGCCAACTCGTTGCGCCAGCTTCATGCATTGAATCGTCATTTCATCTCACACCTGCTTTCCGCTCCCGACGATCGCGTTCCGGGGACAGAGCTCACACCGCATTTCGTTCCGCAGTTGTGCGCGCTCGACGCTGCAGCAACACACGAGCTGTGCGCCACTCCATACACGCTGTACTACCTGCCCTTCGGCAACGTGACCTATTGGCATGAAACCGCGCGCCTGAATGCGGCCGGCGAACGTGCAGCCGGCAGTTTCCAATCGCGACAGGACGCGACGCGCTATCTCACCGAGCTCGCGCTCTTTCTCGCGTGGCACGTTGCCAGCACCGACGCAGCAGGCGCGCGATTGTTCTTCGGAATGTCCGTGGGGACACTGGACTTCTTTCGACAAGCCGACGTCGCAACATTGGCCGGCGTGGCCACACTGGCCGCCCAGGTCTTGCAGCCGCGCTGGCAGGACAATCCATACTTCTGGCCCGATCTCATCAAGTCCGCCGGCACCGATCGCATCCGTCTGCAAGCCACGCGTCTGCTGGGCGCACAGCTCCTTGCAGCGGAGCTGTGCGATGAGCACGTAGTTCAGCAGGCACCACGCCGACTGCGAAGGTCCATTCTTCGGCGAACGCTGGAAACTGCCTCGGTAACGGTGCCGCCAGCCGAGCAACCATCGCCTGCCGCTCTGGCGCCGCTGTAGTCCAACGCATTTGCCTGGCGTCGCGCCCGGTTACGCCCGAGCGTTTGCCTTGCCCTGTCCGCGTGCAAGCCAGTAGGCTGCACGCCCCGCGCTCGGGGATGGTCAGGGCCGTCGGAATGAATGCACTGTCGCTACAACAGCTCGTCAAGACGTACAAGAACGGCGTGCAGGCCTTGAAGGGCATCGACCTCACGGTCGAAGAGGGCGACTTCTTTGCGCTGCTGGGTCCCAACGGTGCGGGCAAGACGACTGCGATCGGCATCGTGACATCGCTCGTCAATAAGACCAGCGGCAAGGTCCAGGTGTTCGGCTATGACATCGACAGCCAGCTCGCGCTGGCCAAGTCGTGCATCGGTCTCGTGCCGCAAGAGATCAATTTCAATCAGTTCGAAGCGGTCACGACGATTCTGCTCAATCAGGCGGGCTTCTACGGCATTCCGCGGCGACTGGCGCATGAGCGCATGGAGCAGTATCTGGTGCAGCTGCAGCTCTGGGACAAGCGCAACGCCGTTTCGCGCACGCTCTCTGGCGGCATGAAGCGGCGCCTGATGATTGCGCGAGCGTTGCTGCACCGGCCGCGGCTCCTGATTCTGGATGAGCCCACGGCGGGCGTTGACATCGAAGTCCGGCGCTCGATGTGGGAGTTCGTGCGCGGGATCAACGCGGCCGGCACAACGATCATCCTGACCACGCACTATCTCGAAGAAGCCGAAAGCCTCTGCCGCAACGTCGCGATCATCGACAAGGGCCGCATCATCGAGAACGATCGCATGAGCCGCGTCCTGCGCAAGCTGCAGACTGAAACATTCGTGCTGAACCTGCGTGAGCCGCTGAGCGCGGCACCGCGCATCGAGGGCTACAAGCTGCACATGCCGGACGACCACACGATCGAAGTGGAAATTTCGAAGGAACAGAGCCTCAACCACTTGTTCGAGCAGCTGAGTGCGGCGCGCGTCGACGTGCTGTCGATGCGCAACAAGACAAACCGCCTGGAGGAGCTCTTCATCCGGCTCGTCGAAAGTGGTCAGCTGCGGCCTACGCCGCGCGCAGCGGCGCCTCTGAACGAACCGCTAACCGCCAACCGCTAACCGCTGTCCTTCATGCTGGCCAAAACCAATTTCATCGGTTTCAACACGATCGTCATTCGTGAGTTCTCGCGCATCGTACGCATCTGGGGGCAGACGATCGTCCCCCCCGCGATCACGGCCACGCTCTACTTCGTCATCTTCGGCAGCTTGATCGGCCGGCGCATCGGCGAGATGGGCGGGTACACGTACATCCAATACATCGCGCCCGGCCTCATCATGATGAGCGTGATCACGAACTCGTACGGCAACGTCGTGTCGTCGTTCTTCGGTGCCAAATTCGGCAAGCACATCGAAGAGCTGCTGGTTGCGCCGCTGTCGCACTGGTTGATCGTCGCGGGCTACATGATGGGCGGGCTATTGCGCGGGCTCACCGTGGGGCTGGTGGTGACCATCGTCACGCTGCTGTTCACTCATGTGCACGTGGAGCATCCGCTGGTGGTCGTCAGCGCAGTGTTGTTGAGCTCGACCGTGTTCTCATTGGCGGGCATGGTGAATGCCGTGTTCGCCAAGAATTTCGATCAGGTGTCCTTCATCCCGACGTTCGTGCTCACGCCGCTCACGTATCTCGGCGGCGTGTTCTATTCCATCAAGCTCTTGCCGGAGTGGGCACAGGGACTGTCGCACGCGAACCCGATTCTCTACATGGTGAACGCGTTCCGGTTCGGCTTCCTGGGCGTGTCCGATGTGGATGTGCGCCTGGCATACGCCATCATGACCGGCGCAGCGGCGGTGCTATTTGCGCTGTGCGTGTGGTTGATTCACAAGGGCGTGGGGATGAGGGATTAGGGCTTCTGGTGACGGCGCAATTTCAAACAGCCCCCACCCTGTCCCTCCCCCCGCTTCGCAAGGGAGGGGACGCATAGTCAGGCTGCAATCGGGGTTGGGAATAGCGCGCAGGATTTCGTACAGCTTATCGAGAGCGTCCCCTCCCTTGCGAAGCGGGGGAGGGACAGGGTGGGGGCTCTTCACCCGCGCGTATCGAAGCCCTTTACGGCAACTCCGTCGTCCCCATCAAATATCGATCGCACTCGCGCGCCGCGCCGCGACCTTCATTGATCGCCCAGACGATCAAGCTCTGTCCGCGACGGCAGTCGCCCGCGGCAAACACACCTTTGATGTTGGTCGCAAACGTGCCGTACTCCGCCTTGATGTTGGAACGCGGATCGATATCGACACCCAGATCCTTCAGCACGGGCTGTTCAGGCCCCAAGAAGCCCATCGCAAGCAACACGAGCTGAGCGGGGGTCGCACGCTCGGTGCCAGGCACTTCCACCGGCACGAACTGTCCCTGCGCGTTCTTCTCCCACTTCACCTCGACCGTCACGACTTCTTTCACGCGACCTGCATCGTCGCCATTGAAGCCCTTGACCGTGACGAGATACTTGCGTGGGTCGCTACCGAACTTGGCTGCGGCTTCTTCCTGGCCATAGTCCATGCGATAGACCTTGGGCCACTCGGGCCAGGGATTGTCATCGTCACGGTCTTCCGGCGGGCGCGCCATGATCTCGAGCTGCACGAGACTCTTGCAGCCGTGACGCATGGCCGTCGCGACGCAGTCGGTACCTGTATCGCCACCGCCGATCACCATCACGTCCTTATCGCGCGCGTGAATGGGCGTGTTGTCGGCGCCGCCGTCCAACAACGCACTCGTGCTCGCCGTGAGATAGTCCATCGCGAAGTGCACGCCGTCGAGCTTGCGTCCCTGAACGGGAAGATCGCGCGGCTGTGTAGCGCCCGTGCAGATCACGACGGCATCGAAGTCCTTGAGCAGCAGCTGCGCTTCGACGTTGTCGCCAACCGTCGCATTGCAGACGAACTTGATGCCTTCCTGCTCCATCAACTTCAGGCGCCGCTCGACGACTTCCCGCTTGTCGAGCTTCATGTTGGGAATGCCGTACATCAACAGCCCGCCCGGGCGGTCTGCGCGTTCGAGCACCGTCACCCAATGCCCTGCCTTGTTGAGCTGGGCTGCGGCCGCGAGACCCGCGGCGCCCGAACCGATGACAGCGACCTTCTTGCCCGTGCGCACTTTCGGCTGCTCCGGCAGCACCCAGCCTTCATCCCAGCCGTGATCGATGATCGCGTTCTCGATCGTCTTGATCGTCACCGGCGGTGCATTGATGCCGAGCACGCACGAGCCTTCGCACGGTGCCGGGCACACGCGCCCGGTGAACTCGGGGAAGTTATTGGTCAGATGCAATCGGTCGAGTGCGTCGCGCCACAAGCCGCGGTACACCAGGTCGTTCCACTCGGGGATCAAGTTATTGACCGGGCAGCCGGATGCCATGCCGCTGATGAGTTTGCCGGTGTGGCAGAACGGTACGCCGCAGTCCATGCAGCGCGCGGCCTGGTGGCGCAGCCGCTTCTCTTCCATGTGGTGGTGGAATTCCTTGAAATCCTTCACGCGCTCCTGCGGCGTGCGGTCGACCGGCAGTTCGCGCAGATACTCGATGAAACCAGTTGGCTTGCCCATTGTTATGAAAAAGAAGCGGTTAGCGGTTGGCGGTTGGCGGTTGGTTCGGAACCAGAGATGTAGTTGACGACCGCGGCAGCGGTCCTCACTAACCGCCAACCGCCAACCGCCAACCGCTTCCCTCTAGTTCCCTCCCACGCGCGATAGATCGCGAGCGTTCTCTTCGAATGCCCGCATGATGGCTTCCTCGCCCGTGAGTCCCTGCTCATGCGCACGCGAGATGCACGCCAGCATGCGCTTGTAGTCGCGCGGCAGGACTTTCACGAAGCGTTTGACCATCGCATCCCACCGGTCGAGCACCGCGTGTCCACGGCTGCTGTTCGTGTAGCGCACATGCCGGTCGATCATGGCGCGTACGGCGGCGATTTCTTCGGGCTCCTCGAGCGCTTCGACATCCACCATGTCGCGGTTGATGCTCTTGGCCAGCTCGCCTTTTTCGTCGAGCACGTAGGCGACACCACCGGACATGCCGGCGCCGAAGTTGCGACCGATGGCGCCGAGCACGATCACGCGCCCGCCCGTCATGTACTCGCAACCGTGATCGCCGATCGCTTCGACGACCGCGTGCACACCGCTGTTACGCACGCAGAAGCGTTCGCCTGCCATGCCGCGGATATAGGCTTCGCCACTCGTTGCGCCATACAGCGCCACGTTGCCGACGATGATGTTTTCCTCCGCGACGAACGTCGACTCGCGGGGTGGGTTGATGATGAGCTTGCCGCCCGACAGACCCTTGCCGACATAGTCGTTGGCATCGCCTTCGAGATGGAACGTCATGCCGCGTGGCATGAATGCGCCGAAGCTCTGACCCGCCGAGCCTATGAACTTGAGCTCGATCGTGTCTTCCGGCAGGCCGGCCGCGCCCCATTTGCGCGTGATTTCGCTGCCCGTGATCGTGCCCGCGACGCGGTTGACGTTACGGATCTTCAACTCGCCCTTCACCTTCTCGCCGCGTTCGATCGCAGGCCGGCACAGATCCAGGATCTGCGTGACATCGAGCGACTTCTCGAGGCCGTGATCCTGCTCCATCTGCTTGAAGCGACCGACTTCCGGACCGGCATCGGGTTGATACAGCAGATTGCTGAAGTCGAGGCCCTTCGCCTTCCAGTGATCGACGGCCTTGCGCGCTTCGAGTCGATCCACGCGGCCGACCATTTCTTCCACCGTGCGGAAGCCGAGTTGCGCCATGATTTCGCGCATGTCCTGAGCGATGAAGCGCATGAAGTTGACGACGTGCTCGGGTTTGCCTGCGAAGCGTTCGCGCAATCGCGGATCTTGCGTCGCAATGCCGGCAGGGCACGTATTCAGATGGCACACGCGCATCATGATGCAGCCCGTCGCCACCAGCGGTGCCGTGGCGAAGCCGAACTCTTCCGCGCCCAACAATGCGGCGACGATGACATCGCGGCCCGTCTTCAGCTGCCCGTCGGTCTCGACAGCGATGCGGCTGCGCAAGTTGTTCAGCACCAATGTCTGATGCGTCTCAGCCAGCCCCAGCTCCCACGGCAATCCCGCATGCGTGATCGATGTCTGCGGAGAGGCACCGGTACCGCCGTCGTAACCGCTGATCAGCACGACGTCGGCATGCGCCTTCGCCACGCCCGCAGCGATCGTGCCCACGCCCACCTCGGCGACCAGCTTCACGCTGATGCGCGCGCGGCGATTGGCGTTCTTGAGATCGTGGATGAGCTCGGCCAGATCTTCGATCGAATAGATGTCGTGATGCGGCGGCGGCGAGATCAGGCCCACACCGGCCGTCGTATGGCGTGTCTTGGCGATCCACGGATACACCTTCGAGCCGGGTAACTGGCCGCCCTCACCGGGCTTCGCGCCCTGTGCCATCTTGATCTGGATCTCGTTCGCGCTGACGAGATATTCGCTCGTGACGCCGAAACGGCCCGAGGCAACCTGCTTGATCGCCGAGTTCTTCGAATCGCCGTTCGGCAAGTTGCCGAAGCGATCGGGATCCTCACCGCCTTCGCCGGTGTTGCTCTTGCCGCCGATGCGGTTCATCGCGATCGCCAGCGTCTCGTGGGCTTCCTTGCTGATCGAGCCGTAAGACATTGCGCCCGTCTTGAAGCGCTTCATGATGCTTTCGATCGGTTCGACTTCATCGATCGGGATGGCATCGGCGCCATTCTTGAAATCCAACAAGCCGCGCAACGTGCACAGCTGACTCGCTTGCTCGTTCACGAGCCGTGCGTACTCCTTGTACGTGTTGAAGCTGCCGGTGCGGACCGACTTCTGCAGGCGGTGAATCGATTCGGGATTGAACAGGTGGTATTCGCCATCGGCACGCCACTGGTACTGACCGCCCACCGGCAATGCGTGGCCATCGACGCGTCGCTCCGGAAACGCGGCGCGATGACGGACGAGGATTTCCTGCGCAATGACGTCCATGCCGATGCCGCTGACGCGCGAGGGTGTCCAGCTGAAGTACTCGTCGATGACGTCCTGCCGCAGGCCCACGGCTTCGAACACCTGCGCGCCGCGATAGCTCTGGATCGCGGAGATGCCCATCTTCGCCATGACCTTGATGACGCCCTTGGTCGCGGCTTTCACGAGGTTCTTGCAGGCAGTCTTGTGATCGATGTTCGTCAGCAAGCCCGACTGGATCATGCCGTCGATGGACTCGAACGCGAGGTAGGGATTGATTGCGCTCACGCCGTAGCCGACCAGCAGCGAGAAGTGATGCACCTCGCGTGCTTCGCCGGTTTCGAGTACCAGGCTCACGCGCGTGCGCAATCCTTCACGAATCAGATAGTGATGCAGACCCGACACGGCGAGCAGCGATGGAATCGGAGCGAACTCACGATTCACGCCGCGATCGCTCAGGATGAGGACGTTTACTTCCTCCTCTTCGATCAGGCGGCGCGCCATCAGGCGCAGCTCTTCCATCGACTTTACGAGGCCTTTCTCACCACGCGTCACGCGGAAGAGCGACTGCAGGACGCCGACCTTCAGACCCGGCAGCTCCATGCGCCGCACCTTCGCAAATTCCTCGTTCGTGAGGATGGGCCACTTGAGCTCCAGGCGACGGCAATCCGCCGGCTGCGGATTCAGCAGGTTGCCTTCCGACCCGAGACGCGTTTCGGCCGAGGTGATGATCTCTTCGCGGATGCAATCGATCGGCGGGTTCGTGACCTGCGCGAACAGCTGCTTGAAGTAGTCGTAGAGCAGGCGCGGCTTGCTCGATAGCACCGCGAGCGGGGTGTCGTTGCCCATCGAGCCCACGGCCTCGACACCGTCGCGTGCCATCGGCGCGAGCACGATGCGCTCGTCTTCGAAGGTGTAGCCGAACGCGATCTGACGCTGCAGCAGCGTGTCGTGATCGGGCGCCGGCACCTCGGGTGCAGCGGGCAGATCGTTCAGATGAATCTGATATTCATCGAGCCACTGCTGGTAAGGACGCTCGGTGGCGATCGCATGCTTGATCTCTTCGTCATCGACGATGCGACCCTGCACGGTATCGACGAGGAACATGCGGCCGGGCTGCAGGCGGCCCTTGCGCACGACGTCGCCCGGCGGAATCTCGAGCACGCCCGCTTCGGACGCCATGATGACCAGGTCATCCTTGGTCACGTAATAACGTGAGGGGCGCAGGCCGTTGCGGTCGAGGATCGCGCCGATCTGCTTGCCATCGGTGAAGGCAATGGAAGCCGGACCGTCCCACGGCTCCATGAGCGATGAGTGGTACTGATAGAAGGCGCGCTTTGCCGGATCCATGCTCGTATGGCCCGACCAGGGCTCGGGGATCATCATCATCACGGCATGCGGCAGCGAGCGGCCGGCTAGCACGAGCAATTCGAGCGTGTTGTCGAACATCGCGGAGTCCGAGCCGTTCGGATTCACGATCGGCAGGATCTTCTTGATGTCCTCGCCGAAGAGCTCGGACTCGAACAGCGCTTCGCGGGCACGCATCCAGTTGGTGTTGCCGCGCACGGTGTTGATCTCGCCGTTGTGGGCAATGTAGCGGTACGGATGCGCGCGGTCCCAGCTGGGGAACGTGTTCGTGCTGAAGCGCGAATGCACCAGCGCGAGCGCGGTTTCCATCGCGGGGTTCGTCAGATCCGGGTAGTACTCCGCGAGCTGCTGGGTCAGCAGCATGCCCTTGTAGACGAGCGTGCGATGGGACAGGCTCGCCACATACCAGGATTCGGCACCTTCCAGCGTCGAGGTGCGGATCTCGCTGTAAGCGCGCTTGCGGATGACGTAGAGCTTGCGCTCGAACGACATCTCGTCGGTGAGCGCGGGATCGCGCCCGATGAACACCTGGCGCATGAACGGCTCGCATGACTTCGCCGTCTCGCCCAGGCCGGAATTATTGGTCGGGACCGTACGCCAGCCGAGCACGTGCTGTCCCTCCGACTGCACGATCTGCACGAAACGCTCTTCCAGCCGGCGGCGCAGCGTGGCATTGCGCGGCAGGAACACGAGACCGCAGCCGTACTGGCCCGGGCCGGGCAGCGGGATGCGTGACTTCTTGCAGACTTCCACGAAAAACGAGTGCGGCATCTGGAGCAGCACGCCCGCCCCGTCGCCGGTGTTGTATTCACAGCCGCAGGCGCCGCGATGATCGAGATTGCGCAGGACTTCGATCGCCTGCTGCAGGATGCGGTGCGATTTGCGGCCTTTCATGTCCACGACGAAGCCGACGCCGCAGGCATCGTGTTCGAACGCCGGGTCATACAGACCCTGCTTGGCGGGTGGGCGCAGTTGGGAGGACTGCTCCTCTGACCGATCGCTGTTGTGCATACTGAATTACCGCGTTGACATCTTCATCACACCGACCCGCTCGATCTGCAGGCGATCTGCATCAGCGAGCCGGTCCTGGAAGCCAGCAGGGCATGCCGCGCCCGAGCAACGTGCCCGCGCCGGAGCTGCGTGCCGAAACCCCGCCGCACGGGGGACATTGCCGCCGAGACTAAGGGGGACTCGAAGAGTCAGGCCGCCCGTGCAAGTGGGTCACGACGCGCACCCGATGACGGTGAGCGAAGCTGTTCAGCCTCGCCCGCACGGCGGTGGATACAACCCTATGGAATGCCAGCCATATTACAGGCCGAGCCGCTTGCGTCAATGCGATGCAAAAGGGTGCGGCGGGTTGGAGTTCGCTGCCGCCGGCGCGAGCGGTGCACCATTCGAGCAGCAAACCGGCGCGTGAGTCCGCCGGAACGCACGCAGGCGGTGCCCGGACTACGTCCCTCTGTCTGCTTGACCGTGAAAAATCGCCATGCTGAGATCCCGCGCGCCCACCGCCCACAATCAACTACAAACCGGCATACAGCCCGCTCGACCGACCCCGGTCGGCACAATGGAGACCCGCATGTTCAGGAAGCCGTCCCTGCTCGCATTCACGACGCTCGCCGTGTTGGCCTCGGCTGCGGCAGCCGCGGGTCCACTGGAAATGAAAAAGGGCAGTGGAGGCTCCGAAGTACAGGGATCCGCCGGGCCGGGTGGGTCGCAGGGCGACACCGGACTCGAGAAATGCGACCAGCCCATGGGTGCCATGGCGGTCGTGGAGCCGCAGAGCGAGATCATGACGGCCTTGTCCCGTTACCACCTGCAGTCGCCCACCGGGATCATCCGCATGATGATTCAGCAATCCAACTGCTTCATCGTCGTGGAACGCGGCATCGGCATGCGCAACATGAAGCAGGAACGCGAACTGGCTGACGCAGGCGAATTGCGGGAGGGCTCGAACATGGGTGGCGGCCAGATGGTCAGCGCCGATTTCGTGCTGACGCCGGCGGTCGTGTTCTCCGAGGACGACGCCGGTGGAATGGGTGGCGCGCTGGCTGGCGCCGGCAAGCTGCTCGGCGGCAAGGCGGGTTGGATGGCAGGTGCCGTCGGCGGCGGCGTCAAATTCAAAGAAGCTCAGACCAGCATGCTGGTGAGCGATACCCGGACGGGCGTACAGGTGGCTGCGGCCGAGGGCAGTGCGAAGAAGGCCGATCTGCGCTTGGGTGGCCTCTTGTTCGGCGGTGGCGCGCTTGGCGCATTCGGCGGCTACGGGAACACCAACGAAGGCAAGATGCTGGCGTCGAGCCTGATGGACAACTACAACAACGTCGTCCGCTCCGTCCGCGGCCAGCCCAGCCTGCATCGCGACGTCGGCTCGCTCGCCGAGGAAGCGGGCAAGAAGAACAAAGGCGGCGCCGTGTTCAACGAGGGCGATGTGCTCCATCCGAAAATCGCCAACGTAAAACTGTTCGCGCAGCCGTCCGAAGGCAAGACCGTAGCCACGCTCACCCGCAGCGACGAGATCATTTATATGGGTGAGGAAAAGGACGGCTTCGTCAACGTGGAGTCCGGCTCGGGCAGCGGCTGGGTGAAGAAGGTTCTCGTTGCGAAGTAGTAGACGAGCTCGTCGGCCAGCTGGCTTGCGGGCTAGCTGGCCAGAGAACGCTGTATTCCTTCTGGCCAGCAAGCCAGCAGACCAGTTGGCCAACAGACCCGTATAAGTCTTATTCCCCCTACGCCGCTGATCTTCCCCTCGCACGGCACTAACATCGCCTCCAATCACTCACGCTGGAGGTGTTCCCATGCTGCAGCTCCGTCCGGCCGCTGAACGCGGCACGACTCAGATCGACTGGCTCGACAGTCGTCACTCATTCAGCTTCGGCGGCTACCACGATCCGCAGCACATGGGCTTCCGCGCGTTGCGCGTGATCAATGACGA
>DATELY010000006.1:0-3159 GCA_035276085.1 Steroidobacteraceae bacterium | reverse complement strand
AAAGCGGACGTGCTGGTGACCGCAGGTGCCGTTCAGTCCAATCACGTCCGGCAGACTGCCGCACTCGCGGCACAACTCGGGCTGGACTGCGTTGCGCTGTTGCAAAATCCGCTGGGTACCGCATGCGATGATTACCTGCAGAGTGGCAACCGATTGTTGCTCGATTTGGTCGGCACTCAGGTGGTGAATGTTGACGAGCTCGACAACGCAGACCAGCAGCTCGAGGATGTGGCTCAGCGATTGCGTGAAGAGGGACGCCGTCCATACGTGATCCCGATCGGGGGCTCGAATGCGCTCGGCTCGCTCGGATACGTTCGCGCGGGCCTCGAGCTCGAGCAGCAGATCACTGCCGCGGGGCTCGACTTCTCGGCCGTGGTGCTCGCCTCTGGCAGCGCCGGTACGCATGCCGGTCTTGCACTCGCGCTCGCCCATGCACTGCCATCGCTTCCAGTGATAGGCGTGACGGTATCGCGCATGGAGTCCGCGCAGCGTCCGAAAGTGCAGGAGCTTGTGCAGAGTCTCAGCACGCTGCTCGACATCGATACGCCACCCGATATGCCTATTGAACTGTGGGACGAATACTACGCGCCGCGCTACGGTGAACCGAATCGAGGGGGGCAAGATGCGGTTCGGCTGCTCGCGCAAACCGAAGGCCTGCTGCTGGATCCGGTGTACACCGGTAAAGCCATGGCCGGCCTGCTTGATGGTATTGCTCGCGGTCGCCTGGCCGGAGACGGGCCGGTACTGTTCCTCCACACAGGGGGAGCACCTGCACTGTTCGCTTACCGAAACGCGTGCCGCATGGATTGATGGCCGACCTCATGTCTTCACATCGATAGAACGCAGAATGCGCCTCCCATTAACCGGAGGCGCACTCACATTAAGGCGTCACAATGTAATCCGTCGGCAATGCAGTCGTTCGCTTGATCACTTCCATCGCGAACGCCGAACTCACGTCCATCAGCTCGACGCTCCTGATAAGCCGTTTGTAGACTTTGTCGTATCCGGCGATGTTTGGCACGACGACCTTGAGCAGGTAGTCGACGTCACCGCTCATTCGGTAGATCTCAATGATCTCCGGAATCGCGCACACGGCCTCGACGAATTGCTTCGTCCACTCATCACCGTGCTGATTCGAGCGCACTGTAACGAATGCAACCAGATCCAGGTTCAATTTGGCCGGGTCGCACAGCACGACCTCACGGCAGATCACGCCATCGTCTCGCAGCTTTTGCAGTCTTCGCCAGCAAGGCGTCGGCGATAGATTCACAGCCTTGGCCAGGTTGTTCAGGCCAATCGTCGAATCCGCCTGAAGCATCGTCAGCAACTGAGCATCGCGCTTATCCATAAATCCCCCTTGGTAGAAAATTTTCCCAAGAATAGATCATATAGGGGAATTGTTTGGAAACATTTTTCGATCTGGCGCAATTAATATGACCTCAAGCACAGCGGTTGGCGTCAACGCGACGCCGCTTGATTCACCTCGATTGAGCCGACGAAAAAGGATTCCACCTTGATCACTCCGTATTCAACCGACACTGTTTTGGCCCATGAGGGACGCACGCATCATCAGCTCGGCGCGCCGGTGAACCCGCCGGTATACCGGCAATCGACGTTGCTGTTTAACAGCCTTGAGGCGCTCAAGACTGCAAGCGGCACGCCGAACGCATACGGCCGCGGCGGTAGTCCGACAACTCGCGCACTGGAGAGCGCGCTCGCCCGTCTCGAAGGTGCACATCGTGCGATGCTGACGCCGAGCGGGCTCAGCGCGATCACCCTGTCGCTGCTCGCCGTGCTTGGTCCTGGCGATCACTTGCTGATGACGGACTCGGTCTACGACCCAACACGTGCTTTCTGCGGGGAGACGCTTAAACGTCTCGGCATCGAAACAACCTACTACGACCCGTCGATCGGCTCAGACATCGCAGCGCTGATGCGCCCGAATACCCGGGCTGTATTCGTTGAATCACCTGGATCGCTCACATTCGAGGTGCAGGACATACCGGCGATCAGCCGGATCGCCCATCAACACGGCGCAATTGTGCTGATGGATAACACCTGGGCCACACCGCTTTATTTCCGTTCCTTCGAACAGGGTGTCGATGTATCGATTCACGCGGCGACGAAATACATCTCCGGGCACTCTGATGTGCTTATGGGCGCAATCCTCACGACCGAGGCGATCTTTCCGAAAATCAACCGTCTGTATCGTCAACTCGGCATGACTGTAAGCGGCGACGACGCGTATCTGGCCCTGCGCGGCTTGCGCACGCTGTCGATCCGGCTCGAACGCCATCAACGCAACGCGCACGCGCTCACGCAATGGCTTTCGCAGCAGCCGGAAGTCGCGCGGATCCTCTATCCGGCACGGCCTGACTCACCTGGTCACGAGCTGTGGAAGAGAGATTTCACGGGGGCGAGCGGCCTGTTTGGCGTCGTGCTGCATCCGCAATCGGACGAAGCGATGCGCGCGATGCTCGACGATATGACCTGCTTCGGCATGGGCTACAGCTGGGGAGGCTTCGAGAGTCTGATTCTCCGCTCGAACCCGACCAGCGCTCGCACGGCGACGCAATGGCCGTGGGAAGGCCCCCTCCTGCGAATTCACGCGGGGCTCGAGCATCCGGACGACATGATCGCTGATCTGGAAAGCGCATTCCTGCGCCTGCGCGCCACTGCGCAGATACCCATTGAAGCCTGACCCACCACAGGCGCGTCGACCACCCATCACCTTAACGTTAATACCCACCCACAGAGAGAGAGCACCATGAAAGACAAACTGCTTATTCTTCGCCCAGGCTTTTTCAGCGGCAACGAGGGTCCGTTCTACTGCGGCGATTCAGTATGCGTAGAAGGTTTGCTGAGCTTCTGCCCACAGCTACGCGACATGGTGGAAATCGAGTACATCGATGCGCCGCGCCCACGCAACGCAATCGTGTCGCTGATTGGCGAAGATAACCAGTCTGCGCCGGTGATTGTCCTCGGCAAAGGGCAGGTGCCAAAGGACGCCTCCGTTGCGGTTCAGGAGTACAACGGCACGCGCTTCATCAATGCACCTGACGATATCCGCCGCTACCTGTCGTCGCAGTACAACGTCGCTCGCGCTTCTTGATCGGTAGCGATCGAAAGCTCCTGCCACAAGCGGCCTGTCGCACATTG
>DATELY010000005.1:0-14292 GCA_035276085.1 Steroidobacteraceae bacterium | reverse complement strand
TGTACAAGGCCTCGATACCTCGATGGTATTCTCCCCATCGGAACTCGGGGCAGTGAAGTATCAGAACGCGTTATCGCTCTTCGGCGGGCAACCAGGGTGCCGGATCGGACAGCGTCGGGTGACGCCAGGCACTTGAGGGTTGGGGCGTCAGGAAGCTGAAACCAACAAGGGTGCCAATCATCTGGCGTATGGTCCGGGGCAAAAGGACTCAGCGTGAAGCAAATTCGAGCTGTCGATCAGAGATCAAAGACGCTCGTGGGTGGAACGCTCGCAACGGATGTCCTTCACAGATTGCGTGATGACATCATCAGTTGCGCGCTCCGGCCAGGCGAACGGCTGCGCTTCGAAAGCCTACGCGACATTTATGGAGCCAGCTTTTCGACCCTTCGCGAGGCACTTTCCAGTCTCGCATCCGAGCGCCTGGTGGTGTCTCAAGGGCAGCGTGGCTTTGCCGTCGCGCCCATCTCGCGTGCGGACCTGCTGGCTTTGACCGACGCGCGTGTCCTGATCGAGCGCGAATGCATCGCGCGCTCGATTACGCGTGGAGGAGCAGCGTGGGAATCACAGATGCTCGCCGCATACCATCGACTGGATCGAGTCGAAGCCCAGCAGATGGACCAACATGTTGTTTCGCCTGAATGGGACACGCGACATTTCGAATTCCATCAAAGCCTCGTCGCGGCATCCGAGTCTCCTATCCTTCTCGAAATCCGCAACTCGCTATTCGAACGCGCCCGTCGATATCGTCGCTTGTCGGCATTGACCCGCAAATTGCCGCGAGCGAAGCGCAACGAGCATCGCAGTCTCCTCGAGGCAATGCTGGCGCGGGACGTCGGTGTGGCGCAGAACCTGATCGAACTCCATATCCGGGCAACCACCACAAACGTGCTGAACTCGGTCCTCCTCGAAGACAGCGGTTCGACCACACAGGCGGGTTGACGCTCGCCCTGCAGTCGTAGCGCACCACCATCACTGTGGTGACGGCGAAGACGTTGAAGCTCCAGCGTCCGTCTTGCTCTGGTTGGTCGGTACGTCCGCCGTCGGCGCGATGATCAGGTTGAAGCCGTTGACGGGATCGGTGGGGATGTATGCGCGGAAATCTTTCTTGTCGCTCGAGTAGCGCACGCCGCTGCTGAAATTGAGCCGCTCGGTCACGTGCCACGTGGCATCGCTGTACACCGCCCAGCCGAAAGTCTCGTTACGGGTATCGGCATGCTCTTCCACCAGTGGGCGCGACCCGATGCCGTACAACGTTTCGTCGAACAGCGCCGACGCCGTGCCGTCGATCTCGTCATCGAGGTGGCATGCCTCAAGGCTGCTGGCGTGGTACCGCCGAGTCCACGCCTCCGACACGCAGAGCGATCGGCGGAAAGCCGAAATGCTTGCGAAACGTGCGCGAGAAATGAGCGGCGTCGTTGAATCCGACGGCGAAGGCAATCTCGGTGATCGGCCGATGCGGACAGGCAAGCAGCTCCTCATGAGCTTTCTTCAGCCGCAGATGCCAAACCCAGGCCGCGGGGGTGGTCTCTTGCAGCTCGAACAGGCGGTAGAGCTGGCGGCGCGAGATATTGCAAGCCTCCGCCAATGTCCCCGGCGTGATGTCCGCCTCCGCGATGTGAAGCAGAACCCAGCGCTTCAGGCGCGCGAGCATTTCCTCCTCTCGCGTCGAAGGTTGGTGAGCTTCGCGCACACGGAAGCCCCGCTCGAGCAGGGACGTGATGACATCGCAGATCACTGCCTCGTCCGTCTGGTCGTACTCCTGATCGCTGCCTGACAGCGACAGCAACATGGCTGACAGCACGCGTCCGACGCCAATACTCCCATCGATCGTATGGCCGAATGGCGATGCGCGATCCAGACGCAGGCGCCCCAGCAGCGCACGCGGAAAAGAAAAGCAGACCAGCACGCCCTGCTGGACGAGCTCGAAGTTGCAAGGACCGAAAGCGTCTACCAGTGCGCAGTCTCGCGGCTTGAGCGCCGCTTCGCGGCCGAGGTGGCGCAGTACCGTCCTGCCCAGATGTTGATGCAGAAGAAAGAAGCGGTCGTGCCAGGCATCGTCCAGGCAGTTGCCGATACGCCCCCAGCGCACGCCGCTGCCGCTCGCGATGCCAACCTCGAAGGGCCCGAGGCGACGGATCTCCAGCCGGCCGGAAAAATCCTGCTCCGCAGTGAAGCAGGCGTCATGCGCTCCATACTTGCGCGTGAGGTCATCACGGAAGCCGTTGAGCGCTTGGGCGTTTGCGGCTCTGCGCCGCGACGCTTCGAGTTGTGAATGCGATGACTTCATCGACGTGTGTCTCCCCAGCACTTGAGTCCCGTACGCGAGGCAGACGGCGTGGTTACGTTAGGACGGCCGGCACGGTGGGTCAAGCGCAGGCACCAGCGAGCAAGACACCGCGCATCCCGCACTCGATCATTGACGGCAGGGTCGGCTCGAATGCGAAAGGCCGCCGCAAAAAAATGCAGATTGGGAGGGTGATCATGCAAGGCAGAGAACGTTTTCGTGCGCACGGGTTGATCCGCTGGCTGATGCTGCCGGCCGTCATCTCGACCGCCGCACCGGTTGCGTCGTTCGCGCAGGACGGCCAGGCGCAACTGGATGAAATCATCGTCACCGCGCAGAAGCGCGAGCAGTCCATTCAGGACATCGGCCTGAGCATCACGGCCATCGGCGGTGACGAGCTGCGACGGCTGCAGGCAAACGATGTCTCGACCATTGCGACACAGATTCCCAACGTGGTCGCAACCACCAGCGTCAACCTGCCCGCCTTCACGATCCGCGGCGTCGGACTCAACGAGTTCGCCTCGAATTTCGATTCGCCCGTCGCCATTCATATAGACGAGGTCTACAAGAGCAAGCCCTACATGGCGTCCATCCCGTTCTTCGACATCGCGCGTGTCGAAGTGCTGAAGGGGCCGCAAGGTACGTTATTCGGACGCAATACCACGGGCGGCTCGGTCAACTTCTACACCGCCGAGCCCACGATGTCCTCGGAGAGCGGACTCAACTTCAGCGGTGATCACTACGGCCGTCTGCGCGGCGATGGCTATGTCAGCGGCGCAGTGTCGGAGGCGCTCGCGGGGCGCGTCTCGGTGTTCGTTGCCAAGGGCGTCGGCGGTCCTTATGAAAATCTGCGCACTGGAGACGACTACGGCGAGCCCGATCAATTCGCCGGGCGCGTGCAGCTGAAGTGGCAGGGCGAACAGACGAGCATCCGCTGGACCGGTTATGGCTTCCGCGACAAGAGCGAAACCACGCCATACGAGAGCCCCGGCATCTTCACCGCAAGCGGTGCGCTGTGTCCGCAGGTGTTGAACGGGACGATCGACAACGATCGCTCCGCCTGTCTGCGCTACGGCCCGTTCACTCCGCCGGGCGATCCGCGCGGCGTGCGCGAAACCGACAGCATCAAGACCTTCAACTCCGATCACCTCTGGCTCGCGGACAACACCGCATACGGCACGTCCGTGAAGATCGAGCACGGGATCGGCGATGCGAGCCTGGTCTCGATCACCTCCTATGACTATTTCGAGCGGGATCAGACCGAGGATGGCGACAGCTCGCCCTACGACACGGTCAACGAGGACTTCTACAGCCGCATCAAGCAGTTCACGCAAGAGCTGCGCCTGGCCGGCAAGCGCGGCGGGTTCAACTACCTGATCGGCGCGTTCTTCGAGGATGACGCCATCGATGAAGTGAACAGCGCCAATCTGAACAACCCGTTGCTGGGGCTGCCGCCTTCCTCGCCGCGGTTCGGTGCCGATTTCGAGCAGGATGTGCGTTCCTTCGCGCTGTTCACGCACAACGAGTTCGAAATCACGCCTTCAGTTTCGCTCGTCGCCGGCGCGCGCTACACGCGCGACAAGACGAGTCTGGACGGCAGCACCTATCTCGGCGCCAATGATCCGCGCGGCAAGAAAGACGCAATCACACCCGTCATTCCCGTGGCTGACCTCGACGATGACCGCGTCGATGAAAACTTCTCCTTCCGCTTCGGCGTGAACTGGAAAGTTGCCGACGAGGATCTGCTGTATGCGTCCATCGCGCGTGGCTTTCGCAGCGGCGGCTACAGCGTGCCGTTTGGCGGCGTCATCACGAGCTTCGACCCCGAGCGCCTGACCGCTTACGAGTTGGGCTACAAGACCCGTCTCTTGGAGCGCACCCTGGATCTCAACGCGTCGGTCTACTGGTATGACTATGCCGATCTGCAGGCGAACGTGGATGATCCCGTCTCCCCCATCGTTCCCATCACCCGCAATATCGGCTCCTCGCGCAGCTACGGCGCGGAGGTCGATGCGACCTGGCGTCCCACGCAAACTTTCCTCGGGCGCGTCGGCGTGAGCTACTTGGATGCGGAATACAACGACACCGATCGAACGGTGACCACGTACGCCGGCGTCATCCCGCTGGAAGGCAAGCGGCCGGTCAATGCGCCGAAGTGGACGACACAGGCGCTGGTGCAAAAGACGGTACCGGTATCCGACTCCCTTAACCTGATCCTGCAGACGGACGGGAAGTACGTGAGCAAGCGCTTCCTCGAGTCCACCGGCCAGGTGTTCGATCGCGCGGACAGCTATTGGATTCAGAATGCCCGCATTGCCTTGCAACGCGACGATGGCCGCTGGGAAGTCGCGCTCTGGGGCAAGAACATTTTCGACAAGGAATACCTGACTTACATCAACAACATTTCTTTCTTCCGCCTGGAAATTTACGGTGATCCGGCTTCTTACGGAGCCTCGGCCAGCTTCAAGTTCTGAGCCTCGCCGATCACACGTCCTGAGCCCTCGTTGAGCCCTGCAGCCGCTGGAGATGCGATATGTCGAAGACAGGTTTGTACAGCGATGAACGTACCTTCTGGCACTCGACGGGTGTTCAGGCCTTGTTCTTTCCGATCGGTGATTGGGTGCAGCCGCCGTCGGGAACGTATGGCGCGGACACCCCGGAGTCCAAGCGCCGTGTCCTCAATCTGGCCACCGCTTCGGGGCTGACCTCCAAGCTGCACAAGCCCACTGCCGTGCCGGTAACGATCGAGGATCTCCTGCGGATACATCCTGCCAGCTACATCGAGCGGTTCAAGGCCGCGAGCGATGCGGGCGGCGGCGATCTCGGCATGCTGGCGCCGTTCAGCAAGGGTGGCTTCGAGATCGCCCTGATTTCGGCGGGTCTGGCCAAGGCCGCCGTCGACGATGTCTTGAGCGGTCGAGTCGACAATGCCTATGCACTGTGCCGGCCTTGTGGCCATCACTGTCTGCCGGACACGCCGATGGGTTTCTGCCTCTTGGCCAACATCCCCATCGCGCTCGAGGCAGCACGCGCGAAGCACCGCATCTCGCGCATTGCGGTGGTGGACTGGGACGTACACCACGGCAACGGCACACAGGCGATCTACTACAAGCGCTCGGACACGCTCACCATCTCGATCCATCAGGATCGCTGTTTTCCACCGGGATACAGCGGCGATCAGGATCGCGGCGAAGGCGACGCGGTTGGTTACAACTTGAACATTCCTTTGCCGGCCGGCAGTGGCCATGACACGTACCTGTACGCGTTCGAGCAGGTGGTGATTCCTGCGCTGGAGGATTTTCGACCTGAGCTGATCGTCGTTGCGAGCGGCCTGGATCCCAGCGCCGTCGATCCCCTGGCGCGCATGCTGCTGCACAGCGAGAGCTTCCGACGGATGACGCAGATGGTGAAGGACGCGGCGGCTCGGCTCTGCGACGGTCGCCTCGTGATCGTGCAAGAGGGCGGGTATGCGGAAGCGTATGCGCCGTTCTGCGGCCACGCCGTGTTGGAAGCGCTGAGCGGCGAGCGCACCGACGTCGTGGATCCGGAACTGGAGTTCTTCTCCCTGATGCAGCCCGGCGAGCGCGTGCGCGCATTTCATCGGCAGATCGTCGACGAACTCGCCGCGGGCCGGTGCAGCGCGCGCGGCTTGCCGAAGTAAGTCTCACGGTGTGCGGCGTTCAGCCTCCGAGTTCGGCGTGAGCTGCGGTTTCCTCAACCAATGGAAGTAGACGGCGAGCAGAGCCACCACGCCGATGGCATAACTCAGTGCCCGCACCTGCAACCAGTAACAAGAAGCCATCACGATCAGCGCCAGCACGCAGGCCGTCCATGCGGCGGCCTCCCCACCGATGGCGCGATAGGGTCGCGCCAACTCGGCGCGCGAGCGTCGCAAGCGGATGAATGACGACGCCAGCAGCACGTAGGACGAAGCGAGCAGGAATATGAACACGACCATCACGTCTTCAGGCGGGAATGCAGTCGCAGCGACCAAGCCGATGACCGCCGCGATGCCGAGACTGCTCGTCGGTGCGTGATGCTTGTTCACGCGCGCGAACCAATCCGGCAGATCACCGGCACGGGCCAATTGGTAGAACTGGCGCGAGCTCGCGTAGAACAATGAGAAGAACGTCGCGATCAGCGAGAACAATGCTCCGATGCCAACCAGATTCCGCATGAAGCCGTACGCGGCACTCTGCGGATTCGCCTCCACGACCGTCAGCAACGGATCGTTCGATGGCGCGAGCCGATCGACACCGCCGGCCCCTACGGCGAGCACGAGCACCGTCAGCCCGATGGTGGCGATGATCCCGATCGCCGTGATGAGCGCCTTCGGCAGCGAGCGCGTCATGTCCTTCATCTCTGGTGCGGCCTGCGCAGCCTGCTCGACACCCAAGAAAAGAAACAGCGCATACGGAATGCATTGGAGCACTCCCAGAAGTCCGGCAGGAAACAAGGTGGGCACCTGCTGCGGGCCAACAGTCATCCAGTTCGCGACGCGAAAGTGCGCAAGGCCGTAGAGACAGAACACCGCCAGGACGGTCAGGGCAACCAATCCCGTCAGCATCGTCAGGAACACGGCGTCCTTCGCCCCGCGCAGCTGCAGCGCGATGACGGCAACCATCAGCGCCACCTTGATCTGCCAGCCCCCGATGCCAACCGCCGATTGGGCATAGGCCTCGATGAAGGACAGTGCCAGACCGGAACCGATCGCCAGCGCAACGGCAATCGACATGCCACAGACATATCCCGCCGTCGGGCCGAGCGCCGAGCGCGTGTACCCGTCCAGACCCGAGTCGCTCGTCAGCGCAGCAGCGAGCTCGGCCACGCATTGCGTGAGACAGAAGAACATGATGCTCATGGCCACCGCGGCCAGGAACATGCCGCCGAGGCCGGCGATGCCGAGCCCGTAGTTCCATCCCGAAAAATTACCCGAGACCGCGATGGCGACGCCAAGCGACGCCACCTTGAACCAAGTCAAAGCGCCTTCTTGCAAACCGGTTTGAATGGGCGAGGATGAATTCATAGGGTACGCACTGTAGTTTTCATTTGACGCTGCGCCGGCTCCGCTGCACTAACGCTGTCCGTACGCGGGAACTGTAGATCTCTTCCTGCTCTCCTGCGCCGGTGTCCAGGCACGCTATCATCTCATCGAGGGCCGCATACAAGCCCCGCAAGGACTCCCGACCGATCAAGACTTCGATGTCGGCGTAGACCGCTTCGATCTTCGGTGCCAGACGCCGGGCCAACCCTCGACTGCGAGGCGTCAGCGTCACTTTCAAACGGCGCGCGTCAGCGTCGAAGCGTTCGCGCCGCACCAATCCCAACTCATCCATGCGCGCCAACACGCCGGTGAGGCTGGGGCTGGAGATGCCGCAGACATCCACGATCTGGCGGGGCTCCATCGGTCCAAGCGACAGCAATGCACGGACGATCCGCCATTGTTGCTCAGACAAGCCATGCGCATTGAGCAGCGGCCGGAAGCGGGCAATCACACGCTCGCGCGCCTGCAACAGCAGCAGCGGCAAGTTGCGGTGTCTGAAGATTTCGGTCCGCTTCATGCGTGCTCCTGCCCCATCCAGGTCCCCAAGCTTGACTAACTAACTAACATCTTAGTAATTAGATTACCTCTGCCGGCTTCACAGGCCAACGGTCATGATCGATCTGCCCGCCTTCGACTTCCCGCCCTATCGCCTGTCGGGGGTCGTGTATGGCACCTTGATGAACGACCCGCTGGCGCTGGCGATGCTGGGCGAAGCGGTGCATCAGGCACCCTACAAAGCACCGCCGAAAGCGCCCATTCTCTTTGTCAAGCCGCGCAATACGCTGGCCGCGAGTGGCGCGGCCCTGCGTGTGCCGCACGGATGGACTGCCCTGGCGATCGGCGCCAATCTCGGTCTGGTCATTGGACGCACGGCCTGTCGGGTGCCCGCCGCTGGAGCCATGGACTTCATTGCCGGCTGCGTGATCGTCAACGACGTGAGCCTGCCGCACGAGAGCTTCTATCGCCCTTCCATTCGCTTCATTGCGCGCGATGGTTTCTGTCCCATTGGGCCGCTCGTGAAGGATATTGCATCCATTCCGAATCCCGATGCACTCGCCATACGCGTCTATGTCGACGACCGGGTGGTCCACTCCGCGAGCACCGCAGGACGTGTGCGCTCGGCGGCAACGCTGCTCGCCGACGTGACTGATTTCATGACCTTGAATCCCGGCGATGTCCTGATGCTGGGTGCTTCCGCGGGTGCACCTCAGGTGCATGCCGGCCAGCGTGTCGCCATCGAGATCGACGGTCTCGGACGACTGGAGAATCGCGTCGTCGCCGAGGCGCGAGCCGCATGAAGAGCGCGCGCGTGGCTTACGGCGGAACCATCCACACGGCGTATGAACACGCCGACGGCCTGCGCCTGGCTGACGGCCGCATCGTCCGCGAGGACAGCGTCGTGTGGCTGCCGCCGTTCGAGCCGCGCACGATCGTCGCGTTGGGTTTGAATTACGCCGACCACCTGAAGGAGCTGTCCAAGGAACTGACGGTGACGGCGAAGGACGAGCCGCTCGCATTCTTGAAGGGGCCTGGCACCGTCATCGGACATCGCGCTCAGACACGCCGTCCGGCTGACGTGACTTTCATGCATTACGAGTGTGAGCTCGCAGTGATCATCGGTCGCACCGCACAGCGTGTGAAGGCCGCAGATGCGATGCAGCACGTGGCTGGTTACACGGTGTGCAACGACTACGCGTTTCGCGACTATCTCGAGAACTGGTATCGCCCTAACCTGCGAGTGAAGAGCCGCGATGGAGCCACCGTGCTGGGGCCCTGGTTCGTGCCGGCGAACGAAGTCTCCGATCCGCACCAGCTGACTCTCAGCACGTACGTCAATGGCCAGCGCACACAGCATGGCCACACAGGCAACATGATCAACGACATCCCATCCTTGATCGAATATCTCAGTGAGTTCATGACGCTGCGGAGCGGCGATGTGATCCTCACCGGCACGCCCGAAGGCGTGGCCAACGTCAACGTGGGCGATGAAGTGGTGACGGAAATCGAAGACATCGGCCGCCTGATCAACACCATCGTAGGCAATGACGTGTTCGGCCGTTGAACGACTCACCGGAGCAACATCGATGCGCATTCACCATTTGATCAACGGCCGGCCGACCGAAGGTTCGCGCTACTTCGAAACCATCAACCCGGCGACTCAGGAAGTGCTGGCGGAAGCAGCGGCGGGTTCGGCTGCCGAAGTCGATGCCGCGGTCGCGGCCGCGAAGGCAGCGTTCCCCGCGTGGTCCACCCGGCCCGCAGTCGAACGCGCAGCGCTGATTCGCAAGCTGGGCGATCTCATCGCGAGCAATGTGCCCGGGATCGCGCAGACCGAGACGCAGGACACCGGCCAGCCGATCGCTCAAACCGGCAAGCAGCTCATCCCGCGCGCGGCCGACAACTTCTATTACTTCGCCGAGATGTGCACGCGGGTGGACGGCCACACGTATCCCACGCCGACACACTTGAACTACACGCTGTTCCACCCTGTCGGTGTGTGCGCGCTCATCTCTCCCTGGAACGTGCCGTTCATGACGGCGACTTGGAAAGTCGCGCCGGCACTCGCCTTTGGCAATACGGCCGTCTTGAAGATGAGCGAGCTCTCGCCGCTGACCGCGGCGCGGCTGGGCGAGCTGGCGTTGGAAGCCGGCATACCCGCTGGCGTTCTGAATGTCGTTCACGGCTTCGGCGCCGAAGCCGGCGAGCCGTTAGTCAGCCACCCCGATGTGCGCGCGGTCTCGTTCACAGGCTCCACGGCGACGGGCAATCGCATCGTTCGCGCCGCGGGCATGAAAAAATTCAGCATGGAGTTGGGTGGCAAGAGCCCGTTCGTCATTTTCGACGATGCGGACTTCGAACGCGCCCTCGACGCCGCCCTCTTCATGATCTTCTCGAACAACGGTGAGCGCTGCACGGCCGGCTCGCGCATTCTGGTTCAACAATCGATCTACGCGCGCTTCGCGGAGCGGTTCGTCGAACGCGCCAGGCGTCTCGTGGTCGGCGACCCGCTCGAGGAGAAGACCACCATTGGCCCCATGATCAGCAAGAGTCATCTGGAGAAGGTCCGCAGCTATATCGAGCTGGGTCCCAAGGAGGGCGCAACGCTTCTCTGCGGCGGAGTGGACCGGCCCAGTTATGCACCCGAGTTACCGGCCCGCATTCGCGGCGGCAACTTCGTGTGGCCAACCGTTTTCGCCGATGTCGACAACCGCATGAAGATTGCGCAGGACGAGATCTTCGGTCCGGTGGCCTGCCTGATTCCGTTCAAGGACGAGGCCGACGCGATCGCCAAGGCCAACGACATTCAATACGGCCTGTCGAGCTATGTGTGGAGCGAGAACATCGGGCGCGCCCATCGTGTCGCCGCGGCGATCGAGGCCGGCATGTGCTTCGTCAACAGCCAGAACGTGCGCGATTTGCGTCAGCCCTTCGGCGGCACCAAGGCATCGGGCACCGGCCGCGAAGGCGGCACGTGGAGCTACGAAGTCTTCCTCGAGCCGAAGAACGTATGCGTATCCCTGGGCTCGCATCACATCCCGCATTGGGGTGTCTAGGCGCGCGAACGGAGGAACTGCAGATGAGCCTCTATCAAGTGCAAAAGTTTCTGTACGACATCAATCGCGATAAAGAGCTGCAGAGCGGCTTCAAGCAGAAGCCCGACTCGGTACTGCAGCGGTACAACCTGACCGACGAGGAACGCGACGGCATTCGGCGCGGCGACATCGGCCTGATTTACGTACTCGGCGCCAATGGCCAGCTGCTGATGCATTTCGCGGCTCTGCTCGGAATGCCCTGGGCCGACTACATCCAGGCGATGCGCGAGGGCGTGCAGAAGCACGGCCCGGTGCGCGCCGGCGTCTACGCGATGACGACGGCAATGAACGAAAAGGTAGCGGGCGTATGAGCCTGGTCTATGCAGGTGTCTGCTCGCACGCGCCCGGCATCACCGGCCGTGCCCACATGGCTGAAGAGACCTTGAGGGCGACCTACCATCAGGCGCTTTCGAAGATGGGGCAAGACCTTGCTGCGTCCCGTCCCGATGCGTTGTTCGTGGTCGCCGCCGAGCATTTCGCCAACTTCTTCATGAACAACATGCCTGCTTTCGCCGTGGGCATGTCCGACGAGTACGAAGGCCCGATCGAAGATCCCGACTGGCTGCGTATTCCGCATGCGCACGTTCCCGGCAGCGCGGAGTTGTCACTGAAGCTCATCACCGAGATCATGAAAACGGTGGATGTCGCCTATGCCGAGGAGTGGAAGTTCGATCACGGCATCATGGTGCCGCTGAGCTTTCTCACGCCGGCGTTCGATCTGCCCGTGATCCCCGCCAATATCAACTGCCAGGGACCGCCGCTCACGCCGCTGCCTCGTGCCTGGGCCTTCGGCGAGGCGCTGCGTCGCGCCTGCGATAGCGTGCCCGAGCGCATTGCCCTCATCGGCACGGGCGGTATCTCACACTGGCCGGCAACACCGGACTCCGGAAAGATCAACCTGGAGTGGGACAAACAGTTCATGGATCGCTGGTGCCGCAACGACAAGGAAGCGATGCTGTCGTACACGGATATCGACATCTATCGCGAGGCGGGCCAAGGTGGTTTCGAGATTCGCACGTTCGTGTCCATCGCTGCGGCAGCGCGCGGCAAGGGAACGATTCATCACTTCGCTCCGATTCCGGTCTGGGCCGTGACGTGTACGACGGCAAGCATGAGCATCACTTGAGGAACGCCGCGTGCCTCATCTCGTCATCCTGTACACACCCAATCTCGAAGCGCGCACGGACATGAGCGGCCTGTGCCGCAGGCTCGCCGATACCATGCTGACCGTGCGCGACGAGCAGGACAAGCCAGTGTTTCCGACCGGCGGCGTGCGCGTACTCGCCTACCCTGCTGCTCACTATGCAGTGGCCGATGGCGGTGCTGCCGGCAAGGCCGCCGGCGGTTCCGGCGAGTATGGCTTCATCTATCTCAATCTGCGCATGGGCCGCGGCCGCAGCTCAGCCGTCCAGCAAGCGGCTGGCAAAGCGCTGGAGGCGGCTGCAATGGCGCATCTGGCTCCACTACTCGAGAACCAGCACATCGGCGTCACGCTGCAGGTCGATGAAGGACCGGAAGTCTTCGATGCCAGGAACAGTTCGCTGCATCCCTTGTTCAAGAAGAGCTGAGGCCACATGCTCGACCAAGACACCGTCGCGAAGCTTGCACGTCAGTTGTACAACGCGCGCAAGACGCGCACGCAGTTGCGACACTTCTCCGCCCAGCATCCGGGCATGACGATCGAAGACGGCTACGCCATCCAGCGGGAGTGGGTGAAACTGGAGCTGGCCGACGGCCGCAAGATCAGGGGCCGCAAGATCGGCCTCACGTCCCGAGCGATGCAGATCGCAAGCCAGATCACCGAACCGGATTACGCGCCGCTCATGGACGACATGTTTTTCGATGCGGGCAGCGATATCCCCGTGGAGCGGTTCATTGCGCCGCGCGTGGAAGTCGAGTTGGCGTTCATTCTGGGCAAGCCGCTCCAAGGTCCCGGAGTCACTCTCTTCGATGTCCTGAATGCGGCCGAATACGTGACGCCGGCGATCGAGATCATCGATGCTCGCATCGAGCAGTTCGATCGCGACACGAAGGTCATGCGCAAGGTGTTCGATACCATCTCCGATTTCGCGGCGAATGCCGGTATCGTTCTAGGCGGACGCCCGGTTCGGCCGCTGGATGTCGATCTGCGCTGGTGCGGCGCGATGCTGTACAAGAACGGCGTCATCGAAGAGACCGGGCTGGCCGCCGCAGTACTCAACCATCCTGCGACTGGCGTGGCATGGCTCGCGAACAAGATCGCGCCGTACGATGAGCGCCTCCATGCCGGCGATGTCGTGCTGGCGGGCTCGTTCACACGTCCAACGGGCGGCGCGCGCGGCGATAACTTTCACATCGACTACGGTGCGCTCGGCAGCATCTCCTTCCGCTTCGTTTGAGGTAGCACGGGTGAATCAACTTCCCATCAATCCTTTCAAGCAGGCGCTGCGCGAAGGACGACCGCAGATCGGTCTGTGGCTTGGACTTGCAGATCCCTACGTTGCCGAGCTGCTCGCGACGACGGGCTTTGACTGGCTGCTGATCGACGCCGAACATGCACCCAACGATCTGCGGCAGGTACTCTCGCAGTTGCAGGCCATCGCGCCCTACCCCACCCATGCCGTCGTGCGGCCGGTGCAGAGCGATGTGGCTTTGATCAAGCAATACCTCGACATCGGAACGCAGACACTGCTCGTGCCGATGATCGAGACCGCCGAACAGGCAGCTCGCGTAGTCGCCGCTACTCGTTATCCCCCGGCTGGCCTGCGCGGCGTCGGCAGTGCCCTCGCCCGCGCTTCACGCTGGAACCAGATCGAAGGCTATCTGAACAAGGCGCATACGGAGTTGTGTGTGCTCGTGCAGGTCGAATCTGCGAAGGCACTGGGGAATCTGGACGCGATCGCAGCAGTGGATGGAATCGATGGCGTGTTCTTCGGTCCAGCCGATCTGTCCGCGTCGCTGGGACATATCGGCAAGCCCGGCGAACCCGTCGTGCAGCAAGCAATTGCCCAAGGCATCGCAGCCGTGCGCGGCGCCGGCAAGGCAGCAGGCATCTTGAGCGCCGATCCGACGCTGGCCCGGCGCTACCTCGACATGGGCGCGTTGTTCGTGGCCGTGGGCGTGGACACGACGCTGCTGGTTCGCGCTGCACGCGATCTGGCGCAGAGCTTCAAGAGTGGCAGCACGCCGTCGCCCGCATCCAAACGCGACAGCGTGTATTGAGTAAACCCGCGCAGACTTGGAAACCGTTCAGGCGTCGAGCATTCGTGAACTGACGGTCATGGATGCGTTCCGCTGTTCAGGATGACGCCAGAGCGGCCCGGACCGCGGCAAGACTTTTTGCAACTGTGTGCCGGGACGTGTCTACCACGGCATCTGCGCGGGCGTATTGC
>DATELY010000004.1:0-2477 GCA_035276085.1 Steroidobacteraceae bacterium | reverse complement strand
CGAATACCCGAGAGAGGCGCTCCAGTCGCTCGAGCACCCACTGCTTGCGGTGCGAGTAGTCGCGTCCTGCGTATTCGTCGACGCCCCACAACCAAGCCCAGCGCACGCAGCGCGCCACCACGTGTATATCGGACATGAGATGAGCGAGTTGCGTGTCGTCATACAAAAAAACACATGTATTGACATGAGATATTAGTCTCATTACGATCAAGTCATAGCAAAATCACAGAGGATCCCGGTCATGCCACTCACGCGCATGCAGATGGATAGCAAGATCGACGAGCACTTCGTTTTCGAGGCTCGCGACGATGTCGAAGGCGTTCTCGCCACTCTCACGTCCAACGTGGAGCACGATATCGTGGGCTCACCTGCGGGGCCGACGCGCGGTCGCGACGGCGCGCGCGCCTTCTACGAGAACCTGTTCTCGGACTTGTCCGACAGCAGGTTCGAAACAATCCGTCGGCTCTATGGCGAAGACTTTCTCGTCGACGAATCTCTGTGGCGCGGTAAAGCGCCGGGTAAACCATTCGGGGTGGAAGGCAAAGGCAGACCGCTGGAGTTCCGCTTGCTGCACGTCATCGAGTTCGCGACCAATGGTGACATCAAGCGCGAGAATGTGTGGATCGACCTGGCGGCCATCCTCAAGCAACTTCCGCAGGGCTGAAGGGATGGACGCCGAAAAGACCGGACGTCCAAATCAGAAGAGCCGCACGCGCAAGGATTTGCTGCAGGCCGCTGCGCGATTGCTGAAGCAGGGGCGCAAACCCACGCTTGATGAAATTGCGGAAGAAGCGCTCGTATCGCGAGCCACTGCGTATCGGTATTTTCAGAGTGTGGAGTCGCTGCTCGTAGAAGCTCCGTTGGACGGTGCCGTTCCGGATCCGGACGAGCTCTTCCGCGACTACGCATCGACGGACCCTGTCGAGCGCCTGGAACGCGTGGATACGGCGCTGTTCGGCACGCTCTACGCCAACGAAGTATCGCTACGCATGATGCTCGCGCACTCTTTGCAACGCAGTGTCGGCGGCGAGAACAACGGAGAGTTTCCGGTCCGCCAGAACCGCCGCACGGCGTTGATCGAAGCCGCGCTCTGGCCGGCGCGCAATCAGTTCAAGCCGGCGGCGTTGAAAACCTTGACCAAGACGCTCGCGCTCATCATCGGCACGGAAGCGATGGTGGTCTTCAAGGATGTCCTGCAGTTGGAAGAGTCTGACGCTCGCAAAGTGCGACGCTGGGCGATTCGTGCTTTGGTCGATGCGGCCCGGAAAGATCACTAACCTATACCGTTGCCCGATCTCTATGTTGCAAGCAGACACCAACATTCGCATTCGCGCCCTTGCCGAGAACGACCTGGCAACGGCCGATCACGTCATGCGCGTCGCGTTCGGCACTTTCGTCGGCATGCCGCAGCCGGAGACGTTCATGGGAGACGCAGATTTCGTGCACACGCGGTGGCGAGCCGATCCGTCTGCCGCGTTCGTCGCCGAAATCGCTGGCGTGGTCGCCGGCTCCAATTTCGCGACCCGATGGGGCAGCGCCGGATTCTTCGGGCCGCTCAGCGTGCGACCGGATTTTTGGGATCGCGGCATCGCGCAGCGCCTGATGGAACCGGTGATGGATTGTTTCGCACGCTGGCACACGAGACACGCCGGACTGTTCACGTTCGCGCAGAGCGCCAAGCACGTGGGGCTGTATCAGAAGTTTGGATTTGCGCCACGGTTCTTGACTGCTGTGATGGGGAAGTCCGTTCAAGAGTCCTCAGCCGCGATGCCCATCGAGCGCTATTCCCGGCTGCGTGTCGATGAGCGGCCTGCGGCGCTGGCCGCTTGCCGCCAATTGACCGATGCGGTGTTCGACGGACTCGACGTGACTCGTGAGATATGCGCCGTGGCGGATCAACACTTGGGCGACACGCTGCTCCTGTGGGACGGGTCGGTACTCGTCGGCTTTGCCGTATGTCATTACGGACCGGGCACCGAGGCAGGCAGCGGCGCATGCTACGTGAAGTTTGGAGCGGTCCGTCCCGGAGCTTCCGCCGACCGATGGTTCGACGCGTTGCTAACCGCGACCGAGCAGCTCGCCTACGCGCAAGGTGCCTCGCGCCTGATTGCCAGCATGAACACCGCCCGCCATGAGGCCTATCGACAGATGCTTTCGCGCGGATTTCGCATCGATATCCAGGGCGTTTCCATGCACCGCCCGAACACGGAAGGCTACAGTCGACCGGCAACCTTCGTGATAGACGATTGGCGCTGACACAGTGCCAGCGTTGAGTTATTGGACTCCCGTTCCGCAAAGGAAGCGAACGTCAAGGTCACCTGCGCGGGTGCCGTCACCTCACCTGAGGCGTCCTTTACCCACAGATCAAGAGACCAGGGTTGTCGTTCTCCTGGCTGGCGACTGACCCCCTCGCGCGAACGCACACCCCGCTTCGCGCGTTGAGACAATCTAAAGTACGTCCGTCAGCAAACATCCCA
>DATELY010000003.1:0-14683 GCA_035276085.1 Steroidobacteraceae bacterium | reverse complement strand
AGGGGAGGGTGAAGAAATCGACGCTCATCGAATACGTTACGGCAGCTCCAGTCCCCTCCCCTGCGCAGCGGGGGAGGGCTAGGGTGGGGGCAGCCGCGCCACCGAACATCATTTGCCCACCCCCACGATCCGCACTTCCGTCTTCAACCTCACGCCCTGCCGCTCCTCGACCGTTCGTTGCACACGCTCGATCAACGCCTCGATATCCGCTGCGCTCGCCGTGCCTTCGTTGATGATGAAATTCGCGTGCTTCGGCGACACGCGCGCGCCGCCGATCGCAAACCCTTTGAGACCCGAGGCCTCGATCAATCGTGCCGCGTGATCGCCGGGCGGATTCACGAAGACGGAACCGCAAGAGGGCTCGCCGATTGGCTGCGATTGTTTCCGGCGCGCAAGCAGATCCCGGATCTGATCCGCAGTGACATCCGGCTTCGCTTCGAAGCGCAAACGCGCGCCGAGGTACCACTCTTCAGCCGGCGCCTCCACGTGGCGATAGCTGACGCGGTATTCGGAGGCATCGCGGTGATGTACGCGGCCTTGCCGATCGATCGTCGTCACGCTCACGACGTGGGGCCATGTCTCGCCGCCAAACGCACCCGCATTCATCGCGAGCGCGCCGCCCAGCGTTCCCGGAATGCCGGCAAAGAACTCTGCAGGACCCAGCCCCCACTTCACGCATTGCTTCGCCAGCTTGGCGCAGGCCACACCGGCCCCGCACTCCACTTCATTCGTGCCTGGGCGTTGCAGCTCATCGAAGGCACCGTGCGTCGCGATGACAGCCGCACGCAACCCGCCATCGCGCACCAACAGATTCGACCCGAGCCCGATCCAGAACACGGGCATCGACGGCTCGAGGCTTCGCAGGAATGCGGCGAGATCCGTGACATCGCGCGGCCGGAAGAACAGATCGGCAGGCCCGCCCACACGCCACGACGTGTGCTTCGACAATGGTTCATCGCGCGCAACACGCGAGGCGAGATCGGGAGGCAGCGCCAGCGCGTTCATAGCGGCTGACCTCCCGATGTATTCGGCAACGGCGCACGCAAAGAACGCAGCGCCTGCGGCAATTCCGCGGCTTTCGCACCGATACTGCCCGCGCCCATCGTCACGATGACATCGCCATCGCGAATGATGCGGGCCAGTGCCTCCGGCAGCTGTTCGACGCCCGCAACGTAAACCGGCTCGACGGCGCCGTAAGAGCGAATCGCACGACAGATCGCACGACTGTCCGCACCGGCGATCGGCGCTTCGCCCGCCGCATACACCTCGGTCACGACCAGTGCATCGACACTCGCCAGCACGCGGGCGAAATCATCGAGCAGATCGCGGGTACGCGAGTAGCGATGCGGCTGGAACACCAGCACCAGCCGACGTCGCGGCCAACCCTGGCGAACTGCTTCCAGCGTTGCGGCAATCTCGGTCGGATGGTGGCCGTAGTCGTCGATCAGCGAGACGCGGCCCGCGGGCGTGTCGACATCGCCGTACTGCTGCAACCGCCGGTCGATGCCTTGGAACTGCAACAACGCCGTTCGAATGGCGGCGTCACCGACCGACAACTCGGTTGCGACGGCGATGGCAGCCAGCGAGTTCAACACGTTGTGATGGCCGGGCAGGTTCAGGCGCACTTGCAGCGGAGCGTGCTGCGGCCGCTGCACGTCGAACACGGTCTGCAGGCCTTCACGTTGAATGTTCGTCGCGCGCACATCGGCGCCCTCTGCAACTCCGTACGTGAGCACGGGGCGACCGATCCGCGGCACGAGGCTCATCGCGACAGCATCGTCCGCGCAGATCACAGCCAAGCCGTAGAACGGCAGGTTCTGCAGGAAGTCGACGAAGCTTTGCTTCAGCCGCTCGAAATCGCCTTCGTGTGTGCCGAGATGATCGTTGTCCACATTGGTCACGATCGCGATCATCGGTTGCAAGTGCATGAACGAGGCGTCGCTCTCGTCCGCTTCGGCGACGAGATAGCGGCCAGTGCCCAGGCGCGCGTTGCTCCCGGCGCTCTTCAAGCGACCGCCAATCACGAACGTCGGATCGAGGCCGCCTTCAGCCAGCAAGCTCGCGACCATGCTGGTCGTCGTGGTCTTGCCGTGCGTACCGGCCACCGCAATCGCATAGCGGAAGCGCATCAACTCGGCCAGCATCTGCGCGCGCTGGACGATCGGGACGCGATGCGCTTGTGCTTCGAGCACTTCAGGGTTGTCGTTCGCGACGGCACTCGAAACGACCACGACGTCCGCGCCGGCGACATTCTGAGCGGCATGACCGATGAACACGGTCGCACCCAGCGACTCCAGTCGCTGCGTTGCGCCGCCCGCCTTGATGTCGCTGCCCTGCACTTCGTAGCCCAGATTGAGCAGCACTTCGGCAATGCCGGCCATGCCGACGCCGCCGATGCCGACGAAGTGGATGCGATGGATGCGACGCATGCGGTCGTTCATCGCGCACCTCCGGCGACGGCGACACATGCCTCGGCAAGCCGCACATCCGCATCGGTGATTGCGTGCGCGCGCGCTGCGATCGCCATCAACTGCAATCGCGAGCGCCCCCCCGACAGGAGCGTTTGCAATTCCTTGGCCAGGCGCTCCGCAGTGAGATCTCGTTCCTGGATCAGCACCGCCGCACCGCCATTCACGAGGAAGCGCGCGTTGTGCGTCTGGTGATCGTCGACGGCTGCCGGGAACGGCACGAAGATCGCCGGCAATCCCGCGGCCGCGATTTCCGACACCGTCAGTGCGCCGGAGCGACAAATGACGAGATCGGCAGCCGCGTAGGCAGCCGCCATGTCATCGATGAACGCGCTCACTTCACCCTGCACGCCATGCCGCGCATACGCTGCACGTGCGGCCTCCACATGGCGCTCACCGGCTTGATGCACGACCTGAGGACGCAACGCGGGTTCGATGAGTGCCAGCGCTTCCGGCACGACGGCATTCAAACGCGCGGCGCCCTGGCTGCCGCCGACGATGAGCACACGCAATGGACCTTGGCGTTCCGCATAGCGCGCTTCTGGCGGCGCGATCTTCACGATCTCACGGCGCACCGGATTGCCGACGGTGTCCGCTTTCACACGCCCAGGAAAACTCTTGGGAAACGCTTCGAGCACGCGCTGCGCAAATTTCGCCAGCAGGCGGTTCGTCATGCCTGCGATCGCGTTCTGCTCATGGATCACGAGCGGACGCCGCGTCAGCCACGCGGCCAGACCGCCAGGACCCGAGACGAACCCCCCCGCGCCGAGCACGACGACCGGATTGCGCCGACGCATGACAGCCAGCGCCTGGCGCACGGCTTGTGCGAGCTTGAACGGCGCGGTGAACCAGGTCGCAATGCCTTTACCGCGCAGGCCGCTCACACTCACCCATTCGATCGGAATCTGATGCGGCGGCACCAGCTTCGCTTCCAGTCCACGCCGCGTACCGAGCCACACGGGCTCGAAGCCACGCTCGCGTAACACGCGCGCTGCAGCCAATGCAGGGAACACGTGCCCGCCGGTGCCGCCAGCCATGATGAGTACGACAGGCGCGCTCATTCGCTGCGCTCCCGTCGCGACACAGCCAAGCGGCCGGCGCAGCTTGCTTCGTGATGCACGCGCATCACGATGCCCAGCCAACCGAGCGTCACCATCATGCTGGAGCCGCCATACGACAGCAGCGGCAGCGTCAGTCCCTTGGTCGGCAGGATGCCCATGTTGACGCCGATGTTGATGAACGACTGCATCCCCACCCAGATGCCGAACGCCGCGGCGCAATACGCCTGGAACGGCAATCCCGCGTCGGCTGCGCGTTGGGCAATCTGCAGCGAGCGCCACACGAGCGTGACCAGCAATCCCATCAATACCAGAATGCCCACGAGCCCCAGCTCTTCCGCGAGGACGGCGAACACGAAATCGGTGTGGGCTTCCGGCAGATAGAACAGCTTCTGCACGCTCGAACCCAGGCCGACACCGAACAACTCGCCACGACCGATTGCAATGAGCGACTGCGTCAACTGAAAGCCCGAGTTGAACGGATCGGCCCACGGATCGAGGAATGCGGTGAGACGCTTCATGCGATACGCCGAGCTCACCGCAATCACAGCCATGGCCGCCGCGGCGACGGCAACGAGCGCGATGAAGTGCCGCAGCTTCACGCCCGCGAGGAACAGCACGCCCAGGCCCGTGGCCATCAACACCGTGGCGGCGCCGAAGTCGGGCTCCAACAACAACAGGCCTGCGGCCCCCACGAGCAACCCGAGTGGCTTGATGAAGCCGCGCAGGTCTTCCTTCAGCTCGTCCTGACGACGCACGACATAGCTCGCGAGGTACATGAGCAGCAGTACGCGCGCGAGCTCGGAGGCCTGGAAGTTCATCAGTCCCAGGCGCATCCAGCGGCGGCTGCCGTTCACTTCGTGGCCGATGCCGGGAACCAGCACGATGACCAGCAGCACGAACGCCGTGATCAGCAACGGAATCGACAGCCGCTGCCAGAACGTCATCGGCACGGCCATCGCCAGCACGGCAGCGACGAGGCCAAGCGCAACACCGAGCGTCTGCCGCTCGAGATAGTAGAAGGGATCGTTCAAGTGCCGGTCGGCGATCGAGATCGATGCCGAGGCCACCATGATGAGGCCGAACAAGAGCAGACCCGCGCTCACGAGCAGCAACACCGGATCGATTTTCCAGCTGCGGGAGCGTGCGTTCGAGCGCGCGAAGGTGGGCGCGATGGTGCTCACGACGCCAACCTCCGCACGGCCGCCGCGAAGACATCGCCACGATGCGCATAGTCCCGAAACATGTCGAGACTCGCGCACGCGGGCGAGAGCAGAACGGTATCGCCCGGACGCGCCACCTGCGATGCGAGGTGCACCGCATGCTCCATATCGGACGCGCGTTCCGTCTGGCATACGTCGGTCAACACGGCGTCGATGGCGGGAGCGTCCTGTCCGATCAGGATCACTTCACGCACCTTGTGACGGAAGGCGTCGGCCAGCGGTGTGAAGTCCTGGCCTTTGCCTTGTCCACCGGCAATCAGCACGAGCGGTCCATCCATCCCCGCGACTGCTGCGAGCGTGGCGCCGACGTTGGTCCCTTTCGAATCGTCCACGTAGCGCACGCCGGCGATATCGGCCACCCACTGCGAGCGATGCGGCAGGCCCACGAACGCTTTCAACGCGCGCACGCACGGGGCGAGCGGCAGTCCCAGGCCTTCGCACATGGCCAGTGCCGCCAGTGCGTTCGCGGCGTTGTGTGCACCGGCCAGCTTCAGCTCGCTCATCGCGGCGATGCGCTGTACACCGCGCATCAGCACGAGCTCGCCGCCTTCGCGTTGCGCGCTGTAATCGGCGCCGCGCTCGGGCTCGAGACTGAAGGTCAGCTTGCGCGCATCGCGAGTCGACATCGCGCGCACGTAGGGATCATCGAGCGTCGTCACCGCGACCGCAGCACCCGCGAAGATGCGCGCCTTGGCGGCCGCGTATTCATTCATGTCGGCGTAGCGATCCATGTGATCCGACGTCACGTTCAGGACGGCGGCCGAGGCACAGCGCAATGACTGCGTCGTTTCCAGCTGGAAGCTCGAAAGCTCGAGCACGTACAGCTCCGGCGCAGGCTCATTGAATAGCTCGAGCGCCGGACGACCGAGATTGCCGCCCGCCAAGGTCTTGCGCCCTGCTTCCTGCGCCATGAGCGCCACGAGCGTGGTCACCGTGCTCTTGCCATTCGTGCCGGTGATGGCCGCAATGGGCGCTGTCGCGTTGCGTGCAAACAGCTCGATGTCACCGACGATCGGAATACTCCGGCGCGCGGCCTCCACCAGGAACGGTTCGCGCAACGACACACCCGGTGAGGCAATGACGAGCGCGGCACCCTCGAGCAACGTCGTATCGAAGCCGCCGACGTGCACAGGTGCTTGCGGCGCGAGCTCATGCAGATGCTTCAGCTCAGGCGGCTCGCGACGACTATCCGTCACAGCAAACGCTTCACCACGGCGCGCCAGGTACCGCGCGCACGACAAACCCGTACGGCCGAGCCCGACGATCACGGTCTGGGCACGAGTACGGGTTTGAGCTGTGCGGGCGGCAGCGGCCATCAGCGCACCTTCAACGTCGCAAGACCGATGAGCACGAGGATCACGGAGATGATCCAGAAGCGCACGATCACCTTCGGCTCCGGCCACCCCTTGAGCTCATAGTGATGATGGATCGGCGCCATGCGGAAGATGCGTTTGCCCGTCAGCTTGAACGAGGCGACCTGCAGCATCACGGACACGGTTTCGATCACGAAGATGCCGCCCATGATGAACAGCACGATCTCCTGGCGGACGATGACGCCGACGACACCCAGCGCAGCACCGAGCGCGAGCGCGCCGATGTCGCCCATGAAGACGGACGCGGGATACGTGTTGAACCAGAGGAAGCCCAGCCCCGCGCCGACGATCGTCGCGCAGAACACGAGCAATTCGCCTGCACCGGCGATGTAGGGCAAGCCGAGGTATTCGGAGAACTTGATGTTGCCGGTCGCGTAAGCAAACACACCCAGCGCGCCGCCCACGAGCACGGCCGGCATGATCGCGAGTCCGTCGAGCCCGTCCGTCAGATTGACCGCATTGCTCGAACCGACGACGACGAAGTACGCGATGAAGATGTAGCCAAGCCCTAAGGGAATCGCGACGGACTTGAAGAATGGAACGTACAACTCGATCTCTGACGGCGTCTGCGCCGTGAAGTACAACGCGAACGCGCAGCCGAGACCGGCGACCGACTGCCAGAAATACTTGTAACGCGCGATGAGTCCGCGGCTGTTGCCGATGACCAGCTTCAAGTAATCGTCCCAGAAACCGATCAAGCCGAACGCCAGCGTGACGAGCAGCGTGATCCACACGAAACGATTGCGCAGATCGGCCCACGACAGCGTGCTCAGGCCAATGGCGACCAGAATCAGCGCGCCGCCCATCGTCGGTGTACCGGCCTTGGGCAAGTGCGACTTCGGCCCGTCGTTGCGCACACGCTGGCCGATCTGCTTTTCCGCGAACGTGCGGATCATCCAGGGACCGACCACGAATGAAATGAGCAATGCCGTCAGCGCAGCCAGAATCGCACGCAGCGTGAGATAGCCGAAGACATTGAAGGCCGAGTACAGCGGCGTGAGTTTTTGTGTGAGTAGGTAGAGCACGTGCTTTGGAGTGCGATTAAGTGAAGGATGGACCTGAGACCTGAGGCCTGAGACCTGGGGTCCGACGAAGAACGGCAAGGTGGGCTCCAGATGTCTCTGGCTCACGCCCCAAGTCCCACGCCTCACGCCCAATCTCCATCAATGCGTCTCCCCGGGTGCCGCCGACACAGCAGCCAACGCCGCCGCGACACGCTCGAGTCGATTCGAGCGCGAGCCTTTGATGAGAACGGCGACGTTCTGCTCGAGCTCGGGACGCACCGCTGCGATCAGCGCCTCGACGCTGTCGAACCACTGCGCGCCCTTACCGAATGCATCCGTTGCGTGCTTCGCGCCGGCGCCGACACCGAACAGCCGCACGATGCCGGCAGCACGCGCGTAGCGGCCCACTTCCGCGTGCAGCTCATCGGAGGTCACGCCGAGCTCGCGCATCTCGCCCAGCACCATCCAGCGCTCGCCCGTGAAGCCGCGCAGCGCATCGATGCCCGCTTTCATCGAGCTCGGATTGGCGTTGTAGGAATCGTCGATGAGGAATGCGCCCTGCAACGCAGGCTTCATCTCCAGCCGACCGGAGACGGGCTTCATGCTCGCGAGCCCTTGGACGATCTGCTGCACGGTGGCGCCCGCTGCGTACGTAGCGGCGGCCGCACCCAATGCATTCCGCAAGTTGTGCATGCCCGCGAGTTGCAATACGGCAGGAGCCGTTCCTGCAGGGGTCACGAGCTCGAACTCGAAGCGAAAGCCATTCTCATCGCTGATGTTGCGCACGCCACGCGCCGTGAAGTCGGCCGGTGCTTCCAGGCCGAACGTGAGCACTCGCTCGCAACCGCGCGACTCGCGCCAGAACTCGAGATAGCGATCGTCGGCATTGATCACGGCCGTGCCGTCGGGACGCAACGCGCGGAACATCTCGCCCTTGCCCTGGGCCACGCCATCCAGACTGCCGAAACCTTCCAGGTGTGCCGCGCCGGCGTTCGTGACCAGGCCAATCGTCGGCTGCGACAGCGACGCCAGGTGTTCGATCTCGTGCAAGTGATTCGCGCCCATCTCGATGACGGCGAATCGATGCGTCGGCTCCAGGCCGAGCAACGTCAGCGGCACACCGATGTGATTGTTCAAGTTGCCGCGCGTCACCAGCGTCGGACCCAGCGGCGTGAGAATGGCCGCGGCGATCTCTTTCGTCGTCGTCTTGCCGTTGCTGCCCGTGATGCCGATCACCGGGAACGAAAAGCGTGAACGCCAGTCGCGCGCGAATTCCGAGAGCGCGGCGAGCGGATCCGCCGCAACGACCTGCGGCACATCGACGGCCAGCTCGTGATCGACGAGCGCTGCCACTGCTCCCTTGTCCTTCGCCATCGCGACGAACTGGTGGCCGTCGAAGTTCGGCCCTTTCAGCGCGACGAACAACGCGCCGGGTCCGAGCGTGCGCGTATCGGTGGAGACGGCGGTGAACTCGATGTCGCCGCCCTTGAGCTGGCCCTGGCCGATGCGTGCGAGCTCGCTGAGTTGGAAGCGGTTCATACGCGTGCCTCCAGCCACTCGGCAATCACCTCGGCATCGCTGAAGTGGTGCCGCTCCGTACCGACGATCTGGTAGTCCTCGTGGCCCTTGCCGGCGACGAGCACCACATCACCGGCGTCCGCACCGTCCAGCGCCAGGTGGATGGCGCGTGCACGATCGCGTTCAACTTCCGCGTGTGCAGTCGTCGGCATGCCGGCGAGAATCTGCTGCACGATCTCAACACCCTCCTCGCCACGCGGGTTGTCATCGGTGACGATGACACGATCCGCCAGCTCGGCCGCGATGCCGCCCATCAGCGGACGCTTGCCAGCATCCCGCTCGCCGCCACATCCAAACACGCACGTCAGCTCGCCGGTGCAATGTGCACGCGCGGCGCGCAACGCTTTCGCCAATGCATCCGGCGTATGTGCATAGTCGACGACGGCAAGCGGCTGACCGGGCCGGGTGATCGTCTGCATTCGTCCGGGCGGAGCAGCCACCTGCGACAACGCATTGATCGCGCGCGCGAGATCGATCTCCCAGGACAGCAACACGCCCAACGCAGCCAACAGGTTCTCGGCGTTGAACTCGCCGATGAGACGCGAGCGCAGCACGGCGTTACCGAAGTCACCGCTGATCGCCAGCTCGAGACCTTGTGCACTCGGCACGACACGATCCGCCAACAGGCGCCGCACTTGCGGGTGTGTGAAGGCAGACTGCGCGCGCGAGCACGCAATCAACGGCAGCTCGCCGGCCAATCGGCCCAGCAGCGCGCGCCCGAAGGCATCATCGGCATTGATCAATCCATAGCACAGATGCGGCACGCGGAAGAGTCTGGCCTTGGCGTCGCCATAGGCCTCGAGCGTGCCGTGATAGTCGAGATGATCGCGAGTGAGATTGGTGAACACCGCGGTGGCGATGCGCACGCCGGCGATGCGCGCCTGATCGAGTGCATGCGACGACACTTCCATGCCGAGCGCGCGCGTGGAGTGATCGCGCAGAGCGGCCAGTTCGCGGTGAAGCGTGATGCTGTCCGGCGTGGTGTGCAGTCGCGATCGCAGCGCGCCGATTGCACCGACACCCAGCGTACCTGCATACGCACTGGCGACGCCGACTTGTTGCATGGCGGCGGCAATGAGCCAGGCTGTGGTCGTCTTGCCATTCGTTCCAGTCACCGCGGCGATGCGCATGCTTGCGGACGGTGAACGGAAGAAGCGGTCGGCGATGACACCCAGCGCTTGACGCAGCTCGGGAATGGCGATCGCCGGCACGCTCAAGCCGGGCATGTCTGCCGGAGGTTGATAAAGCACGACGACAGCGCCTTGCGCGACGGCTGCGGGCGCATGACGGATGCCGTGCTCGCGCGTACCCGGCAGCGCGACGAATGCCGCGCCACGACGCGCTTCGCGACTGTTCAACGTGAGATCGGTCACGCGCATCTCGCCCAACGCGTGCAGCTGTGGGGCCGGCACGACGCCGTTGAGCAAGTCGCGCAGCAGCGTTCCTTGCGCAAGCGCATTCGTGGTTGAGCCGCTCATCTGATTCATGGCGACGCTCATGGAGAAGGATTCGCTTGCACCAGCGTGGTGGCTGGCAACCGGTCGAGTCCATCCGGAGGCACCGCGAGCAAGCGCAGTGCACCGGCCATCACGTTGGCGAACACGGGCGCGGCGACATCGCCGCCGTAATACAACGTTCCGCCGGGCTCATCGATCATCACGATCGCAGCCAGTTTCGGCCGCGTCGCAGGCACGACGCCACCGAAGACCGCAAGATACTTGTCTGTGGTGTAACTGCCTTCACTCGCCTTCCATGCCGTACCGGTCTTGCCGGCGACGCGGTACCCGGCGAGCGCCGCGCGATTGCCTGTGCCCTCCTGCGATACCACGCTTTCCATCATGTGCAGCATGTCGCGCGCGACGCTCTGATCGAGCACGCGCTCACCCGCCACGGGCGCATCGACACGTCGCAGACTGACGGGACGACTGATGCCGCCCCCACCGAGCACCGCATACGCGTGCGCAAGCTGTAAGGGAGTCACTGACATGCCGTAGCCGAAGGAGACGCTGGCTTGAGCGATGCGGCGCCACTGCGAGTAGTGATTCAGCAAGCCCGCCGATTCGCCGGGAAAACCGCTGCCCGTCACCTGACCGAATCCAAACGCGTTGAGCGAGTTCCAGATCGCCTGCGGTTCGAGCGCCAACGCCATTTTGATCATGCCGACGTTGCTGGATTTCGCGAGCACCGTCGTGAGCGAGACCGGACCCAGGTTGTGTTTGTCCTGAAACACCTTCACGCCGACGCGCACCATGCCGGGGCCGGTGTCGATCGTCGTGTCGGGATGGAATTGACCCGACGTGAGACCTGCGGCCGCCACGAACGGCTTGATGCTGGAACCCGGCTCGAAGATGTCCGTGGCCGCGCGATTGCGGTAGCGCGCCGCTGCCACTTGATCGCGATCGTTCGGGTTGTACGCGGGCTGATTCACCATCGCGAGCACTTCACCCGTTTCAACATCGAGCACGACCATCGTTCCGGACTTCGCGCGGTTCTGCTGCACGGCTGCCTTCAGCTCGCGATAGGCGAGGTACTGAATGCGCAAGTCGATACTCGTGATGAGATCGGAGCCCGCATGCGGCGCACGAATACTTTCCACGTCTTCGACCGTGCGTCCGTAGAGATCCTGAATGACGCGCTTCGCACCGGGCTCGGCTCCGAGCCAACGGTCATACGCCAGCTCGAGACCCTCCTGACCGATGTCCTCGTACTTCTTCGTGAAGCCGATGAGATGACCGGTGACTTCGCCCGCCGGGTAGTAGCGGCGATATTCACGCTGCAGGTACACACCGGGAATGTGCAGCGCCTTCACTTGCGCTGCAGCCGCAGGATTCATGTGCCGGACGAGATAGACGAACTCACGATCGAGCGTGCTCGTCAGCAATTGCGTCAGCCACTTCGGCTCGCGATTGAGCGCTTCGGCCAGACGCGGGATCTGATCCGGCGCGCGCATCACTTCCTTCGGACACGCCCACACGGTATCCACGGGCGAGCTCACGGCGAGCGGCTCGCCGTTGCGGTCGTAGATGCTGCCGCGATTCGCCGAGAGCTTGGCGATGCGCGTGAAGCGGGCGTCGCCCTGCCGCTCCAGGAATCCTTCATCGAGAATCTGCAGGTCGATCGCGCGCGCAACGAGCCCGCAAGCCACGAGCAGCAACAACAGCAGGACGAAGCGACCCCGACCGCGGAACTGCTCGACCGAAAAACTGCGCGCCTCGCGACTCATGGTTGCACCAGCCGCACTTCTTCCGGCTTGGGCACGACGAGCTTCAGGTCGGCGCGCGCCATTTTTTCGACGCGGCCATGCGTCGCCCAGGCGCTTTGCTCGAGCTTCAGCTGTCCCCATTCGATGTTGATGCGATCGCGCTCGGTCGTGAGCGACTGAAGCTCGATGAATTCGCCGCGCGCGCGATGCTTGGTCCAGATCACCGCCAGCGCCGAGCCGAACATGCACATCGCGCAGATGAAGAGAGCCAGATGAGTGACGCGCTTCATGCCGCCCGCCTCTCTGCGATGCGCAACACGGCGCTGCGCGCTCGCGGATTGCGCGCCACTTCTTCTGCGCTGGGATGAATCGCGCGGCCGACACGCTTCAGGCGTGCGCGCGCATGTTCCGGAATGTCGGGCAGGCCGGCATAGACGGGATCATCCTGCGAGTGCTGCTGCATGAAGCGCTTCACGAGCGTGTCTTCGAGCGAGTGAAAGCTGATCACGCACAGGCGGCCGCCCGGCTCGAGCACGCGCAACGTCGCGCGCAGCGCGGCCTCGATCTCCGCAAACTCGTCGTTGATGTGGATGCGGATCGCTTGAAAGGTCCGCGTCGCCGGATGCTTGCCGGGCTCACGCTTCGGCACGGCAGCACTGACGATCTCGGCGAGAACCAGCGTTCGATCGAGCGGACGGGTGCGGCGTGCTGCGACGACCGCATGCGCGATGCGGCGCGCAAAACGCTCTTCCCCGTACTCGCGGATCACGCGCTCGAGATCGCGCTCGGACACACGCGCGAGCCATTGCGCAGCCGTCGTGCCGGATGCGGTGTTCATGCGCATGTCGAGCGGCCCGTCCTGCATGAAGCTGAAACCGCGAGCGGCATCGTCGAGCTGCGGTGAAGACACCCCCAGATCGAGCAACACACCATCCCATCCCGCGCCGCGGCCCGACTGCTGGATGAGTTGTTCGAGTTGCGAGAACGATCCGTGCATCACCGTAAATCGCGGGTCGCTGCCAAACCGCTCGCGCGCTGCCGCGACCGCGCTCGAGTCGCGATCGATCGCCAGCAGTTCACCTTGCGCGCTCAAGCGCGCCAGCACCGCAGCGGTGTGACCGCCGCGACCGAACGTGGCATCGATGTAGCGACCCTCCGGTCTGATCGCGAGACCGTCGAGCACTTCATCGAGTAGGACTGGCGTGTGAGCATGCATGGGCCTACAGCTTCAACGCCTTCAGTTCGGGCGACATCGCCTCGATGGTTTCATCCACCTTCAGCAATTGCTCGCGTCGTTCTTTCCAATGCGCTTCATCCCACAACTCGAAGCGGTTAGCCTGTCCGAGCAGGACGGCATCGCGGCTCAGGCTGGCGTACTCGCGCAGATTCGGTGGGATGAGAATCCGTCCCTGCGCGTCCATCTCGAGGTCCGCCGCATGCCCGACCATCAGGATCTGCAAACGCCGGTTGGCGGGATCGAACGAGGGGAGGTCCATCAGCCGCTTTTCGGTTTCCTCCCACTCGGGCATGGGATAGATAAGGAGACACCGATCGCTCCGGCTGACCGTGGCAATCAGCAGGCCACCCGCCTGGTCTTTCAGCCGCTCGCGGTAACGGGTCGGCATGGCTAGCCGGCCTTTGGCGTCGAGCGTGACTGGGTATTCACCACGGAACATGGGCGGATCGGTGCTTTTGGGGTTCGTTGGCGATGGAAACAGGGTGGAAAAAACACGGAATCCCACAACATTCCACTTTTTTCCACCGACGCCGCACTATAAGAACGGCCTTTGTGTCAAGTCAAACAAACCAACCGGCATTTCCGTTTAGCGACAGTGACTTAGGGTCGACCGGCATCAGGATGGTGCAGACCGCCCGCCGCCATTCGCTGCAAATCAGAGACTTAACGAGCATTGCTGAGGCAGGCATGCAGGAAGTCGTTCGACATAAGGGAGCGCCGTCGATGACCTTCAGCCAGCAGGCTGCGCGCCAATCTGCGCAAAGTCGGGCCGGAATCGTGCTGAATCCGGGCGCTGAACCATTCGGCTTTGGTTAGCTGGCCTTAAGCTCGTGGCAGGATTAGCCCGTAGCTCGTTTAGTTTTTTGAAATCCAGGAGAGGAGTGGGAGTCGGCCGATAAGCCGGGTTCTGTCGCGGACAATCATTCATCTGGGATACGCGTCACCGCGCACCTCAAGCGACCTACCCGGGAGCACGCGCGGGCCACGCGGACGGCCCAGCTCCATAAGAACCGGGCCGCTTGCTCCCCTATTTGGTCTTGCTCCGGGTGGGGTTTGCCGTGCCGCCGAGTGTTACCACCGGCGCGGTGCGCTCTTACCGCACCATTTCACCCTTACCGACCTCACCAGCGAAGGTGAGGCAGGCGGTTTGCTTTCTGTTGCACTTTCCGTGGGCTCGCGCCCCCCAGGCGTTACCTGGCACCTTGCCCATGGAGCCCGGACTTTCCTCCACGCACTCAAGCGCAGCGATTGTCTGGCCGACTCCCGGCGCGGATGGTGGTGGTGAGCGGGGCGGGAGGCAAGAGAAAGTTCGCCTCAACCTTCGGAGCAACGTTGACGAGAGCGTCCCTTCCCTTGCGAAGCGGGGGAAGGACAGGATGGGGGCAGCTGGAAGTACGGGTCCACGCTCAAGCGCCCCCACCCTAGCCCTCCCCCGAGCCGCTTCGGAACCCCGGACGAGGGGCTTCGCAGGGGAGGGGACAGGAGCGCGTTAGCTCTTCGCTCCCCACTGCAGTGCCAAGTCGTACAACTCCCCACGCCG
>DATELY010000002.1:0-25821 GCA_035276085.1 Steroidobacteraceae bacterium | reverse complement strand
GCGGCGCGAGGCCACACGCAGTGAACTGATGGCGCCGTATGACGCTCCCCACATGCCCACCTGTCCCGTGCACCACGCTTGTTGAGCCGCCCATTCGATCGCCGCCACGCCATCATCGGCTTCAGCCGGATCGAATGGCGCGCGCGCCTCGCCACTGGAACTTCCCGTTCCGCGGAAATCCACCAGCACACAGGCATACCCGTGCCGCGCAAAATAATGATGTGAGTGCCAGAACCAACCGCCGCTTCCCCAATCCTTGCTGTAGGGCACCAGCATGACCAGTGCTGGGCTGCGCGACGCTCCTTTGGGAAGGTACAGATCGGCGGCGAGTTCACCGCCGGCGATGGGAATGAACACGTTGCGACGGATCTCAACCTCATACGCGCCGGCTTCTTCGATGCTCATCTATTCAGTACTCTTTCACACAATGGTCCGCCATCGATGGCGGGCTGATCCAATCGATCATGAAGCTCGCGCGTGCAGCCGCTCGATGCAAATTCTTTGCGGGCTTGGGGCTTGGGGTGTGAGGCTTGGGCCAGAGAGGAGGACTTAATTCTGGCCCATGTCCCACGCCCCATCCCCACGACCTGCTGGCATCGGCTTAACTTAGTGCCATTCGACCTAGACCAGGTTCATCGGTGAGCGCCTGCACCAGGATCGCAGCGATAGCTACCAGCCGCAGCAGGGTCTTTCCCCACGTACTTCAGCTTTGCGGGATACAGGCACAAGGGTCGGGAGACCTTGCCACTGTTGTTACTCACGACGAGGTCACCCGGAGCTTGCTGCTTTTCCACCCAGTCGACCAAGTAGTGGAACATCTTCCCGCGGATGACGATGGGCTTGCCATCGATGTTGAAAGGCGGATCCGCCGGCGGGCTGACGCCTGCTTTACCGTTGATGTTTCCCGGTGTGTAAATGTGTCCGATTCCCGGGACGGGATAGAAGCGGAAATACTTCTGCACTTCAGCAACGCTGCCCATCTTTTCGACGACCTGGTTGTAGTAATAAGGTCCGCCGGCGGATGGAACGACTTCATCCGACAGGCCCCACAGCAGTATCAGCTTTGTCTTGCTGTCGCGAAGCCTGGTTAGATCTGGATCTTCCGAATTCATGCCGGCGAGGGCCTTCTGGAGCCGCAGTCCTTCGCGGTGGGCACGCGCCAAGTCCGCATAGCTGAGCGCTTTCCAGCCGTCCACCCCGTTCGACTTGGCATTCTTGTAACCCGGCGTGCCGAGCTTCGGATCCTGGAGCACCAAGGCCACGGTGTCGGTTGCCACCGTGAAGGGCACAGGCTTTCCATCGGGGAGCGACGTCGCTAAAGCCGACGGATAAGACGTGGTGTGGAGACCGATTCCCCGGGGCAGACCAAACCACAATTGTTTGTTGGCCGTGTCCAGGCTCGGACCTTGACCGACCGAGACCGCGGGATCCGGGACGCTGCCGTCTTCCGTGGGTCCAAACCAGATCTTGTTGACTGCCAAGGCGATCTTGCGAGTGACACAGGCATTCGTTGCATTGTCGCCGCCGTCACTCGTACACAGGACCGAGCGGTCCTTCGTCGGATCGTAACGACAGGCCGCGGGGTCGCTGATCCATCCCGCGTGCTGTCCGTTGAGGTCCGTATCGCAGGCACTGACTGCCGCAGAGGAGACGAGATCGAGTTGCGCACGCGTCGGCAGCTTGCCGCCCAGATCGCGCTGGAACACGATCTGCGGGTACAGCTGAGACGTTGTCATGCGTGTCCAGAACATGCCGGGATTCATGGCAAGGATGCCATCCCAATCCTCGGGATGCGCTTGAGCTGCCTTCATGCCTTGTCGGCCACCACCGGAGGTACCCGTGAAATAGGTACGAGCGGCTGGGCGTCCGTAATACAGTTCAACGAGCGCCTTGGTCTTCAACGCCATTTCGTGATCGGCACGGACGGAGAAATCCTCCAACAGTCTCGTGTTGATGGAGCCGTCCGGGTTCATCGCAAACACCCCGCTCGCACCCGAGGTATCTCCCGGCGGCATGACGTGGCCACCGTCGTTGATCGCTGCAACAGAGCCCTCGATGGCCGCTTGGTCAGGACCTCCGGCGGGATAGAGTGCAAACGCGAACAAGCCCTCTTGCGGCAGGCCGAATGCCGTGAGCGAGCTGATCTGCCACGGCCCCGAAAAACCGCCGGTTCCCCACGCGTGAATCCGGTTGTTCCACGTGTGCGGTGACGGCAGCCATACCTCGATGCCGATTCCTTCAGAGGTCGACGGAGCACCCACAGGACCTGGGTTGCCGGGGCCGACGATCATCTTGACCATGCAGACATCGTCTGGCGCAGCATTCCCCGATGCCTTGCCGTCCAGATTGAGATCCTCGCCTTTGCGGAATGCTCGGACCAGCGTCACTCGGGTGTTGGCATCAGGTCGAAACTTGGCCTTGATCTCGTCGCAAGAGATCCCCTTGGAAGTGGCCGGACGCGCCGGCGCCGCATAGCCAAGGGGTAACACTCTGGCAGCCAGTTTTGCGTTGGCAGCCGGAGCGGCAAAGCCCATGGTTGGCGCTATGGCCAGCAAAGCCACGCCGAGTGCTGCGATCGATACTCTGTTGGACGACCTGACCATTCACTCTCTCCTCTTACTTCAGTCATCGCGGGGCAAGCAGCCCTCGGCCCCAGCCCGTCTTTGAACCTGGAGGGAAGACTTAATTTCTCAATTCCGCCGTCAAATCGGTCGTGAACGGCGCGCTGGCAACAACCTCTGAGGATCTCAGTGACACTCGGTTTTATCCAGCTGGCACACTTGGACCGTCGCCTTTGGCCTTCGAGTAACTCGCCATTGTAGGGAGCTCGAAAAACGGCACCGACGAGAATCCTTGATACTCGAGGGCAAGTGTCGAAGGTCCGCAGGTAAGAGACACCCAGGATCGATCGCCAAGCGGTACGACATTTGGAAACGAGTACGAGCTCGACCTTCTATGTCAGCGCTTGCTCGAATCGCAACGCGCGACGCGCAATGGCGCATGCCCGGCGACTACCATGTGACAAGGTGAGCAGATCTGGACTTCTGCGAGGGGTCATAGTCGATCGTGCTGATGGATCGCACGATCTGTTCGAGGCCCTCCTCGCGAGGGCCATGTCGGTAGCGCGGCCAAAGCATCCATCGGATGCCCGGCACGATTCTCGATGATCTTCTCCGCGGCGAACAGAATGTCGTTAGTTCGACGTCGGCATCACGAACTCGGCGCCCTTCCCGATGCTCTCCGGCCAGCGCTGCATGATCGACTTCTGTCGCGTGTAGAAGCGCACGCCTTCCATGCCGTACGCGTGCAGGTCGCCAAACAGGCTCTTCTTCCAGCCGCCGAAGCCGTGCCACGCCATCGGCACGGGAATGGGTACGTTGATGCCGACCATGCCCACTTCGATGCGGCGGCCGAATTCACGCGCCACGTTGCCGTCGCGGGTGAAGCAGGAGACGCCGTTACCGAGCTCGTGTGCGTTGATCAGATCGACCGCCGCAGCGAAATCTTTGACGCGCACGCAGGACAGCACCGGTCCGAAGATCTCTTCCTTGTAGATGCGCATGTCGGGGGTGACGTGATCGAACAGCGTGCCCCCGATCCAGAAACCCTTCTCGAAGCCCGGCACGGTGAATGGCTTGCCATCGGCGCCCGTGCGACCGTCGACCAGCAGCTTCGCGCCGCTCTTCACGCCATCGTCGATGTAGCCCTTGATGCGATCGAGCGCCTGACCCGTGACGATCGGGCCCATCTCGGAATCACGCTCCATGCCATTCTTGATCTTGAGCTGGCGCGTGCGCTCGGCCAGCTTCGGCATGATCTTGTCGGCGACATCGCCTACGAGCACGCCGACAGAAATGGCCATGCAGCGCTCGCCCGCTGAGCCGTAGGCTGAACCGATCAGCGCGTCGACGGCCTGATCGAGATCGGCATCCGGCATCACGACCATGTGATTCTTCGCACCGCCGAGGGCTTGTGTACGCTTGGCCATCGCCGCACCGCGCTGATAGATATAGTGAGCAATCGGCGTCGAGCCGACGAAGCTGATCGCCTTCACGTCCGGATGGTCGAGCAACGCGTCGACCGCTACCTTGTCGCCTTGCACCACATTGAACACGCCATCCGGCAAACCGGCCTTCTTCAGCAGCTCGGCCATGAACAGTGACGCCGACGGGTCGCGCTCGCTCGGCTTCATGATGAACGTGTTGCCCGTGGCGATCGCCATCGGAAACATCCAGCACGGGACCATGCAGGGGAAGTTGAACGGGGTGATGCCGGCCACGACGCCCAGTGGTTGACGCAGCGTCCAGTTGTCCATGCCCGTGGATACCTGATCGGTGAAATCTCCCTTCAGCAGGTTCGGCACGCCGCAGGCGAACTCCACGACATCGATGCCGCGCGACACTTCACCTTGCGCATCGGTGAACACCTTGCCGTGTTCGCTGGTGATGATGGCCGCCAGCTCATCGCGATGCTCGTTCATCAATGCAAGGAAGTTGTTCAGGATGCGCGCGCGACGCAGCGGCGGTGTGTCCGCCCACTTGCGCGCTGCGGCCTTGGCGCTTGTGACCGCGGCGTTCACTTCCTCGGCGCTCGCCAACGCAACCTGACGCGCCACGGCGCCGGTCGCCGGATTGAACACGTCCTGCGATCGATCGCTGGTGCTGGCAACGAGCTTGCCCCCGATCCAGTGCTGCACCGTACCCGTGATGGGGAACTGCGAGTTGGGCTTCGAGCCGTCCATGAGGACCTCTGGGGAAATGAGGAAAGTGGCGGGGAGTCTAGGAATGCCACATGGCTGGCGCAATCCGCATTAACTGACTACATTGTTTAGGATCGTAAACAATCACAATTCACATCATGCGCCGCGAGCTGGGTCCCGTCCTTCCCGATCTGCACCTGCTGACCGTGCTTGCGCAGACGCAGAGCTTCACGCAGGCGGCGCGCCGTCTCGGCCTGTCGAAAGCGTCCGTCAGCGTACGCATCAGTGAATTGGAGAAGACCGCGGGCGTGCCCTTGGTGCGCCGCACGACCCGATCCGTCGTGCTGACGGAAGCCGGGCTGCGGCTGGCGCAGGACATCGAAGCCTCCTTTGCGCGCATCGCCGAAAGCTTCGACAACGTGAAGGATCTGGCCGGCGCACCGCGTGGCCTGGTCCGCGTCACGGCAGCGGTCGCGCTCGGTCGCCAGATCATCGCCCCTGCCCTGCCGGGATTCCTGCGCGAGTATCCAGAGATCCGGCTGGAACTCGATCTATCGGATCGATTGATCAACCTCGCCCAGGAAGGCTTCGATCTGGCGATCCGGCATACCGACAATCCGCCGGACACTTATGTGGCGTGGCGCTTGTGCGAGTCGCGCTCGCTGCTGGTGGCAAGCCAGGCCTACCTGAAACGGCGCGGCACACCCGATCACCCTGCCGAGCTCGCGGATCACGATTGCCTGATGTACCTGCGCGATCCCGATCGATCGTGGTCATTCGAAAGAGCGCGCGGCCGCAAACGCAGCGAGCGCATCAGCGTGCTCGTGAACGGCCCCTTACGCGCCAACAACAGTGAAGTGTTGCGCGAAGCCGTCCTCGGCGGCGTCGGTATCGGCTTGCTGCCGGACTTTACGGCGGCCGATGCACTCGCACGGGGATCGCTACAACACGTGCTGTCAGATTGGAAGCCGGTGGGCTTTTTCGGCCAGCAGATCTACGCGATCCGTCCCTGGACCGCACAGGTACCACGCGCCGTCCGCTGCCTCGTCGACCACCTACGGCAGGTGTTCGAGGCGAAATAGCCCTCGGCCGGAAATACGCACGGTGACAGGAGGCAGTCAGAAGAACGGGGACCTCCACTCGTCTCCCATGCTTCACATGGCGGAGATACCGCCGTCGAGCTTTACCTCGGCGCCGGTCATGAAACGACTCTCGTCAGATGCAAGATAGATGATGGCGTGTGCAACGTCTTCGGGCGCACCCAGCCGGCCAAGCGGTACCTGCCTGACAAGCTTCGCCAACACCACATCCATATCTTTGCCTTTGCCCAGCTCATTCAAAATCGGTGTGCGGATGAAGCTGGGATGGACCGAATTGCAGCGAATATCCCATCCCTTCTGAGCACAGTGCAGCGCAATCGATTTGGTCAGCAGCCACACGGCCGCCTTTGAGGCGTTGTAGTTGGCGAAGCTAGGCGACGCAATCAGACCCGCGATCGACGACAGGTTGATGATCGAGCCAGGTTGATGCTCGCGCATCAGCGGCAGTGCATGCTTGCTGCCCAGAAAGACGCTGTCGGTGTTGACCGCCATCCCGCGACGCCACGCCTCGAGCGTGAAGTCTTCGACTGAACCGGTGAGCACGATGCCAGCGTTATTCACCAGCACAGAAAGCCCACCCATGAGTTCGCGCGCGGCCGCGATCGCATCGATCCAATCAGCTTCGTTCGTGACATCGAGGCGCTTCGAGAAAGCAACGTTTGCGCCGATCTCGGTGTTGATCTCGTTGGCGCGCTGCTGAACGACCCTTTCATCGAGATCTGTCAGCAGCACTTGCGCACCTTCGGCCGCAAGCATACGCGCGGCGCTGAATCCGATCCCTTGCGCGGCGCCGGTTACGATGACCTTCTTTCCAGCAACTCGACCGCTCATGCAGGAAAGTCCCGCGGCTTCGGCCACAAGCCCTCGGACGCAAGCCTGTCGGCATCGGACAGGGACAACACATCCGCCCATCCGCCCGACTGTGCCGGATCGGAATCACGATAGCGTCGCAGCTCCAGCCGTGCGACCTGATTGCGATGGACTTCATCAGGTCCATCCGCAAGGCGTAGCAGCCGCGCAGTAGCGAAGGCAGCAGTCAGCAGGTGGTCGTTGCTGGTACCGCCACCGCCGAACAGTTGAATTGCCCAGTCGATGATCTGCTGGGCCATGTTGGGCGCAACTATCTTGATCATTGCAATTTCCTGTCGCGCGGCCTTGTTTCCGACAGTGTCCATCATCGAGGCGGCTTTCATCGTGAGCAACCGTGCCTGCTCGATCATCACGCGCGCCTGCGCAATGCGCTCCAAGGTGACCGACTGATCAGCCAGAGCGCTTCCAAACGGATGACGAATCTGCGCGCGGCGGCACATTCTTTCGAGAACACGTTCACACAGCCCCATGAGGCGCATGCAGTGGTGAATACGTCCGGGACCTAACCGCCCTTGCGCGATTTCGAAACCTCGGCCCTCGCCCAGCAGAATATTTTCTTTCGGCACCCGAACGTTCTCGAAGACCACCTCGGATGCTCGATCGGGAACTCCGTAAAATCCGAATACGGGGAGCGCCCGGACCACGCGCACGCCGGGCGTGTTCCGAGGAACCAAGATCATCGATTGTCGACGACGCGGATCTTCGGGCTCAGGCTGCACCCGGCCCATGAATATGATGATGTCGCATCGCGGATGAGTCGAATTGGTCGTGTACCACTTGCGACCGTTGATGACGTAGGTATCGCCATCCGACCTTATATTGCCGGCGATATTCGTCGCATCCGAGGAAGCGACCTCCGGCTCGGTCATCGCGAAGGCGGAGCGAATCTCACCCGCAAGAAGCGGCTTCAGCCAACGCTCCTTTTGCGCCGCGCTGCCGTAACGCAGGATCGTCTCCATATTGCCGGTATCCGGGGCCGAGCAGTTGAACACCTCTGGCGCGAACAGGCTGCGGCCCATGATCTCGCACAGCGGGGCATAGTCGACGTTGCTCAGTCCTGCACTTGTTTCTTTGAGCGGCAGAAACAAGTTCCACAGCCCTGCTTTGCGAGCCAGGGGCTTCAACTCTTCCACCACTGGATACACTGCCCAAGGACCCAGACGTTCCGCCTCGAGATAGTAGCGGCGCTCGTTTGGATAAATATGTTCGGCCATGAACGCCTTCAGACGTTCGCATAGCTCGACGCTTCGCACGCTGGGGCTGATCATTCCCAACCTTCTGTCGCTAAAGAGACTGACTGTGAGTACGGACCCGCTCGAACGAAGAGTCAAGTTGTCCAGTTGGTGCACGCAAGGCCATTCACGGTTCTTGGCATTTCATCACTAACTTTCCGACAGCCTGCCCCAGATGCAAGAGAGGTCAAGGCGGCGCTCGCCTCTTCGAACGAGATCTGGAAACTTCCTTCAGCACGAGCCTCGCAGGCAGGCCCCGGCTCGATACCGAGCGGTGCTCGCACGTTCCGGATTTAGCGACCGCTCCAGACAGGCGGGCGCTTTTCGACGAACGCAAGAGGCCCTTCGCGGAAGTCTTCCGTCTCCTTGAGGCGGTCCTGCGCTTCATCACTCATGCGCCGCAGCGTGGCATCGTCGAGATCCGGCGCAAGCTTGGCGATCGCGAGACTTTCCCGAACAGCGAGCGGAGCATTGGCGGCGATGGTGTCCGCGAGTGCCAAGGCCGCTTTGACCGCTTCGCCCGGAGGCACGAGCTTGTTCACCATTCCAAGTTCAGCTGCGCGTTCCGAAGACAAGCGAGTGCCGGTGAGGATCAACTCGATCGCGATCGCGCGCGGGATTGCCCGTGGCAAGCGATAAAGGCCGCCAGCAGCAGCCGCGAGACCGCGCGTCACCTCCGGAAGACCAAACGCACTACCCGTAGAAGCTACGATCATGTCGCACGCGAGTGCCATCTCGCAGCCGCCCGCGATGGCAAGTCCCTCGACGGCTGCTATCCACGGCTTCGTTCGCTTCCCGTGAACAAAACCGGCAAACCCCGTTCCCTCCCGGACCAGTTGATGCAAGTTACCGCGCGAGATCTCCTTCAGGTCCGCTCCCGCCGAGAACACTTCACCACCCGCACCCGTCAACACCGCCACGCGCAGGTCGTGATCGGACTCGACCTCTCTGACTGCGGCTTCAAGCGCCTCGGCAACAGCGCCGTTGATCGCATTTTTTACGGCAGGCCGGTTGATCGTGAAAACTACAACGTGCTGGTTGTGTCGTTTCGTCAAGAACGGTGCTTCATTCGATGTCATGTTGTACCTCAGAAGATCTCGAACAAACCTGCAGCACCCATACCACCACCGACGCACATGGTAACGACGCCATACCTCGCACCGCGGCGCTTTCCCTCCAACAGGACGTGGCCAATCATTCGGGCACCGCTCATGCCGTAGGGATGTCCCATCGCGATTGCGCCTCCCGAAACGTTGAGTTGCTCGTTCGGAATGCCGAGCCGATCGCGGCAATAGAGCACCTGGCTCGCGAACGCCTCGTTCAGCTCCCAGATTCCGATGTCATCGAGTGTCAGTCCATGAGCTGCCAGAAGTTTGGGCACGGCAATTACAGGCCCGATGCCCATCTCGTCAGGATCGCAGCCCGCAACTGCCATACCCCGGTAAGCGCCAAGCGGTGTGATGTTGCGTCGTTCCGCTTCGCGCCCATCCATCATGACCATGGCTGCGGCCCCGTCCGACAGCTGTGACGCATTGCCAGCGGTGACCGATTTGCCTGCAAAGAGTTGCTGCCCGCCAGCGAACACGGGTTTGAGCTTGCGAAGATCATCGAGCGTCGTTTGTGGACGCGGGCCCTCATCCGCCTCGAGCAGGACATCACGATGGAAAGGCTCACCACCGTCCTTGGGGGTGACGAGCATCCTTGAAGGCATCGGCACAATCTCGTCCTTGAAACGCCCCGCAGCTGTTGCTGTCGCCGTACGTTGCTGTGATTGCAGGGCGTAAACATCCTGCTGCTCACGGGTGACACCATAGCGTTCCGCGACCAGCTCGGCCGTTTCCAACATCGACATGTAGATGTCTGGGCGATGTTCGACGAGCCATTCATCTTGCGCACGAAAGAGATTCATGTGCGCGTTCTGGACCAGAGATATGGATTCAACGCCGCCGGCGACGACGATCTTCTGCGCATCGAACAGTATTTGCTTGGCGGCAATCGCAGCCGCCATCAACCCGGAGGAACATTGCCGGTCTACGCTCATGCCCGGCACCGCTGTTGGCAGTCCGGCCCGCAACAAACCTTGACGGGCGATATTGGATGAGCTCGAGCCTTGTTGAAGTGCACAGCCAAGGATCACGTCGTCTATTTCTGCTGGAGCAACGCCTGAGCGTTCGACGGCCTGCTGGATCACGTGACCGGCCATAGCCTGGGCCGAACTGTCGTTGAACGCGCCGCGATAAGCCTTCCCTATCGGAGTGCGGGCAATGGATACGATGACTGCTTCGCGCATGGGGTTCTCTGAAAGCCTTTTGTGTTTAGTTCGCGCCTTGCGCAATGTCCCAGCCGATCGTTGCCAGCGGGGCCGCCTTCGCGCCAACTGCCGCAGCGTCTTTGCTGCTGGCTTGTCCATCTTGCGCACGGCGCCAAACGCCCTGGAGGATCGCCGCGACGCGGAAGAGGCTGAAAGCCAGATAGAAGTGCCAGTCTGGAAGGCTTTCACGATCGACACGAGCGCAATAGCGCTCGACGTACTCCGCCTCCGTCGGGATTCCGAGCGCTTCCAAATCGAGACCCGAGAAGCCGCGGAAGAGGTCGGGCGGTACGCGCCACACAAACGTGTGATACGCAAAATCAGCAATGGGATCGCCGACCGTGGAGAGCTCCCAGTCAAGCAAGGCCACTACCCGCGGCTCGGTCGGATGAAACACCATGTTGTCGAGGCGTAGATCGCCGTGAAAGATACGCCCCGCCTGCTCCGCGGGAAGGTTGCGGGGCAACCACTCGATCAGCTTTTCCATTGCTTCGATACGCATGCCTTCGCTTGCGCGATATTGACCGCTCCACAGTTCCACCTGGCGCTTCAGAAAACCTTCGCTGCGCCCGAAGCTGGCAAGATCCACGTCCGCAAGGACAACGCGATGTAGACGTGCGACGGTGTCGTTCATCGCGTCGAAAATCGCAGCGCGCTCGTCGGCGCTGACATCTGGCAGGCGTTGGTCGTAGAAAATCCGTCCCGCAACGAATTCCATGACGTAGAAGGCGGAGCCGAGAACCGAAACGTCGTCGCAGTATGCCAATACCTTGGGCACCGGCACATCACTGCTCGCTAGAGCCTGAAGAACCCGAAACTCCCGCTCGATCATGTGTGCTTTCGGCAGCAGTGAACCCGCGGGCTTGCGGCGCAGAACATAGTCACCGGAAGCTGCGGCGAGGCGATATGTTGGATTGGATTGACCGAAGGAAAATTTGATGAGGCGCCCAGGACCGTCATAGCCTGGAACCGATTGAGTCAGCCAAGCCTCCAGGGCCGCCGGTGCAGGCGAGTCAGGTTCTTCAGAAACTGCTGAATTGGTTTGCGTCAGCATTCCAGATCCGCCTGTAAATGGGCAAACGCGATCGGCGCGCTCCGATCGCAAGGTCTGGCGCGTGCGATCCGCGCGCTTGTGCCGTACGGCGCGAGCCCGTCAGCGTCAGGGCGCAGCCTTGCCACTCCCCCTGATCTCCGTAGCAACGGCTTCACAAGCCTACAGGGCGGCCATGTTCCGCCGCGAACTCTTTCGCGGTCGCCCGCCCGCGAACGCGCGCTGAGCGCGCTTGAGCTTCAGTCGAGAGTGTCTCAGGAACTTTCTAGATGGGCAACCGGGTGGCGCCCAATAACACATTGCCGATTCAGTAGGATTTCGCACGCCGAGCGCGACAGGTCCCCCCTGCGCGAGCGCTGCGAGTGAAACGCGAGCGCTGCGAGTGAAAGAAGTAGTCGGCCCCTTACCAGCCGGATATCATTTTCCCCGATTCGAGAGGCGCTCATGCGCTTGATCGGTCGAATCTGCGCGGGCACTCAGCAATGGCCGGACGTTGCCACCGTTCGCGAACGCACGCGACGTCTACTATCCCGATTTGAGATCCCACGGCACTGACAAATCCTGTTTCGCGTGACTAATGGATTGCAAATCAATGGTTCCTCGTCAGATCAAAAAGAAGCGGAGCGGAGCGAAAGAGACGCAGCGCGCAACCGCAACTGCCCGGCCCCGGGGTGTCACGGCTAAAGGGACGACAACTCGGCAGGCTATCGCGAAAGAGGCCCTGCGATTGATCAACGAGAAGAGGGAAATAGAAGGCGCCTCCGTCCTCGAGATCACCAAAAATCTGCAAATTAGCAACGGTATCTTCTACTACCACTTCAAAGACTTGGATCAACTACTCGAAGAAGTGGGGCAAAGCGTTGTCGCTAACCTCGTCACCGAAATCCAAAGTGGGGCACGGGCCGATCTCGCATCTCGCATCGCTCGCGGCCCGTTGATAATCCTGCGGTTCGTAGACCGTCACCCAGAACTGCACCTCATCTTGTTGCGGGTGCTGGACGACCCGACGGGGCAACACGCAAACCTGGGCGACAACCTTCGAACAGATCTTCTTGCAGGCAAAAAGCGCGGCCGCTTCGCCATTACCGACGTCGATCTGGCGGTTACCTTTTGCAGGGCGATTGTCGCGAGCGCAGCGCGCGCAGAATACCGCGGCAAGCGCTTCGAGGAACTCGGCACCGCTACTGCGGTTCATACGCTCACGATGCTCGGATTGAATCACGATGAAGCGTCTCAAGTCGTCGAACGCGAACAGGAAATGCTACAGGCTGAAAACGGCGGGCTTCACCCTTGGTTGTTCAGCAAGGATGCCAGCGGATTCCGGTGAATAGCCCACGACCGGTCAGCACGCGCCGGATACCGGTCGCTGAGCGAGTTCGTCGTGCCAGGACGCATTGTCGAGGATCCGGAGATTGCTCGCACGCGATGCCTTCCAGAACTTGAGAACCGTAGTTTCTACCGAGCATTGCGCCATGCCACGAGCTCACGGACCTGAGTGAGGTCCCAGTCGGGTCCCATTGAGAAGGAGACGATCTGAGTGAATCCGGCGTCGACGAGGGATTCCAAAGGCGTTTCATCCAGAAACCGGAGGGCTGCGACACGCCGGATCTCGCGCGGGTCACGTCCAAGCTGGACGCACCACTCATCCAGCTTCTTACTCTTTTGCCGCAGAGTGGCGAGATTACCGAATGCGTGCCATTCGTCGGCATGCCTGGCAACCACTTGTAGCGCCAGCTTCTCCCCTCCACCCGCGATGAGAATCGGGATTCGGCGCAGCGGCGGAGGCGAGAGCTTCTGCCAACGCGCCCGGATCACGCCCAGGTCTCGGTCCAAGTCGCGCAGTCGACTGCCGTATGTACCCAGCTCATAGCCGTACTCCTCGAAGTCGCGGCGATGGAACCCCGAGCCGATTCCGAGTACGAATCGTCCGCCCGAGATGTGATCCATCGTGCGCGCCATGTCCGCCAACAAGTTCGGATTGCGAAACGCGTTACAGTGCACGAGGCAAGAGACCTCAGCCTTGCGCGTGGTGGCGCACATCGCCGCTTGGATCGTGGTCGCTTCGAAGTTCTTCGGCTCTTGCCAATCAGCTGGCAGCTCGGGTGTCGGGGGCGCCTCACGCGCGGTTGGATCATTCGCGATGTGACGGTCCTGAGCGTCGTAATCCTCGGGTCTCGGCACGAAAAAATGGTCTGCGGTGTACAGCCGATCGACCCCAATCTCTTCGGCTTCCATCCAGGCTTCCCGCATGCGGGACATTTCGCCCAGCTGGGGAACGATCAGCGCACCGATGGTGACGGCGGGTTGCTCATGCGAGGTCATTGCACTTTGCTCCGATTGCTAGTCTGCGCCCGCTGAAGCGAGCTCACGTCGTACCGATTCAGGGATGCGGGCACAACAGAAAGCAGCGTCTTTCGAGTTACTACTAACGGCAGGTCAGCCAGTTTGCAAACTGGATCCGCTCTAAACTAGGATATTTCAAAGTGAGAGCGTGTCAATTCGCGCACTGAAAGAACGGCGTTTAAGGATAGTTCGGGAGAGTGCTATGGTGCGTCGCATTGTCACTGGTCATGAAGCGGGCAAGGCTGTTTTCATATCCGATGGGCCGCCCAAGGGACATGTTTTCCAGAGCATTCCCGGCATGGCGCAGTTTGAGGCGTGGGCAACACCGCCAAAACCGACCATTCCCTTAGAAGCGGACGCGATGCAGGCTGAGATGCCCTTCCTACCGCCGCAGGGAGGCAGCACCTTCGTGATCTTGAGTATTGCGCCCGATTCGGTGATGTCTCGAGACGACTTTGACGCCGCAGCCTCCGCGGCGGAGCTTGCCGAGCATACTCCAGAGATTGCTGCGACCATTGAGGTCGATGCTCCCGGAATGCATCGCACAGACACGATCGACTATATCGTTGTGCTCGAAGGCGAGCTGTATCTGGAGTTGGATGATCAGCAGGAACGTTTGATTAAGCGACACGACGTGGTCATTCAAAACGGCACGAGACACGCTTGGCGGAACAGGAGTGACCGTCCTGCGATGTTGGCCGTCGTGCTGATCGGGGCAGAGAGGAAACCTGGTGTGTAGCTGACGCTCGATGGCCTCGATAAGCATTGCAGCCGTCGCAGGGATGGACGCGGCTTGAAAGCTGAAAGCGCACGTTGTCCGCTCCTTCCCTGCAGCCTCGATGGTCGATTCGACCTGAAGCAACGGGCAGTCCACTCAACGTGGTAGCCGCGATTGCCGACCCACTGTCTTGTAGGAGAATGTTTCCGTCCCGCGGATGGCGGAGGCGTGATTAACACGCGACGCAGTACTTCATGAGCGAGCCGGCCGACTTCCTCTGAACGACTACCGCCTCTTCACTCTCCGGCTTGTTTGTCTTCCCGTTCGAGACAACCCGATTGAAGCGGCCATGTGCATTAGCCGGGTGAGTACGAGTGGCAGGATGTCCCCCGCAAAAAACAGATGACTTGTCCGTTGTGGCACCTCGATCAAGCATTTGTCTTGACAGCAAGCACCCCACGCAGACATTATAATTGAGAGCGTCTCAGTACATGTCCAAGATCGTCTCGGAAGGGCTGGACTCTTCGGGGCCAGCACCGCTCGTCGCCCGCAGGATTGTCCACGCGTTGCATCAACCCATGCACCCAGCGCGAGCAGGTGGATGGTCACAGAGGTACAGCAATGACCGCTTCGCTTGAGCTATGGCGCCCTTATCGTCTGCACGCGAGCATGCAACGCAAAATCGCAGAGCTCTGTCCGATCCTGGAGGAGTGCGACCGTCAGGCGGCAGTTGAGCGACGATATCCGTTACCGGCTATTGACGCGATGATGGACGCCGGCTTGTTCAAATTGGCGCTGGCCAAGGAGGTAGGCGGGGATGAAAGCCATCCCATCGCCGAGATGGAAGCGTACGAAGCGGTTGCCAGGACTAGCGTTTCAGCGGCATGGAATCTCCTCGTCGGCAATATCCACACAGCCTGGGCGTCGGCCTATCTGTCAGACGACGCGGTGGCGACCATCTTCCCCAGCGGCAATCGCACGGTGGTGGCCGGCCAAGCCGCACCAACGGGCAAAGGGTCCAGGGCCAAAGGCGGCTTTCGGGTGACAGGTCGCTATGGCTGGGGCAGCGGCATCACGCACGCGAACTGGGTGTTGGGCGGCTTCCGCGTCGAAGGCATCGACGCCCCCCTCATCTTTGTCGTGCCGAAGACCTCGGTAACCGTATTGGACAACTGGCACGTGCTCGGCATCGAAGGGTCGGGCAGCTTCGATTATGCAGTTGAAGACGTTTTCGTGCCGGAAGGGTTCGTCATGCCATTCGGTGTCACCGAGCCCAAGCGCGGCGGCGCCCGCTTCTCACTGCCATGGGTTGCGCAGGCCACTGTGCCTCACTCAGCAGTAGCCCTGGGCGGCGCCGAGCACGCACTCGAGGCCATCGCGAAGCTGGCCGCAAGCAAGCGCCGGGGCATGCAGCAGTCTACGTTGGCAGAGCGAGGTGCGTTTCAACGCGATCTTGGTGAAGCTTATATTCGCCTTTGCGCCGCTCGTGACAACGCAGCGCGCTTGTTCGCGCACATGTCGGAGCGCGCCAGCAGCGGCAGACCGCTAAACGAGACGGAGACCAGTGAGCTCACGGCCATGGCAGCGCACTCCTGCAGAGTGGCCACCGACGTGGCGAACATGGCATTCCGATACGGCGCCGGCAACAGCGTTCGCCTCGACAGCCCGCTACAGCGCGCCCTGCGCGATGTCCTCGTCGCACAGCAGCACCTTGCCGTTACGGATACGAGCTTCGATGCCCTCGGCCAGGGAATTATCAATCAACTGGCCCCAGCAACCTGAGCAGAACCGAGTAATCGATATAGGAATCGCAGATGAAGCTCGCCAGCGTCAGCAGCCAGGGTAGAAACTTCCCCGTGGTCGTCGTGACCGACGGCTTCGTGGATATCGGCAAGCATCTCACACGCGCACCGGATACCCTGATTGGCATCATTCGCAACTGGGACAGCCTTGCGAGTCAGCTGAAAGAACTGGAACGGAAGGCACCGGATGGAAAGCTGTCTGCGGTGACGCTCGAGGCCCCCATTGCGCGGCCTGGCAAAATCTTCGCCATCGGCCTCAACTATGCAGACCATTGCGCGGAAGGAAACGTGCCGCTTCCGGAGAAGCAGGTCTGGTTCACCAAGGCCGCCACAGCGGTCAATGCTCCTTATGCACCCTTGGAATTACCTGCCGTTTCAAAAGCTCTCGACTACGAAGCCGAGCTGGTTGCCGTTATCGGACGCACCTGCCGAAATGTCCCTGAGAGTCGTTTCCAGGAGGTCATTTTCGGCTACTGCGTGGGCAACGACGTCAGCGTCAGGGATTGGCAATTGGCGACGCCTCAATGGTCGCTCGGCAAATCATTCGATCGATCGGCCCCGATCGGCCCTTGGATCACCACTGCCGACGCCGTTGATCCGCACACGCTGGCGATCCGGTCTTTCGTAAACGGCGAGTTGCGGCAGAACTCCAATACCCAGTATCTCGTGTTCAAACTTGGCGCGATGATCGCGCACTTGTCGCAGGCCATGACCCTCGAGCCCGGCGATCTGATCTTCACCGGCACGCCCGGGGGAGTTGGCATGGTCTGGCAAGGCACAGCTCATTACCTCAAGCCCGGCGACCGCTCGCGTATCGAGATCGAAGAACTCGGCGCCATCGAAGGCGTAGTGGAGCAAGGTCCTCACGAAACCATCATCGCCTGAGTCGATGCCGGTGCAGACGCTCAGCGCACGAGCCGAGCAGGTTGGAGGAGTTGAAGATGCGTATTAGCTTCAGGACCCCGCTTCTTGCGCTGTGTGCCGCTTGGACAGCGGCGATGTGGTCGACGCCGGCCAGCGCTCATCCGGACCTCGGGGAACATCATGGTTTTCTGGATGGCTTGGCCCACCCGTTTCTGGGTGCGGACCATCTCATGGCCATGGCCGCAACAGGGATGATCGCTGCGAAATACGGAGCCCCGCTATCCTGGAGACTTCCGCTAAGTTTCGTTTTGCTGATGGCGATTGGCAGTTTGGCCGGGCTGGCGCACCCCAGCTCGATCATCGAAGCAGCCGTGGCGCTGAGTCTTGTTTGTCTTGGCGGTTGGCTGGTCGTGGGGCAGCGTATTCCTCAAGCCGCTGGCATCGGCCTTTCCGGAGCGTTCGGCTTCCTGCATGGCTGGGCACATGGAGCCGAGCAGGTCGCGCATTTTTCAACCCTCTGGTTCATTGCTGGCGTTCTTCTCTCAACCGCCCTACTTCACCTTGCCGGCATCCGCATCGCCCGGAACCTGAATAGACTTTCTTCAGCCGCACGGCGCTTTGGATGGCTCGCAGCCGCAAGCGTGGTCACACTGACCGGTGTTGCGGCATTTGCAAATGCAACGGATGCTTCGGTCGGCAAGCTCGATGCCGGTACCGCGCTCCGGTGCACCAATGATTTGCCCAACGACTGTGTCCGGTCGGACGCGAAGCCACCAGCGGCATCGCAGCTCAAAACAACGAGCACCCACGTTGTTCCCGAAAGGGAAGCGATTCCGGCGGAACGCAGCAGCACGGACGAACGTCCTTCGCTGAGCTGACAGGAGGCTAGTACATGAGCACTGCGGATTTCAGCCACTACGTCGATCCGACCAAGGTGCCTCGTCTATCCAAGGCAGATTGCCGGATGAGTCTGGAGGCATTCCCGCCATTTCTCGAGCGTCTGCTTGGAATTTGGGCGCCGCTGTCTCGTGAGCCATTTCGCGGAATTACCGCCGACGGCACGATGGTCAGCGACGTGTTTGGGTTCCGCTCCGAGGGTGCACCGGCAGCCGCAGCGGCCGAGGCCGCTCACCGCTGGCTGAATGCGTTGGATCCCGCAATCCGGTCGCAAGTGTGCTTTCCGCTGGATTCCGGTCTCTGGCGGCATTGGCATAACACGCCGCTCATCCTGCGCAATCCGCAGGTCGAACTCCTCGATCTGCCGATGCCGCTGCGGGAGTTGGCGCTCGAGCTAGTCCGCGTATCGCTTTCGCCCGAAGGCTATCGGCGCACGCGCGAAGTGATGGCGAATAACCTGTTCTTGGGCCGCCTCAACAACATGACCGACGTGCTGAACGATTGGGCTTTTACGATTTCGATCTTTGGAACGCCGTCGACGGCCGAACCTTGGGGATGGCAGCTATTCGGACATCATCTCGCGCTCAATTGCATGTTCATCGGCGGGCAGATGGTGCTCTCGCCTGTGTTCATGGGCGTCGAGCCGGATCACGATCAGGGTCCCGAGCATCGCCGTCTCTTTGAGCCGCATGAAACGAGCGCGCTTCGCTTGTTTCGATCTTTGAATGACAGCGAGCAGAAGAAGGCTGTGCTCTACGGATCGATGCTGACAGCCGATCAACCGCCAGGCCGCTATCACCCTGACGATGGACGTCAAGTTGGCGGTGCGTTCCGAGATAATCGCGTCGTGCCCTACGAAGGCTTGCCGGTTGGCGGACTGGATCGGCAGCAGAAACGATTGGTGCTGGAACTCGCCGAAGTGTTTGTCTGCAACCTACCCGATGGCCCGGCCGAAGCGCGGGTGCGCGAGATCGAACGCTATCTGGACCGGACGCACTTTGCCTGGATCGGCCCCGCGGACGACATCAACCCCTTTTACTTCCGCATTCACAGCCCTGTGGCCCTGATCGAGTTCGATCATCACAGCGGCATCTTCCTCGCCAACGAGAATCCTGCTCGCTTCCACGTTCACTCGATCGTCCGCACACCCAATGGCGGGGACTACGGGTTCGATCTGCTGCGGCAGCATTACGCGCAGGGCGGTCACGATCGTGCGAGTGATGGCTCGCACAGTCATGACGGCGGCCGCACCTACCACCGCCATGATTGAGGCGCGGCACCGGTGACAGCGTCAAAACCGAAGAGGCTGAGGAAAGCGATGTGAGCGAGGGTGCCCATTCGTCGTCGCGGACCGGCATGGACTTGAGCAAAGCGCCCTGGGTTCGGCTTTATCCGAAAACGATCTCCGCACCGTTTCAAGCGGAGCATGGCGACATGCTGAGCATGTTCCGCGATGCGGTTCGCAGGAATCCGGACGCGGCAGCGCTCATTTACTTCGATCAGACGGTCTCCTTCGCCGCTCTGGACGCCCAGAGCGATGCGCTCGCTGTCTGGTTGCAGGATCGCAATGTTGCGCCAGGCGACCGAGTGTGCGTGGTGACACAGAATATCCCGAGCTTTCCGGTGCTCTGTCTCGCGGCATGGAAAGCGGGCGCGGTGCCCGTTCCGGGGAACCCGATGTATCGTGCCGCGGAGTTGGCGCGCATCTTTGCCGATGCAGAGCCCAGCGTGGTTCTTTGTCAGGAAGCAGAAGCGGAGGAAATCTTCGCAGGCCTGGAGGCAGCCGGGCTGAGTCATCTGCCGATCGTTCTCGCATCGCCCTCGGACGGACAATCGCGCAACGACAAGCGCGTTCTGCCGCCGCGGATGGCCGCATCGCGGGGCGTGAGGCTGGCTGACATCATTGAAAGCCATCGCGGCCGCAAGCCTCGCCTAGCGTCGTTCAAGCCTGACGAGCTTGCGTTGATTCTCTATACCTCGGGCACCACCGGCGTGCCGAAAGGGGCGATGCTGCTCCAGCAGGGTATGGCCTTCAATTCCCAGATCATGCGCGACTGGTGCGCTCTGGATCAGCACGACCGCATCTTGGCGATCGCACCCTTCTTCCATGTCACGGGCCTCATCTGCCACATGGGCGCCGCCTTCAGTGCGGCGTGCGCGATGGTCCTCAATTATCGATTTGAGCCCAACGTCGTGCTGGAGATGATCCGGTTGCACCGGCCGACCTTCGCGATCGGCGCCATCACGGCGTTCAACGCGCTTCTGCGCCTGCACGATGCGACCGCGGCCGACATGGCGAGCTTGACGAAAGTCTGGTCGGGCGGTGCGCCGATTCCGCCCGCGCTGAGGGACGACATCCAGAAGCAGCTGGGCTTTGCCGTGCATAACTCATACGGCATGACCGAGCTCACCTCCCCTGCCGTGCTCGCCCCGTATGGTCACGAAATTCCGGTGCGCGATGGCGTGCTGTCGATCGGCATCCCCATACCGTCGACCGAGATTCGCATCGCCGATGAGCATGACCGGCCGGTCGCCCCGGGGACCATCGGCGAAATATTGGTGCGCGGGCCGCAAGTAATGGCCGGCTACTGGCGCAAGCCGCAGGAGAGCGCGACGGCGCTTGCCGGAGGCTGGATGCATTCGGGCGACCTGGGCTTCATGGACGATGAGGGCTGGATCTATCTCGTCGACCGCAAGAAGGACGTGATCATCGCGAGCGGCTTCAAAGTCTGGCCGCGAGAAGTCGAAGACGTTTTGTACACTCATCCGGCGGTGCGGGAAGCCGCCGTGATCGGCGTGCCCGACACCTATCGTGGCGAGAACGTCAAAGCGTGCGTGTCACTGGTCAATGGCACCTCCGTGCTCGAAGAGGAGCTGATCGCACACTGCCGCGAGCGGCTGGCCGCGTACAAGATTCCACGCACCATCGACATCATGAGCGATCTGCCGAAGACCGTCAGCGGCAAAATCCAGCGCGCCGTGCTTCGGGGCGACAAGGCGACCCATTGATGAGGAACCGCAAATGCTGACCATGGACAAGCTCGTGGCGCATATCGATCAGCCGGGAATCGACTCCGATCCCGCGCGTGACATCACCAAGCTCAAGCCCGATATCAGTCAACAAGAGGCGTTGGCCGTGCAGCTCGCGGTCAAGCGCCGCCGCGTGGCGATGGGCGATCGCATCATCGGTCACCAGGCGTCGTTCACTTCAGCGGGGATCAGATCGCTCTTCCCCGACGCCCCACGTCCGATGATCGGAACGCTGCTGGCCTCCATTGCCCGAGCCGATGGAGACCAGGTGGAGCTGGACAGTGACGATGTGTTCATCGAGAGCGAGATGGCGCTGATTCTCGGCCGCGACCTGGAGGGTCGCGATCTGAAGCCGGTCGACGTGCTCAGCGCCATCGATTGCTTCCTGCCCGCAATCGAAGTGGCACCGGTGCGCAAGGGCGTGCTGGAAAAACATTACAGCTGGCCGCATTTGATCGCGGTCCAGAAGGCGTTCGGCGGCTATGTGGTCTTCGGATCGCGTTGCACCCCGGCGCGCAGCATCGATCCGCGACTGGAAGCCTGCCTCGTCAGTGTCGATGGCGAGCCACGCGCAGCAGCCGCCGGATTCGAGGCGATGGGCAGTCCGCTCAATGTGGTCGCGGCGATGGCTGCGGGCCTCCACGAAATCGGCGAGAAGCTTCATGCCGGGCAAATCATCATGACGGGCAGCCTGGCTCCGCCTCAACGCGTCTCTCGCGCCAACCAAGTTGCAACGCTCGAGTTCGCCACGCTCGGCAGCGTTTGCGTGCGGTTGCGCGGGCAGCAAGGCGCGAAAACCTAGACAGGACCTCACATGCGCTACGTTCGACCTTTCGATATCGGCAACCTCAAGAAGGCACACTACGGTGACTGGCTACTCGCGCTCAGCGAAGGAACCGGCGTGTCGGTGCGGCCGTGCCGTGGCGGCGGCGAAGCGAGCCCGACGCGCAGCGCGGGGATCGAGCGTTATGCATTGGTGATTGAAGGCGAAGCACGGCTTGTGGCAGGTAACCAAAGCCACCGCGCACGTAGAGGCGAGCTCATCTTCATTCCGGCGGGCATTCCTGCCGCAGTCACGGGAGATGGGGACACCGTGTGGGCTGAGATCGAAGCCCCCGTCGCTGACAGCTCGCAGGCCGCAAAGAGCGGCGAGGCACGCGTCATCCCGATCGATCAATCGAAGTTCGAAGGTCAGGGCTTTGCTTATCAAAGTCTCATCGACCGCACCGGGGGAGCACAAACGCTGCGGATGAACGTGCTACAGGTCCAGCCCGGCGCCGGCAGCCCTGACTACCACATCCATGCGTTCGCCCAGATCTATCTGATTCAGGAAGGCGAGATGACAATCGATGTCGGCCGCAAGCGCCTCGTCGCAGGAGCCAACAGCCTGGTCGTGCTTCCGCCGGGCGTGGTCCACCGCAACTTCAACAGCTCGGGTGCGATCGAACGTCACGTCAGCCTGCTCGTGCCGGAACCGCGCGAGGGCGAGATTTTCGATTTCGCCGTGACGATCCATGACAAAGAAGCGGAGCTGCTTCGGCAGATTCCTGCTTGAGGGGCATGCGCCGTACCGGACATCGCTGACCTACGCGAAGTGCCGTGCATTTCGTGGCGATGGATATGCTGCGAGAGCGGCGAGCGGACAATCGATGTCAGTGATGCGATGTTCACGGATGGCGTGCTGACGGGTGGTCAACGCGCTGGGGTACATAATGGCTATCGAGAGCGACTCGAGCTTTGCGACACAGCTGAGCATGGCTGCTTCGGCAGCGCTATCACGCTGGACTGGCAATCGTGCAGTCCCCGCTTTGGCAAAGCCCGCCGAGTATGTAGGACCGGCGACCTCTCAATTGCGCCGGCGTACCGCGCTCGTCTATGCGCTAGTGTGTCTGGCTGGGATCACGCCCACGCTACTGTCGGTGTTCGGAATCGCGCACAGCAGTTACGCGCTACGGGCACTCGGATGGAGTCTCGTGGTTCCGGGAGGAGGCTTTCTCGCCATCGGCGGGTGGAACGTCCTGGCATTCGCGGCCACTTTCCTGATATTCCGCATCAGCATTCTCGTATGGATGATGACCGGCTTCCTGGCGCTGCCAATTGCGGTCTGGGTGCTGTCCGCGGTCACGAGCTATGCCGCTGCGGATGACCCGCTGAATCCCTATGGCCAGCTCGCAGTACTCGCGATCGCTCTCGGCTATTGCATGTTCGAAGTGTGGCGATGGCGCACGGATACCAAGCTCATCGCCGCCACGCAAAAACAGCGCAACGCGTATATGCCCGCCGCCATTGCCCGGCACGAACAGCGGCAAACCGCGGCTCAGGAAACCCGGAGCGCGACAGCACCCGAGCTCGACACAGAAGCATTGCGCGCGGCGCGCTATGTATTCGACCTTGCCTTACAACCCCTCGGCAAGCTGGAAGGATTCACGCGCATCGACAATATCCAGGCAGCCGCGTTGCGCTATCAGCTGAACTTCATCAGCTATGGCCTGGCGCAACTGCAATCCCGCTACACCCCCAACTTTCACGGGTACCTCAATCAGGCGCAACGATTCGCGATCGAAAGCTTGACCCTCCCCGAAGTGTGCAGCTATTGGAAATACGAATACGCACTGGGCAGATTCGGCTGGAACCCCGATCCGATCGGCACACGCGACAACATCATGTTGACGGGTTGGTCTGCGATCGCCCTCACCACGTACGCAGCCAACACGGGTGACCTTCGCTACCAGCAACCCGGTGCGCTGCAATTTCGCCCCTTCAGCAAGTCGCATCGAACCTATCCGCATGACGCGCACAGCTTCGTGCAGTCGATCCTGGGGAACTGGCGCGACAGCCGTCTGTGCCTGTACGCCTGTGAGCCGCATTGGACGTTCAGCATCTGCAACATCCTGGCGATGTGCGGACTGTTTCCCTATGACCGGGTAAACGGCACGGAACACGCCAAGAACTTCTACGACGCGTTCATGCGCAGCTTCGATGAGGAATTCGTTACGGCCGATGGCAACATCATTGCCTTCGTCTCGGCACTGACCGGCCTGCACCGCTTCTCGCGCCTCAACCCCGCCGTCTTGTTTGCGAACCATCTGACCATCGCGTGCTATGGCAACGCCGTGCATCCCGGAATCGCGCGACGTGCCTACGTCACGTCGCGAGAAGAGATGCTGGAAATGGCGAACCAGAAGCTTGGCCTGAAAACATCTTGGAAGAAGCAGATCGACATGGGCAACTACAAGCGCTCTCCGGGCTACACGCTGGCCAATATCGCGCAGGCGGCGGCTGAACACGGCGATGAAGAGGTCAGATTGGCCGCGCTGTCGATGGCGGCTGAACTCCTCGAACGAACCGATGACAAAGACAAACTCTTTTACCGCGGCACCTCCACCGCGGCCAACATCAAACTTGCCACGGCGACGTGGGCGCGCGCAAACGACTGGCGCGATTCGATCCTTGCCGGTCCCGATGCGGCGGCAATGAGGGGGCCTGTTCTCTCGGATTGCGCGTATCCGGACGTGCTCGTCGCACGGGCGATCAGCGACGGACAGGATCTCGACCTGGTGCTATATAACGGACGTGCCCCGGGCATGCAGCGACTCGAGATGGAGCGGCTACGACCTTCGACTTGTTATCGACTCGAGGGGGCGCTGATGGCGCAAGTGAGTTCCGCGGATGACGGCAGTCTCAGTCTGGATGTCCCACTCGATGGTCGCACGCCGCTCCGTCTGAGACTGAATGGGTGAACAATGGGCTGCTGCATTCTCGGTGCGCTTGCGATTTCCGAGTTGATACTGCTGTATCAGACCATCAAGCGTCATCGCACCTGGATGTTTGCGGCCGCTGGGGGATTGGCCGCGGCCGCAGCCGTGGCATGGCTGCTCCTCGTCGGCATGCCGCAGACCAGTGGGTCTGCATATGTGCTCCAGCTGACCTGCAGGTCGGGCCCGTCCTCTTCGGAGAAACTCTGAAGACGCGCGCGATCGGCGTTCAGGTCACGGCGCCGAACATCGGCTCCACCCAATCGCGGGGCACCCAGTCGTCATCGAGCTGGTCCCCGTCGGCCCCGTACTCGGCCTCGCCGCCGGTGGCGCACGGAAAGTAATCGTCCTCTCGTTGCTCTCCATTGCCTGTCGTAGACAGGCAATGGAACCGTTTGCAGACTAGAACTTGTATCCGGCTTTCACGCCGTACGTGCGTGGAGCGCCTACGGCACCTTGTGCTCCTCCACCGGGGTTGGCCTGAGCGCCCAAGCTCACATAGTATTTCTCGTCCGTTAGATTGCGCGCCCAGACTCCTAAGCTCACGTTTCCACCAGGAAGAGTGTACGTAGCGCCCGCGTCCAGAAGACCATAGGAAGGCTGCGCAAGAATATTGTCTGGCCCGGCAAACCATTTATCCGAATAACTGTAATTCAGGTTGATGTTGATTTCGCCTTTCGCGAGTGGTGCGGTATAGGAGCTGCCCACGTTAAAGGTGAAGTCGGGCGTATAAGGGAGCTTGTTGCCCTTGGCGCTTCCGAGCGTCGCGTTTATTCCCCCTCCCGCGGAAACAGGCTGTGGAACGAGGAAGGCGGCAGCGTCGTATGATCTGAACTCCGAGTGCATCAGAGTGGCACCGGCGAAGATGCTTAGATTGGAATTGAGGCTGGCCGCAAGATCGATATCACCGCCATAGGCGCGGGCGCGCGCGCCATTGTCAAGAATAGAAGACACGGGGGTGTAGAGCGTTACCTGCAGATTCTTGTAGTCGTAATAGAACCCTGCGACGTTCAGACGAATTCGCCTGTCGAACAGCTCTGTCTTGAGCCCGACTTCGAAAGCATCGAGCACCTCCGGCTCGATGGGTTCCGGGTTGGCCGGTATGCCGTTGAAGAGGCCGCTCTTGAAGCCACGATTGTAGGAGACATA
>DATELY010000001.1:0-20353 GCA_035276085.1 Steroidobacteraceae bacterium | reverse complement strand
AGACCGGAATGAGCTTCTTCGATCCGAACAATGCCTTCGACGCAGAAGGCTTGACCCGCCTCACGGAGCAAACTCAGCGTCGCAGCAAGGAACGTAACGAGATCGAACAAGACACGACCGTGGCCATCTCGAAGAAGAACTTCGAAGCGAAACAACAGCAGCTTGAGATTGATCGCAACCGCCGTTTCGCCGAACTTGCACAACAGCAGGAAGTCTCCGCGCGCGAAGCCGAACAGTCTGCGACAGTGGCAAAGATCCAGGCGGACAAGCAACGCGAACAGGAAGAGGCTCGCATCGAGGCGCAGCGCGCGATCAAAGCCGCCGAGGTGTCGAAGGAACAGAGACTGCGTGAGCGCCAGATCGAAGCTGATCGCGAGGTGCAAATCGCCTCGATTGCGCAGCAGCGAGAAACCGAGCTGGCGGAACAGGTCAAACAGATCGCAGTGGCGCAAAAGTCCGAAGAGCAGTCACGCGCTCAAGCTAGCGCGAATCACGCGCTCGCCGAGGCGGTCACTGCCGAACAAGGGGTCAAGACGGCGGAGGAGGTTGCGGCAGCGGAGCGTGCGAAGCGCATCGCGCTAGTCGAGGCTGCTCAGCAGGCTGAACAGCAAGCGATCGGCATCACAGTTGCAGCGAACGCAGAGAAACAGGCATCCGAGTCTCGTGCCGAGGCGATCCGCACATTGGCGAAGGCGAATCGTGACAACTACGAGGTCGAGGCCGCCGGTAAGCGAGCACTGAATGAAGCTATCAACACCCTTTCCGATTCGCAGGTCAATTTGCAGGCGAAGCTGGCACTGATTGCCGCGTTGCCGAAGATCATCGAGGAAGCTGTAAAGCCGATGGAGCAGATCGATTCAATTCGCATCATGCAGGTCGACGGATTGAACGGAGCAGGCGGCACATCCTCCACGACAGCCGCAAGCGTCGCTGCCGCGGGTGCAGGTGGTGGCAATCTTGCGGAGCAGGCCGTCAACGCCGCGATGAAGTACCGCGCTTTTGGCCCGGTGATCGACAGCCTCGTCAAAGAAGTGGGATTGAGCGAAGAGGGACTTGCGGGACTCGCCAAGGCAAGCCAGGTTGCTATCGCTTCGCGTGGAATTGTTCCGGACGTCGTGGTGACGGCGGCGGAGCCGGGGCACAGCTAGGCGTCTTAGGCCAGGCCGTCCGGGCAATGCAGCTTCTCCGGGCGTCACTCTCATGACGACTGCAGCTAGTGTCAACTCCTTGTCCCCGTGCACGATGCGCGTTCCGCGCTTCACGCGCTGTTCCGACGGATAGCCTCGCCGGCGCTTACTCATCGGCTCGAAAGCACTCGTGCCAGTTCTGTGTCTTGTTACGCATGGTGATCTCCTCAGTCGTAAAAAAAGAGCCCGATCTTTCGACCGGGCTCCCGTTGGTGTTGTCGTCACTCACTCAGTTCGCAGGCACCTGAATGCGCACGACGTCCTTCAGCACGCCGTCGAGGCCGCCGAAGACGGTCAACTTGTCGACCTTCTCCGTGACCTTTTCCAGCGTCTCCAGCTCCTTCAGACGCAGCAGCGTCGGGTTCTCGTCCATGAGGCGGGCCGTGTTCAGAAGCGAACGCGTTGCCGCGGTCTCTTCACGACGCTTGATCAGGTTCGCCTGCGCGACCTTCTCGGCTTCCACGACGCGGTTAAGGATCTCCTTCATCTCACCTGGCAGGATCACGTCCTTGATACCCACGCTCGCGAGCTTGATGCCGTGTTGCTCGATCTTGCCGCGTGCCGACGCCTGGATCTCGCGATCCAGATCGCCCTTGGCACCCAGCAGCTCATCGAGCGTACGGCTGCCGATCGCCTCGCGCAGTGCGAACTGCAGTTCCTTGTAGATGGACTCCACGAAGTTCTGCAGCGAGGTACGTGCCTGCACGACGTCTTCCACCTGCCACAAGGCAGTCAGGTTGACGCGCAGGCTGACCTTGTCCTTGGTCAGGATGTCCTGACCCGAGACTTCCATGGTCTGCACGCGGCGATCCACGAGTTCGACCTTCACCGTGCGCTGGAACTTCCAGAATACATGCAGGCCCGGCTCGAGGAGCTTCACGAACTTGCCGTCCACGATCAGCAAGGCGACGGAGGTGTCAGGCACCTCGACCGAGCTGACGGCATCGGTAGCCTGCGCCAACAGCGGCTGCTTCGCGCGTGCGAGCAGCTTGGCAATCGGCGCCGCAACTTCCAGATCCGTCGCGAGATCGATCTTCTCGACCTTCACTTCGATCGGGCCCTTCCAGTAGAGCTGACGCTTGCCCGGTGCGAGCACACCCGCCAGCTTGCCGTTCTTGTAGACAAGACCTGCTTCGCTGTCGGTAAGCTCCACGATGTCGAAGTACTTCTCCATCGTTGCCCGCGCGTCCTTCACCAGGAAGTCCACGCGCGCGTGTTCGAACTCCGGAACCGTGAGGTCATAGAGTTGCGCCTGTACGTCGCTCATCGGCGCGATGAGCCAGTGCTTGCCCGGCTCCAGCACACCTGCAAAGGTCTTGTTCTTCCAAACCAGTGCACGCTCATGCTGGGCGACAGTGATGCGCTTCATCGTCATTTTCGTCCTCCTTACTTCTTTCACTCGCCCAAATGCCGCCGCTGGCCCATCCAGCGGCGGCGTCCAAAAAGGTCCGAAGCCGCCCCGCACCTACCGCACGGGCATCGCGGTCGTCGTGTCCTCACCGGCGCGTATACGGCCGTCATCGTGCGCGCCTCCCTGGCACGCACGCTTCTTCGACTGTGTTCTTCGCTGGATCGGGTGCACGCAGAGCATCGATGCGCAGAGCGTGGTACGCGCTGCGATGTGAGCCCGCCCACTTGCGAGAGCGAGATCAGGGATCGCTGAGGCGCCTCGGATGCGGGACTTGCGTCCCGCGAAGAGGATGCAACTGGCATCCACAGGGGGAGTCGAACCCCGGGCCGTGAGGCCTTACCAGTACGACTTGGCAAAGTCGTCGCAATAGAGGGAGTCGAACCCTCGACCGAGCAGTTATGAGCTGCTTGCTCTACCCACTGAGCTACATTGCAATGGTGGTGAAGGTTGCGTTCGCGCGGTACACACAGCAGCAGAGCTGCAGCGCGCCAGTGTGGTGTGAACCCACAACCGCTGACACGAAACGCTGGCCTAGACCTCGGTGACGATGAGCGCCGTATCTATTGTTGTGGCGCGCTCATCGAAATTCTTTGAATACGCGGCAGGCGGACCCATTTCCGCCTGCCGACTTTCTCGCACTATGCGTTCGTGCGGCGACTCATACGGCACCACCGTAAGTTCGGAGCGTGAACGCCAGTAGTTGAACGCGCCCCGTCGAGAGCCGATCTCGGGAGGCTGCAAACAACTGCACGACTTCCGCCAACTGATGCGGATCCGGTTGTGCGTAGCTGCGGTTGAACTGCCACTCCCACGCGTCGATCTCTCTTGAGAAAACTTCCGATGAGATCTCGCACGCGGAGCGGCCATACACGCCCAGGATGAACCTCAGCCAGTTCCACTTGTTGCCGTCGCGGGCTACGCGACAGCAAGCGTAGGCAACATGAGCAAGGCCACTCGAAGTAGCAATCGCCATGAGAGTTTCGATGCCGGGGGAAACACCGATTCTGCTGATCAATCTAGCTGCTTCGTTGCATACAGCAGGGGACGCATCTCCGAGACCCTTCTCGAGATGCGGGCCTGCCGCTGTGCGCAGAAGCCGTCCAATTGAGGACAGGGCAGCGCGACGGATCGCCGGAACAGGTGAAACGAGAAATTGCTCAACCTGCACAGCGCGAGCCTGATTGTTCATCAGCGCCCAACCCCACAGCACGCATCTGACTGTTGCTGCGTGACCGCCGTTCCTTGCCAGCGCACTGGCATAGATCTCATCGACAGACTCGCCCTGAGCAAGGAGGTGTTGAACAGCTATCTCTCGGATCGACGCGGATCGGTCGAACAAAAGATTCCGTGCGGCTACCGTACCCCGTCCCGGCATCCGCCGCAGAAGCTGTTGGAACGCTTCGCGACGTACTGGCATGTAGGTGTCTCCGAGAACCCTGTCAGCCAACGTCTCGAACTCGTCCTGAGTCAGCCGCTGCAAAAGATCCACGATGATGGACCGGACAAGCACATCGCTGTGTGCCAGACCCTTCGTCACAAGCTCGGCAGGCGCCATCAACTGGTGATCGACCACTAAGCGAGTAACGAGCCTTGCTACACGGCTGTCTCGATTCTCCATTCCGGCGAGAAGAGCGCTTCGGTTCTGCTCACGCAGCAGAAACTCACGAATCGCCGCTAGCAGCTCGGTGTGATCGCCGCGGCTGCAGCTCTGCAGGTGAAGGATCTGCGGCAGTGAAGTAACGAACGCATCGCCGTTTCCAGACTTGAGCATTCGGATCAATGCATCGAATGCAGCCGTCCGAACCTGAGGAACCCAATCGTTGGCGCGAACAATCAGGCAAGGGATCGCTCGTGGGTCGCCCAGCATCCCAAGTCGGCGTACGGCATCCTCCCGCCTGAAGCCGTTGGCGCTGGTTGAAAGCGCCACGAGATTCTCAAAGCCGGGATGAGCGAAGAGGCGAGAGCCCAGCTTGCTCAAGAATGTTTTCTCTTCCATTGGGCCCTCCTGTCTCATTGTGTCAGTTTGGTTGTAAGTGGTGTACGGCGGCAGGCGGAGCCGCAGCTCTGCCTGCCTTTCCTAGGCGTTCAAGTGCATTCGAGAGCCCTTCGGCACACCCTGGAGCAGAAACTCCATCTGGTCCGCCAGGATCTTGCGGTTGCTCAAGATGAAGGCCTCGTACCGGTTCGGTACATACGGTACGTAGTGCAGCTTCATGCCGGCAGCCTCCGGCGTGCGGTTGGCCTTACGGTTGTTGCACGCCTTGCACGCGGCGACGAGGTTCATCCAGGAATCCTCGCCGCCCTTTGAGCGCGGCACGATGTGCTCCATGTCGAGCTGCTCGAAGCGAAACCGCTGCGCGCAGTACGAACACAGATATCGATCGCGAGCGAGCAGCATCTCCTTCGTGAGCGTCGGCACCTGATCGAAGTGGCGGACGATGAAGTCCTTGCCCTTGATGGCGACGATCGAACTCGCACGAATGAGTGACTGCAAACCCGTCGAGCGCTGAGTGCCACCACGCAGCGTGAACTCGCTCGCGCCGGCAGCCCACGCGATCATGTCGGTCGCGTAGTAGTGTGCAGCGGTACGAACGTTGATCCACCGGTGCGGAGCGCCGGCGACGTCGAGCGCGAGAATATGCGGACTCATCGAACTCCTCCTTTATGGTGGTTGAAGAAACATGGTCGTGCAGGATGGATTCGAACCATCGATGACCGGCTTATGAGACCGGTGCGTTAGGCCGCTTCGCCACTGCACGGAAGATGGTGGACCTGGCGAGATTCGAACTCGCACCGTCCTGCTTGCAAGGCAGGCGCTCTGCCAGTTGGAGCTACAGGCCCAGTGGAACGTTGGTAGCCGCTGCTGGACTCGAACCAGCAACCTCTCGATTATCGGTCGAGCGCTCTCGCCAATTGAGCTAAGCGGCCATAGAAGAAAAAGTGGTCTCGATGGCGCGACTCGAACGCGCGGCCTCTTCGTCCCGAACGAAGCGCTCTGCCAAGCTGAGCTACATCGAGAATGAAAATGGTAGGGACTGCGAGATTCGAACTCGCGACCCCCCTCCGCCCAAGGCAGGTGCGCTGACCAGGCTGCGCTAAGTCCCTGAAGAAGAGAGTGGAGCACTCGGTCAGATTCGAACTGACGTGGAGCATGTGCTCACCGGAATTGCAGTCCGGCGCCTTCAGCCGCTCGGCCACGAGTGCGATCAAGAGTATGGAGCCGAGAGTCGGAGTCGAACCGACCACATGCTGCTTACGAAGCAGCTGCTCTGCCTGCTGAGCTATCTCGGCGTTGAAGTTGGGGCGACGTGTGGGGTTCGAACCCACGACCTCCGAGTTCACAGCTCGGGACTCTGACCGACTGAGCTAACGCCACCATCGTGAGCTTTGCGTTGGTTGGGAAGGTAGGGCTCGAACCCACATTCGCGGAGTCAGAGTCCGCTGTCCTGCCGGTTAGACGACTTCCCAATCAATTCGTACGCGCCAGATGCGCGCGTGGTTGGTGTTCCCGACGAGATTCGAACTCGTGTTCTCGCCTTGAAAGGGCGGCGTCCTGAGCCGGGCTAGACGACGGGAACGAACAGTGGCGCTCTCATGGAGATTCGAACTCCAGTCTTCTCCGTGAGAGGGAGGTGTCCTGGTCCAACTAGACGATGAGAGCGAACATGTGGTGCGACGTGAAGGACTTGAACCTTCGGCCTCCGGCATCGCAAACCGGCGCTCTGTTCCATCTGAGCTAACGTCGCATGAAGTGGCGCACGCACTTGGGATTGAACCAAGGACTTCCGCTTTGTAAGAGCGGCGCTCTCCCGCTGAGCTATACGTGCGAGTGTGTTGGGGCCCCGAGTACTGACCGCAGAATCTGCGGCGTTCCCGTTCGTCCCAAGGAGGCGTATCTATGCTCCTCGCGAGGTTGGGGCGGTGGACTCTCGCGCAAAGGGCCTGGTCAAAGCGTCGAATCAGTGCGGCCCGAACGCGCGTGTTCGCGCGCGTCCCGTGTGTCCCAAGAGTGAGTTCCGAGCTCTCGCGAGGCCGGGCCTTCGGGACCTCGCGTAAAGGGACTTCACCTATGGCTGTTGGTCGGCGGACTCAGCGTCAGCACGCGCGTGATCGAGCACCTCTTTGTGCTTCCTGATGTAGCGCATGAACAGCAGCGCCTTGTCTTCAGCTAGGAAACATCCGTCGCCTGCATCCGCGGTCGGTACAGGGAATGCGAATCCGCACTCCGTCTCGTACCAGAGCTCACCGGACTTGTAGTGCGTGAATCGAACTTTGCGGCCGTTCGCCACCATCTCTTTGATCGAAGTCATCGCGTTCTCCTCTTGGTTCGCTATTCAAAAGATGTGGCTGGCCAGACAGGACTCGAACCTGTGACGGCTCCGGTAACAGCGGAGTGCTCTGCCAACTGAGCTACTGGCCAACGATGAAAGTGGTGCACCGAGCAGGTTTCGACCCTGCGGCCTCCTGGGCTTCAACCAGGCGCTCTACCAGCTGAGCTATCGGTGCGTGATCTGGCGCCACGTACGGGATTCGAACCCGTGACTTCTCGCTAGACAGGCGAGCACTCTGGCCGCTGAGTTAACGTGGCATTCGCAATCGCGTGTGGCTGGGGCTCCAGGGTTCGAACCTGAGTTCTCGCGTTCAAAGCGCGATGTCCTGCCGCTAGACGAAGCCCCAAGTGGTGGGCGCGGAGGGGATCGAACCCTCGCCGTCCGGTTAAAAGCCGGATGCTCTAACCCTTGAGCTACACGCCCCTGCACAAGGTGATGTTGGTGGACCGTGAAGGAATCGAACCTTCAACCTGCCGGGTAAGAACCGGATGCTCTGGCCAATTGAGCTAACGATCCGCAGAAACTGGTGCGTCCCGCCGGATTCGAACCGGCATGCCCGAAGGCACTGCGTTTTGAGCGCAGCGTGTATTCCAATTCCAACCAGGGACGCGAAAGAATCGAACCAGTGGTGCGCTCCGCCGGATTCGAACCGGCACGCTCGAATGAGCACCGCGTTTTAAGCGCGGCGTGTCTTCCAGTTCCAACCAGGAGCGCACGGCTCAAGAAGTATTGGTGCGGGCGACAGGATTCGAACCTGCACATCGCGGAACTCCGATCATTACTCGAAGACAGCGTCGGCTTGGAAACGCGCTTCCCTGGCGACCACTCGCGTAGCCATTCGGTGCATCCGCAACCACGTGCCTCGGCTGATTACCCGCGTAGCCTCTTCGGCTTTCCCTCTTCACGTTTTAGGGTCGCGTTTACCTTTTCCGCTACGCCCGCGTAGATCAGACGATGTTGTGGTCCGTTCCCCCGGAGTCGAACCGGGATGTCCGAAGACACTGAGTTCTGAGCCCAGCGCGTCTACCAGTTCCGCCAGGAACGGATCATTTGAAAAAGTGGCACACCGGGAGGGACTCGAACCCCCAACAGGCGGTTTTGTGCTGCACACGGATGTGCGAATGCCGCGGGCGCATGGACGCGCAGGAGCGGCGAAACCGCAACTCCGACCAACGGAAATGGTCTCGACCATACCAATTGAGCTACCGGTGCAGAGTGAGAGTCGGGTGCATCCGTACACCCAACCCTCGAAGAGACATCAACCCTTGATGCACATCACTTGCTTCAAGGTATGTACGACGTCGACGAGGTCGGCCTGCGCAGCCATGACCATATCGATGTCCTTGTAGGCGCCCGGGATCTCATCGAGCACGCCTTCGTCCTTGCGGCACTCGACGCCTTCCGTCTGCCTCTTCAGATCCGCGAGCGTGTAAGTCCGCTTCGCAGCGCCGCGAGAGAGGCGACGACCGGCGCCATGCGAGCAGGAGCAATACGAATCTGCATTGCCCTTACCGCGCACGATGAACGACTTGGCACCCATTGAGCCAGGGATGATGCCGAGCTCGTCGCGACGCGCCGATACCGCGCCCTTGCGGGTTACCCACACCTGTTGGCCGAAGTGCTCTTCGACCGATGCATAGTTGTGGTGACACTGGACTGCGTTCTCGAACATCGCGATCTCGCGCCCGAACTCCTCACGAAGCGCGACCAGCACCTCGTGCATCATCAAAGCGCGGTTGTGAGCCGCATAGTCTTGCGCCCAGCGCAGGCCTTCGACGTACATGTCGAACTCGGCCGAACCTTCGTCAAGCCACGCAAGGTCGCGGTCACGCAGCCCGCGCTCCTCGCGTTCCGCAATCTGGCGCGCCATGTGGATCGCCGTCTCCCCGATCGTCTTGCCGATGTTGCGCGAGCCGGAGTGAAGCATTACCCACACGCCGTTCGACTCATCGACACACAGCTCGATGAAGTGGTTGCCGCCGCCCAGCGTTCCCAGCTGGTTGTACGTGCGCTTGTGGTCGTGCTTGCCGATGACGTCCATGATCTTGAGCGTGTTGTACCGCTCCGCCATCTTCTTGCCGGCATTCGACAGTGCAACCCCGCGCAAGCCATCGTGCAGAGGATTGAGCGGTCGATCGTGCGAGTTGAATCCGACCGGCACACGCTCTTCGATGCGCAAGCGCAGTCGACGCAGCGAGTCCGGCAACTGATTCGCGGAGATCTCCGTGCGCACGGCCGCCATACCGCAGCCGATGTCCACGCCGACCGCAGCCGGAATGATCGCGCCCTTGGTCGGAATCACCGATCCCACAGTTGCGCCCTTGCCGAGATGCACGTCCGGCATCACGGCCACGTGACCTGCGAGGATCGGCAGCTCCGCGATGTTGCGCAGCTGCTTCACCGTGTCCCAATCGATGTCGACACCCGAGATCCATGACTTCAGGTTGTCGATCTTCGTCATTTCCTCGAGGCTCATGACATTCTCCTTATGTGGTTTAACGAACGAAATCACACATTGGTGCCGACGGCCGGACTCGAACCGGCAAAGCTTTCGCTACCAGCTCCTCGGGCTGGCGTGTCTGCCAGTTCAACCACGTCGGCAAACTTGAGTGGTGCGGACGATGGGACTCGAACCCATGGCCTCGACGTTGGCGACGTCGTGTTCTGCCTGACTGAACTACATCCGCGAATCAACTAAGATGCACACGTTCAACTCGCATGAGAGTCGCAACGTGCATCGAAATCTGGGGCGGACGATGGGGATCGAACCCATGACCTCGAGTTTGGAAGACTCGCGCTCTGCCAATTGAGCTACATCCGCAAATTTCAGAGCGAGTGAGACCCTCACGCTTTCACGTGCTTCAAAAAATTTCTCACCAGCTCCGGGCTCTCACCCTCCACTTCACAAACACATCACCGCGTGTTCGACGCGCGCGCGTGCCGCGCCGCTGAAGAATTCAGTGCGCAATGCGAAATCAGGGTGAGAGCCCTGATCAATTTCTGATTGTTAAACAGCGTCCTGGCCGAACGTGCGGCGCAGGGGTCCATACGCGTAGCGCGTACGAATCCGTATCGAGGGCTTTACCTCGCGGACGGAACACTGTTTTGGGTGGTTTTCGCCGACTCTGAGAGGGATCTCAGGTGGCTAGGCTCCCGTGGGTGCCCCGTCCGGCTTGCGCCTTCGGGGGCAAAGAGCCCTAAAGGCGGTTACCGATCGAGTTCGGTCCCGAAGTCGCGATGATTTTTCGCGACAGGCCGTGACCAGCTACCCGTAATCGACGGGCAGCCGACCGCGGCGCGATTTAATTCGCGTAGCGTGCTTTGCATGGCTGTTCCGTGGATGGAGAGCATTTCAGTTTCGCTTCAGTTGTGCGGCGCGCGGCCGCGTGTCAATGAATACGCGCGGAGATTAGCACGCTTTATTACGTGTGCAACTGCTTCGTGCGAAAGCATGGCGTGTGTCTCAGTGCTGCGTTGATGCGAGTACATCTCGCGAGCTGCGCGTGCCGTTAGCTATTTGATGAAGCTCGCAGCGTCGCATTGTGCGTCATGGTCCGGTGAGCCGTCATCTAGCCGAAGGAAAAGATCCCATTGGAAGAGTGATTCCAAGAAATGAGGAACTCCCAAGTTCCCTGATACACCAACACCGATTTCAAACTGAATTAGTTAATCGGCAGCGCGTTCCCGAGGCGGTAGCTTAATCGCTTACTTCGTAGCTCCTAGCTTGTAGCCATCTCCAGATATCGGCAGAACGCATTCGCTAATTCCATTTGCCCAGGCGTCTTGCATTCGGGTTCAAACAGCGCCGGCGACCCTACGAGAATACATAGGCACTTCGCTCGCGACGTTGCAACGTTCAATCGGTTTAAGCTGTACAAAAACTCCATCCCTCGTGGGGCGTCAGCGTGAGTGGAAGTGGTCATCGAATAGATCACGATCGGTGCTTCCTGGCCCTGGAACTTGTCGGCGGTACCAACGCGAAAGGCAGGTAGGCGCTCCTGAAGTTCGAAGACCTGCGCATTGTAGGGTGCGATGATGAGGAGATCTGTGGGCTCAAGCGGCAGCTCCTTGCCTTTCGCGTCGACCCAAGTGCTCCTTGTGCCGAGGATGTCGTCAACAATTGCGCGAATCTGATCGGCTTCCTCGGGCGCTGAGTTCTGGTTGCCTTCGTGTGCCACAGCAAAGAAACGCAGTCCTGATCCATTCGCTCGCGTCGAACGGATCGTTTGGCGCTCGAGGCCAGGACGGGGTCGAAGTTTGTCCTCGTAGAAAAGTTCGGAAGTGAATTTGCAGATAGCAGGATGTAGCCGCCAGGTTTCCTCGAGGAACAGACCTTGTTCGGCTTCAATGGTTGGTTTGCCGCCAAGCATATGATGCAGCGCCGATACGTCCGTACCTTCAGGGTGGCTGCCCTTCGTAGGTTGCTCCAGTTGCTGTGGGTCGCCCACGAGAATGAGCGTCTTGCATGCGTGCGCCACTGCAAGCACGTTCGCGAGAGACATCTGCGCTGCTTCATCCACGAACAGAACATCGACCGACTCAAATGCCTCTTTGCGCGCCCAGAGCCACGAGGTTCCGCCGGCAACATCGCAATTCCCAGCGAGTGCGGCGAAGACATCCTCGTTCTTTCTGGCGAACCGGATGCGATGAACATCCTCTTCGGGCTCCCCGGGCTTCTGAACGCAAGAGATATCGACATTTAGATCATCAGCTGCTTTCACGACCTCATTTAGTAGGTTGCGAATGACCTTGTGACTGTTGGCGGTGATTCCGACTTTCTTTCGAGCTCGAACCAGCTCGCAAATCATGCGTGCGGCGGTGTACGTTTTGCCCGCACCCGGCGGCCCCTGGATGGGCAATACGCCGGAGGAAAGCATCGGAGCCAGACGAGTCGCCGCAGCCAGCGTTGTCTCGCCAGCATGGCGTACGGGGGAAACAACCGGTGACCGACGCAGCAGCAGATCGCGCGCTGCTTGATACGGACCATCCCCTTCTATCCGATGTTCCGCCACATGCATGCCGAGCCGCATCAGCGCATCGGCCTGCTCATTGGTGCCGACGAGGTCATGCTCGAAGACCGCCTGCGGATGCACGGATGCGGTGTCCATTCGCTTCTTGATGTCGATCGTTCGATCCTCATACGAGACAGCTTCGATCCGACCGAGATTTTCACCACCCACCATGCAGAGTGTGTCCCCTGGTCTCAGATCGGTGTCTTGAGCCGGGAAGCGATAGCGATGAATCGGGGCCTTCTTCGTGCCGCCAATCTCCTGGATGAACTCTAGTCCCGCGAGTGCGGAACGCTCGTCGAGAAGGTCATCTACGGTCAGGTCGGAGAGCCGAAAGTATTCCCACCAGACCGACTTGAGCTCGCGCCGGTGCCAATCCAGCGTGTAGGCCAGGATCCATCGGCCTTGCTGCTCGGCAGTGCGACCTTCGATTTCTGCTGGGACACCCTGCGTCAGTCTGGCGACCAGTGCTTCGATCTGTTGCTGGCGCTCGCCGATTTCCTGTGTGGGCTCGGAAGACTCGGCCGCGGGGCGCGCGATCGTTGCCCTTTCCGTGATCAGCTTTGCCCGAACAGCCTCCAGCCAATTGCGCAGCGCCTGGGCAGAAGCGCAATCATCTCGGTTGTACGCTTCGACGATCTCCCGATCCTGCTCGCTGACCTGTGCTAAGTCTGCAAGCTCCAATGCGGCCTGCACGGTCGCGAGGGCAGGGCGCACGTCGGCGAGTGGCACCTTACGAGTGAAGCCACAGAAAACTTCCAGATTCTTGATCGAATAGCTCTCGACACTGGCGCGAATGCCTTGCCGCACGATCGTGTAGAGATCGACAAACAGGCCGCCACGAAGCATGCGGTCTACTTCGTCCTCTCGCGTGGCGTAACGTCCCATCAGGCGCTTCAGTGCGCCTGGTTCGTAAGATGCATAGTGGTAGACGTGCATCGCGGGATGCCGCGACCAGCGCGCCATTGTGAAATCAACAAAGCGCTCGAAGGCGCGTTGTTCGTCATTGCGATTGAAGGCCCACTCTCCGACATGGGACTGCTCGCCATTCTCGCTGAGGAATAGGTAGCCGAAAAGGAATTCAAGGCCACCCTCACCCACGAATGGATCGCCCTCGAGATCGAAGAAGATGTCGCCAGGCGATGGTTCCGGCAGTCGAGCCAGTCCGATCCCGGGCTCCGGTGGGATGGTCTCGTAGATTGGGTGCCCCGACGTACGAGCTGCGACTTGGACGCGCGCCTGCTCACGCGATCGCTCGTAGGACTGAGGTACTCCTCGCTCAGGCTTCCACTGTAATGGGACGGGCATCCGTGCGAGCGCGGCGGCAGTGTGAATTCCGTAGCGCTGGAGCTCACCAATCTGTATTTTCGTGATTCCTGCGACAAGGCACAGGTGGTCATCGTGCCGTTGCTTGAGGTTGCACTGCATGCGCCAGCGGCAGATCTCGCAGTGCTCCTTCGGGTTCGGATATGTCGCGTCACCGGCCTCAAGCGAACGTTCAAGACTACGTTTGACGTATCGGTAGTACGCTTCGTAGCTGGCTGTCCGGAAGCGCTGCAGCTCAAAGGTTGCACCGGGTTTCACGACATACATGTACTCCGGCGACAGTCCCTGAGCGGTGGCAAGAAGATCCGCATAGAGGCAGAGTTGCAGGACTGTGCCGCCTCTAGTCTCGCGCGCAAGCTTCGTGTCTAGGACTTCGTACGACCAATTCCCAAGCGCGCTTGGTGCCGCGGCGCGTCTGAGGATGTCGGGCCGGCCGCCCCAGCGTCCACCAGACAGCGCGGCCTGTACTATGACCTCAGTGCCTGCTTTCATCGCGGCCTGCGTTTGCTGCACAGCTTCCTGAGTAATCCCAACGCCCTCGATGTGGATGACCGCGTAGCCTTCCTTCGCAAGATAGTCCACGTACTGGCGTTCGTGGAGTGCGCCGCGTTCCCACAGGATTTCCAGCAATGGATCGCGGAAAGTTGGGCGCTCGATCGTTCCATTGGTCGCCTCGAGCTCGAGGGCCGTCAGATGCCGGCAGTTGAGATGGCCGACGAGATCCGAGGCGCTTAGTCGCAACGATTGATGGGCTGCTAGCATGCCTTGAATTCCCTAATCTTCTTGACGAGGTCCATCTTCGGCATCTGCGTGGTGTTCCTTGATCAGTGGTTTAGATCTGCGTACTCGCGTGCGATTGCACGCGCGCCTTCAAACGATAGATGCGAGGAGGCGAACGATCTCCTGAGATGTGAGTCAGAGAGAACCCAATCCCACTTGCTCCTTCGCATGTTGAATACGTCTGTCAGTAGGCTGATGTAGTCGACATCGCGCAGCTCTGCGATATCCGACAGGGCATCGTGCAGCCGATCATCGTCACACTTGGCGATTTCAACATAGAGACCCTCGTTCTCGACGTTGTCGATACCGAGACCGCGCAGTAGCAGCACTAGAGCATCGTTGGCGGCGTCGCCGCGCCACGTGAACACGGTTGTCAGGTTGCCGGCCTTGATCACACGCGTGTCGTCGAGCTTGAGCTTGGAAAACTGCTGGCGAGCCTCGACGAGCAGCGAGGAGGCGGTCGAGTCGAGGAAGCCAATCGTCTCGTTCGCAGCGAGCACATCGCGCATCTCGCGTCGTACGACGTCGTGCGTGCTCGCTTTGCCGCCACCAAAGAGTGGCGGCAAGCCGCCTGGATCTGATGCGACAGACACGACAAGCGCCTCCTCATCGACGGCAACAACCTGCCATCGTCGTCCTGCGAATATCAATCGCATCCCCGGAAAGATCGGCGAGCTGATGGGCAGCGAGCCCATAGTTTGGCCCTGGCAGAGGATCTGCCATTCTTCCTCGGACGTGAAGGCTGAGTAAAAGTCATGACTACCTACGAATCGTTCCCCGGCCTCTCCGAGGAGCAGCAGACCCGTCCGGTCCTGAGCGATGAGGTCCTTGCTCCCGAGGCTACTCAGGAACTCGCCGAACTCTGCCGATGAGAGTCCGTGAAACGCACCTTCGCTGATTAGCGACCTATAGAGCTGACTTGCGTGTGCGCCACCGCGTTCCGCGATGACGGACAGTACCTGCTGAACGAGCGTGGAGAGGTGCAGGCCGCTCGAGTGAGGCGGCTCGAACCAGCCTCGCAGTAGTAATCGAATCATTGCAATCGACTGTACGAGCGCTTCGCGCAGGCAGTCGGAGAGCGAAGACTTCTCCGTCAGCGCCTGCTCGATATTGTAGGAACGTAGAATCGCAGGCTCGCCTTGGCGTCGTCCCGAGCGCCCCAAACGCTGCCGAAGCGATGCCACGGACGGACCGGGACCGATCTGCGCGACGCTCTGTACGGCCCCAATGTCTATGCCCAGCTCCAGTGTCGTCGTGCAGATGGCGGTTGCGGGCCGGTCGCCTTGCTTGAGCGCCTTCTCCGTTTCCTCTCTGATCGCCCGTGCGAGACTTCCGTGATGAGGCCAGAACTCAGTGGGCACTGCGTTCGCCTCGCAGCGCTGGCGCAATGCGTCGGTGTAGAACTCGACCTTCTTTCTCGAGTTCGGAAAGATGAGATTGTTGGTGCCGCGAAGCACCCGGTAGAGATGGTCCGCGATGGCATTTTCCGAGCCGAGGGTTTGCTCGTCGCGATGCTCCGCGTTCTCGTCGCTCTTGATGAAAGCAGGGCAGAGGTAGCCGCGCACCTGGATCCGAAGCTCCTGCCCGCCGCCTTGCGAAACGATGAGGCGCACCTGCTCAGCTTCGTTCGGCCGTAGGAATGAGGCGGCGAGTTTCATGTCTCCGAGCGTCGCGGAGAGTCCCACTCTCGGTATTCGCTTGGCGGCCGCACCATCGATCCGGTGGAGGAGAGACTGCATCTGCTTGCCGCGGTCGGTGCCGATGAAAGCATGCAGCTCGTCGATGACGACATGCTGAGACGCTGCAAACAGGCGCGGAGTCTCACTTCCTCGAGTTACAAACATCGCTTCTAGCGATTCAGGGGTGATCAGCAGAACACCACGCGGATACTTAAGGAACCGGGTCTTTCTGCTCGCTGGGATGTCGCCATGCCAGGGAATAACCGGCAGCTCGAGGGATTCGCACAGCTCTTCGAGGCGCCCCCACTGATCGTTGATCAGTGCTTTGAGGGGGCTGACATAGATTGCGAGCGCTGATTCCTCACCCGCATTGGCGATGTTCGTTAGGATGGGTAGGAACGCGGCTTCAGTCTTTCCGGCGGCAGTCGCCGCTGCAATGATGATGTCTTCCCTGGCTTCCAAAATGGGTCGGATCGCTCGCTCCTGAGCGTCGCGCAGCGATGTCCACCCCTTTGACCATACCCAGCGCTGAATGCTCGGATGGAGGAGGGAAAAGCCGGATTCATCAGAGTTTGAAGGATGCGAGCTCGTCATCCTCGGTGGCTCCCTCGTCATTGCCTTCCTTGTCTTCCTCCACGACCACGGCGCCCAGCATTTCGCGCCAATTCGCCTGCGGGTGCTGTTCAAGCGTGGCAAGCAGACTCAGGAACGCCGTGATCGTTGTTCTTGGGGTCCGGAAGTACGCTTCTCCAAGGCGTTTCGAAGCGTGTTGCATAAAGGCGATGAGCCCGTCGTCCGGGAGCAGATATTTCGACTCGTTGCCACTCGCGTAGACGTGTCTGAGCTTCTGCAGGAGCACAAAGAAGTCCTCATTCGTCAGACTCGATAGTCGAAGGACTGGGCCTGAGAAATCCTGCAGCCCGGCTTGCGCGGCAAAAGTGTTCTCGGAGAGTCGAGATTGAAGCGCCGCGTAGCTGTACAGACCACGTCGCGTGTCGAGCAGGAACTCCGGCGTACCTCCCAGCACGAAGCCCAAACCATCGGCTGAGCCTTGCAGTGAATCGTTCAGAATGCGCAGTACTTGCTCGTAATTGGCATTGCGCGCCTGAGCATTGGCGAGCTTGTACAGATTCACCATTTCATCCAGACAGACCAGTAGCCCTGAGAAGCCGGCCAACCTGACAAAGCGCGCAAAGAGCTTCAGCTGATCGTAAAACGCATCGTCGTCGACAATCGTCCGCACCCCGAGGGCTGCTCTGGCGTCCGTCTTTGTCGTGAATTCGCCGCGTAGCCACCGTACCGCGTCTGCCTTGAGCTTGTCGTTGCCTTCCTCGAAGCCGCGGCAATATGCGGCGATGACTTCTGCGAAGTCGTAGCCACCGACGAGTTCCGACAAGCTCGAAAGCTTCTCTCGAATCACGTCTTCACTATTGCGGGATGCAGCCTTAGCTTCCGTCTTCGCTTGTGCGACGAACTTTTCAACAACACCGGACAGTGCTCCGCCGTCAGGTTTGGTGCGCGTCGAGAGGTTCTTCATCAGCTCAGCATAAAGTGAGCGTGCCTGGCCTCCGGAAGCCTGTAAGCGTCGGTCCGGATTCAGGTCGGCGTGCGCTGTGACGAGCCGCTTTTCCATCGCGATAGCACGTACGAGATTCAGGAAGAAGGTCTTCCCCGCGCCGTACTCGCCGATCACTAGGCGAAAACCTGTACCGGCCTCGGCGATGCGTTCGATGTCCCGGAGGAGTGTCTCGATCTCTCTTGCGCGGCCGACCTGGATCAGGTGTTGCCCAATGCGCGGTACGACGCCGGCACGCAGCGCTTGAATAACCGTGTCTCGCTCTTTCGCTTTGATGGTTGTCATGCCGCGATCTTCTCCAGAACCTCGCGCGAGATCTCGATCGGATCGTCGCCGTCGATTAGCGCCTCATCGAACTGCTCGAAGGATGCCTCATTGATTCGCTCGAGCGCACCATCGAGCATCATCTCCATGTCTGCGGCCGCGTCTGCCAGGTCTTGCCGCGGCCAGGACGATCGAGTCAAAAGCAAACGCAGGAAAATGCTGTGCTCGGCATCGAGCCCGAGCAAACACCCGTCGCCAACGGGCTGCGTCTCCTCCAACTCCTCCAGTGTCTCGATCGAGTCAGCAGCGTCATCGGCGAATACCTTGGACAGCAGAGCAGAGACTTGTGCCGTCTCGCGTTGCAGTGCTTCGATCCGTTCCATGTCTAGCGTGAGACCCTCTGCCGGAGCAGCGGGCGCGACCGCTGCCGGGGCTTTGGTGGTCGGTGCCGCTGCTGCAGCGATATGCAGATCGCTGTAGGCGACGTCGGTATCGATGCCGAGCGCCTTATAGATTTTCTCGAGCAGACGAACTTCAGATGCATCCACGGTCCCATCCGCCTGCGCCAGCGTCGACAGCAGATGTGCGATCGCCCGTCTGCCTGCGACAGGGATGATGTCCAGCTTGCTTCTTAGTGAAGCGAGCGAAGGAGGTGCGTCAATAGCCATCCGCAAGCGCGCTCGAAGTCGCTTGCGCTGCGCCTCCGTGAGTTGCGTCCAGCCATCGATCTGCTTCATCAACAGGCGCAGTTCATTCGCGTGCGGCTTTCCGTCAGCCATCGCGACGCTGCAAGCCAGATCGAGCGTAACCGAGGCAGCCTGGTACACGGGCGTTTGTCGAGTCGTGCCGTCCTCGGGCTCGGTGCGGAAAAGAATGATTCGATCATCGGCCTTTGGAGTTCGTGCCCCAGCGAGGACGTCAGGTTCGATGCCGATGTGAATCTCTTCGAGCGCGTGCGCGAGTGAACGAATCCGCTCGCGCGTGAGTGCCCCGGGACTACCAAACGACGAGGCCAGCTCGCCCAGCGACATGACCCGCAAGCCGCTGCCAATCCGCTCATCGAGGGTCTGCATGGTCGCCCGTGCCGTTGCAGGCCAGAGCGAATGGGGCAGGAGCAGGATCGCTTCGAGCGATTGGCCTTGATCCGGATTCTTGGCGATGTAGCGGGAATACGGCGCTAGCACCGCTGCGCATTCCTCCACAAGAGCTTCAATCTTCTTCGCAGGCGCCACGACGGCTGTGATATCCGGCACGTCGCCCGTCGGGAGTTGGAACTCCGTGCCGCTAAAGCCGCCTGATGCCGGCCGATAGCTCAGGCGCAGTTTCGTGCGATTGGCCGGTAGCTTGATGCCTTCCCCGTGACGATCGCGGTAGAGACTCATGAACATTTTCTCGGATTCGACCGGACAGCGCTGCAATGCCTTCGGGAACGGGATACGTGGATCCCGGAGCATCCAGGCGTGCGCCCATTCGGCTGGGACTGGTCGCCCGCTCATCGCCATGCGTCCAAGACCGAGTCTGAGCTCGAGTGACATTTCACCGTCCGTAGCCTGCGGCGGGGGCGCTTCGTCGATCGAATCTCCGGCACCCAGTGAAACTAGCAAGTCGAGGAACGAGCTTGCATACCGTCGGAACGAACGACTGTGCCCGTAGAGACGAAGCAGACGCTTCACTTCTTCTTCGATCAGTGGCAGGTCTGCCTTCGCAGTCTGATCGGACGGAGCATCAACTAATGCTCGCCGTTCGAGCCCGTAGAAAAATAGAAAGACGTACCCGATGTCAGCCTGCGGATCGCTTCGGCCGGACGCCAGCCATTCGACGTAGCAGCGGCGCGCTGAGGGCGAAATCGACGAATAGCTAGGCCAGTAACCCATCTGGCTGAGCGCAGGATCTGCCTTGTCACGCGCGACGGGTTGGCGCGGGTCGATCAAAGCCGGCTCAATATCACCGCTCGATGCGCGTAGGTCTGAGCCGAAGTACAGCATTCCGCCAGTAATCGACGTGCCGGCGACCTCGACCGTTTCCGATGTGGACACCCAACGCGGTGGGACGCTGCGACCTTTGGGCTCCGGGGGTCGAGACCGCTGTATTGTCTTTCTGGGAGCCTCTTCAAAGCGCGCCGTTTCTTCCTCGGCATTGTGTTCTGCCGGTGGCTCGGTGGCCTGCTTGGACTTCGAAAGTAGCCACACAATGAGCGTAATCAGAGCAACGGCGCCGATCGCGATCCACATCTCCTTCGGGATCGCTGCGATCATCAGGATGATGGCGCCGACGACGACGCCTCCGATTCCCCCAGAGCTCCCCTTTCTTCTCCGTGCCACGGCTAGCCCCTGTGATTCCGTTTATGCCGGTTGACTCCCGCCGGCTGCGTTTTTCTTAGACTCTCAGACTGAGTGTAGAACTAGCAGGCGTGACATCCAACCGTCGCTGATTCGGGTGTCGGATCGTTTTACATTTTGCCCGCAAGGGCGAGATGGTTTGGTGATCAATACTGCAGCGGGTGCCGGCCATCCGAGGCGAACACGTGCACCCAGGAGTAAGGAATGAGAAGGAGGAAGACAGCAGGCTTACCTCTGCTCTTTCAGCGTACCACGCCGTGCTCGCCGTCAAGGACGAGCGCGAGGACGCACTCGCCGCCTGCGGCGGTCTTCGATCCTTGACCGCTGCGCGCGCCGTGGTCGGGGGCGAGCGTCGGCAATCCCGCCGATGCAAGCGGAGGCTCCGCCATGTTCCCGATCAATCGAGTTCTTCAAGGTGATTGCACCCGCGTACTGCGTACGCTTCCGAGTG